>DAOULG010000119.1:0-7260 GCA_034420495.1 Dehalococcoidia bacterium
CCGCCGGGGAGCGCGCTCACGCTCGAGGCCGCCCCGGGCGACGGCCTCCTCCCCTCCGTCTACGCCTGGTCCGGCGGGACGCTGCTCAACGCGCGCATCGTCGAGCTGGGCTACGGGCTCGTGCGCGAGTCCGGGGGCCGCGGCGTCCACGCCGAGGCGATGGTCGGGGCGCAGCGGGAGGCGGCCCGCACCATCGCGGGCCTCTGGGGCGCCGCGGTCGGCATCGACTCCTACCGCGGGAGCGTCGAGTGCGAGTCGCTGAGCGGCTTCTTCTCGGCGGCGCACGTCGGGACGGCCTCCCTCATCGAGGAGGGCGTCCCGCACGGCCGCCTCGGCTACTGGCTCCCGTAGGGCGCGGGGCTCACGGTGGGCTCGCCGCACGAGACCCCTGCCGGGCGGAGCCCCGGGAGCGATCTCCTCCTCTACGACGACCGCTGCGCCTGCTGCCGGGCCTCGGCCGCATGGCTCGCCCGCCGCGCCCGGCGCCCCCTGGCGCTGCTCCCGATCTCCGGCGCGGCGGAGCGCGGCCTGCTCGCGGGGCTCGGGGAGCGGGAGCGGTGGGCGAGCGCCCACTTCGTGACGGGGGCGGGCGTCGAGTACCACGCCGGCGCGGCGATGACGCAGGCGCTGCGGCTCGGCCCGGGCGGCCGCGCCTGGGCGCTCCTCGACGCCGCCCCGCTCTCCTGGCTCCGCGACGCCGGCTACGCGCTCGCCGTGCGCCTGCGCGGGCGCATCGCCTGCGCGGCCGGCCCGCCCGGCGCGCCGCGCTGAGCGGGATCGGCCGGGGCGGGGTACGCTGGGAGCCGGGGGAGGAGGGCGCCCGATGTTCGGAATGTTCGCCAGGCACAGGACGACGATGCCGGCCCCCGGCGAGGCGCTCCCCGGCCGCGCGGAGCGGGTGCCGGTCCCCGACGCGCATTTCGTGAGCGGGCGCCCGCTCACGCCGCCCTTCCCGGAGTGGAGCGAGAGCGCGCTCGTCGGCATGGGCTGCTTCTGGGGGGCGGAGCGCCTCTTCTGGCAGGCCCCCGGCGTCCACACCACGGCGGTGGGCTACGCCGGCGGCATCACGCCGAACCCGAGCTACGAGGAGGTCTGCTCGGGGCTCACGGGGCACACCGAGGCGGTGCTGGTCGTCTTCGATCCGCGCCTGACCTCCTACGGGGAGATGCTGCGCATCTTCTGGGAGGGACACGACCCGACGCAGGGGATGCGCCAGGGGAACGACGTCGGCACGCAGTACCGCTCGGCGCTCTACCACTACTCCGAGGAGCAGCGCCTCGCCGCGCAGGCGAGCGGCGCCGCCTACCAGGAGCGCCTCCGGGCGGCCGGCTACGGCGGGATCACGACCGAGATCGCCCCGGCCGGCGAGTTCTACTACGCGGAGGGCTACCACCAGCAGTACCTCGCGAAGGTCCCCGACGGCTACTGCGGCATCGGCGGGACCGGGGTCGCGTGCCCGACCGGGGTCGCCGGGCTCGCCGGCCCTCCCGCGGGGCCGGCCGGCGGGTAGCGCCGCCCGCGCGCTACGCGCCCTCCCCGTCGATGAAGGCGAGCAGCGCGGCCGCGGTCTCGGCCGGGCTCTCCTGCTGGGGGAAGCGCCCGGTGCCGGGGATGTGGACGGCGCGCCCGTCGGGGAGCGAGCCGAGCGATCGCTTCTCGAACATCGCGATCAGCGGATCGCGCTCCCCGTAGAGCAGCAGCGCCGGCGCCCGCACCTCGGGCAGCAGCCCCCGGACGTCCGCGAGCGCCACCCCGCGCTCGCTCCACCGGACCCAGCGCCCCGCCCGCCACCGGCTCGCGTTCAGCTCCTCGCCGATGGCCGGGTCGAGCGTGCCGGAGATGCGCGCGTTCTCCTTCGCGTCGCGCGGGAGCGGCCGCCCCTCCCCGTCGAACCAGCCGGGGCGCTCGCCCGCGCGCGCCTCCTCCTCGCTGATGGCGCGCCCGAGCGCGACCGAGATGAGCGCGAGCCGCGCGACCCGCTCGGGGCGCGTGGCGGCGATCACGGTCGCCACACATCCGCCGAGCGAGTTCCCGACCAGGACCGCCCGCCCGACCCCGAGCCCGTCGAGCGCCGAGAGCACGTCCCGGGCGCTCTGCTCGAGCGGGTAGCAGAAGCCCCGGGGCTCGGTCGCCCGCGAGTCGCCGTGGCCGGCGAACTCGAGCGCGAGCACGCGGCGGCGGGCGCCGAGTGCGGGCGCGACGTGCCTCCAGTCGGCGTTCCAGCCGCCGAGCTTGTGCAGCAGCACGACCGGCTCTGACTCCGGGCCGCCCCCGTCCGGGCCGAGCTCGGAGACGGCGACCTCCCCGCCCGGCACCGCCACGCGCCCCGTGCGCCTCCATCCCCCCGCCGGCTGCTCCATCACCGTCGCCTCCCCGCACCCGGACCGGCCGCTACGCCTCGGTCGTCCCCTCGCGCCCGTAGGCGTCCTCCAGCCGCACCACGTCGTCGAGGTGGGGCGTGCTCGCCTCGAGCACGTCGCAGTCGCTCTCCGCCCGCAGCCGGTGCCGCACCCCCGGCGCGAGGTGGTAGCTCTCCCCGGGTCCGAGGCGGAGTTCGCGGAGCCCCTCGCCCTCGTCGACGAGGAGCAGCAGCCGGCCGCTCCGGACGTGGATCGTCTCGTCCTTTTCGCGGTGGTACTGCAGGCTGAGCTGCTGCCCGGCCTCCACGTGCAGGATCTTCCCGACGTAGTGCTCCGTCTGCGCCCAGATCAGCTCGTGGCCCCACGGCTTGGGGACGTGGCGCGGAAGCTCCACCGAGGCCCCCCAACCCTCCCGGCGCCCCGGCCTAGCCGCGGGGGAGGCCGAGACCGCGCGTCGCGATGATGTTCCGCTGGATCTCGTTGGTCCCGCCGAAGACGGTGTAGACGACGCTGTGCACGTACTCCTGCGTGAAGAGCGCCCCCATCGGCGCGCGCGGATCGTCCTCGCCCCAGATCCCCCCGTAGAGGCCGAAGATCTTCGTCCCGGTGCGCGAGAGCTGCTGCCGGAGCTGCGAGTCGACGATCTTCGAGGTGGAGGCCTCGTAGTTGGGGACGGTGCCCGAGGCCTGCA
This sequence comes from Dehalococcoidia bacterium, assembly GCA_034420495.1. Lineage (GTDB taxonomy): Bacteria > Chloroflexota > Dehalococcoidia > UBA2979 > UBA2979 > VYDC01. The sequence continues at coordinate 3,052 of DAOULG010000119.1, forward strand.
TCGAGACGATGCGGAGCGAGAAGTTGAAGAGCACCTCCGAGGCGACGTAGTGGTCGCAGAGGGCGTCGCGGTGCGCCCGGGCCCGCTCGCGGTGGGGCGAGCCCCCCTCGTCCGCGAGGTAGTCGACGAGCTCCCGGATGCGCCGGCGGTTGAGCTCGGCGCCGGCGATGTTGGAGCGCTCGAAGTCGAGCAGCGTCATCGCCACGTACCAGCCGCGGTTCTCCTCCCCGATCAGCTGGTCGGCGGGGACGCGGACGTCCTCGTAGAAGGTCTCGTTGGTGGCGTGCTCCCACCCCATCGAGTCGATGCGGCGCACGTCGATGCCCGGCGTGCGCTCGTCCATCACCAGGAAGGAGATCCCGCGGTGCTTCGGCGCGTGGGGGTCGGTGCGGAAGAGCCCGAAGATCCAGTTCGACTTGTGCGCGCGCGAGGTCCAGAGCTTCTCGCCGTTGATGACGTACTCGTCGCCGTCGCGCTCCGCCCGCGCCTGCAGCCCCGCCAGATCGGATCCGGCGCCGGGCTCCGAGAAGCCCTGCGCCCAGAGCATCTCCCCCGAGAGCGTCGGCTCCAGGAAGCGGCGCTTCTGCTCCTCGCTCCCGTGCAGCAGGATCGTCGGTCCGAGCATCGAGACGCCCTGGCCGCCGACGGGCGGGGCGCCGGCCCGCGCCATCTCCTGGTTGAAGATGAAGTGCTCGATGGTCGAGAGGCCGGCGCCGCCGTACTCGCGCGGCCAGTGCGGCGCGACCCAGCCGCGCTCCTGCAGCGCCTCCATCCACTCCCGGGCGGCGCCGCGCGCCTCCTCCGTGCCGAGCACGAACTCCGCCTGCCAGTCGCCGGTCTCCAGCCCCACCGGCTCGCCGTGCTCGCGGAAGTAGCGCGGGAGGCGGTCGCCGATGAAGGCGCGCACCCGCTCGCGGAACGCCGCCTGCTCCGGCGTGTCGCCCCACTCCACCTGCGCCTCCTCACGCCCCGCGGCCGACTCTACCCGAGCGCGGGCGCGCGCGGGAGCCCGCGCCCGCCCGGGGCGCTCAGGGGAGCGGGGGGGAGGGCCCGGTGCCAGTCGGTGCGCCGCTGGAAGGCGTCGGCGACCAGGACGACCGTCGCCTCCTCGAAGGGGCGGCCGGCGACGTGGAGCGAGAGCGGGAGGCCGGAGGCGCCCGGCCCCATCGGCACCGAGATCGCGGGGAAGCCGACGGCGTTCCAGAAGCCGGCGAAGATCGGCAGCCGCCCGAAGCTCAGGTGGTCGAGGCCCGCGAGCGGCGGCGCCCCGACGCCGGCCGTCGGCGTCAGGACGGCGTCGACGCGCCCGAGCATCGCCGCCACCTCCCGGCGCGCCCAGGCGCGCACCCGCTGCGCCTGCACGTAGTCGGCCGAGGAGAGCAGCAGCCCCGCCGCCAGCACCTTCGCCGTGTGCACCCCGTAGTCGCCCCAGCGCCTCCGGAGCCACGGCAGGTGGTAGGCCGAGGCCTCCGCGCGCAGCGAGAGCGCGCCGGAGTGGCGCACGACCTCGTAGCGGGGGAGCTCCACGGGGACGATCTCGGCGCCCGCGCCCGAGAGCTCCTCCACCGCCGCCTCGAAGCGCGCCGCGAGCTCCGGGTCGGAGCCCGGCCGGCCGAGGCAGCTGGCGCGGTCGACGCCGAGGCGGAGCCCGTCGAGCGATCCGTCCCCGTGCGGGAGGTAGCCCGGGACCGGCTCGGCGGCCGACGCCGGGTCGTCCCCGTCCGGCCCGGCGATCGCCTGGAGCAGGTGGGCGCAGCAGCGCGCCGTCCGCGCGATGGGCCCCACGGTGTCGAGCGAGTAGGCGAGCGGGACGACCCCCGACCGGGGGACGCGGCCGTAGGTCGGCTTCAGCCCGCTCACGCCGCAGAGCGCGGCGGGGATGCGGATCGAGCCCCCGGTGTCGCTCCCGAGCCCGCCGAGCATGAGCGAGGCCGCGACCCCCGCTCCGGTCCCCGAGCTCGACCCGCCGGCCCAGCGGGAGGTGTCCCAGGGGTTGCGGGCGATGGGGAAGGGCCGCTGCGGGTCGGGCATGCCGATGGCGAACTCCATCGTCGAGGTGGTGCCGAGGATGACGGCGCCGGCCCCGCGGAGCCGGGAGACGACGGGGGCGTCGGCGCCGCCCTCCCAGCCGGGCGGGCGCTCGCGCTCGAAGACCAGGCTCCCCGCCGAGGTCGGCGCGCCCCTGGTCGCGATGATGTCCTTCACGCCGAGCGGGATGCCGTGGAGCGGCCCCCGGTCCCGTCCGGAGGCGAGCTCCGCGTCGGCGCGGGCCGCCTCCTCGAGCGCGCTCTCGTCGAGCCGGCGCTGGTAGACGCCGAGCCCCTCGTCGAGCGCCTCGGCGCGCCGGATCAGCGTGCGCGTCAGCTCGAGCGAGGTGAGGCGCCCCGCGCGCAGCGCCTCCGCCGCCTCGTCGATGCCGGGCGGGATCGCCCCGCCGCCGTCTGCGGCCGCCGTCACGCCCCAGCCTCCCCGCCGGCGGGGGGAGGCTCGAGGGGCGAGTAGAGGAGCGCCGGCTCCCCGGAGCGCGCCTCCGGGATGTCGAGCGAGTCGGCGGCCGTGCGGAGCTGGCCGTACATCTCGACGAGCTCCTCGACCTCGGCCTCCCCGAGCTCGAGGCCCGCCGCCCGGAGCATCGCCGCGACCCTCCCCCGCGCCTCGCCGTGCTCCCCCACCTCGGTCCTCCCCTCCCGGGAGCCGCGCCCCCGGGGCGCCCTAGTCGTCGCCGCGTGCCGGCGGGGGCGGCGGGAAGGGCTCGCCCGCTCCGAGGGGCACGAAGAGCGTCAGGCGCCAGGTGTCGCCGAGGCCGCGCGTGCGGTGGCCCGGGCTCCCCGGCTCGACGTCCTCGGCGAGCAGCACCGAGCCGGGCCCGAAGCGCCGCACCTCCCCGTCGGAGGCGGTGACCTCCGAGGTCCCGGCGAGGGAGACGACGAGCTGCCGGCGCGGCGGGTGGTGCCAGCCGCGGTCCATCCCCGGAGGCGTCCGGCGGAAGATGACGCCCTCCGCCCCGAGCAGCCCCGAGCGCGCGCGGGCCGCCGCGTCGGGGACGAGCGCGACCTCCACCGTCTCGAAGTGGGTCTCGCCGTCCTCGCCGGTGAAGATGCGCGTCACCTCGAACGGCGCCGCGCCGTCCGCAGCGCCGCCCCCCTCGCCGGCCGTCCCGGGGTTCCCGCTCACCAGGCGGAGGATACGCGAGCGCGCGGGCGGTGTCGCCGCGGGCGGGGCCCTACGGCGCCTCTCCCGGGAGGGCGACGCCGGCCGCCGAGGCGGCCCCGGCGAGCTGCGACCAGGTCTCCTCGTCGAGCGCGATGCCCGAGGCGCGCTCCGCGCGGGCGCGGCGCTCCGGCTCGCCGGGGAGGAGCACGCCGGACGAGCCCTCCCGGAAGGGCGGACCGGAGACCTCCCGCGCGAGCTCGCCGAGCGCCGCCCCGAAGGCGGCGCGTCCGGAGAAGCGCTCCGGCTCTATCGCCATCACGAAGAGCGCGTTCCGGCCGCGGCCGCCCGCGGGGCGCGTCGCCCCGGCCGGGGAGAGCGCGCCGGCGAGCGCCTCGACGACGAGCGCCAGCCCGAACCCCTTGTGGCCGGCCTCCCCGCCGAGCGGGAGGAGCGCGCCCGGGGGCGACGTGTAGAGGGCCGAGGGGTCGGTCGTCGGCCTCCCGGAGGCGTCGAGCAGGTAGCCCTCCGGCAGGGCCCGGCCGGCGTTGCGCGCGACGCGCACCTTCCCCTCCGCGGCGACCGAGGTCGCCATGTCGAGCACGATCGGGGCCTCCGGGTCGTCGGTCGGGAGGCCGAACGCCATCGGGTCGGTCGCGAGCCGCGCCCCGGCGCCGCCGAAGGGGGCGACGCGCGCCGAGCCGCCGTGGCCGTTCGCCATCACGACGCCGATGAGGCCCCGCCCGACCGCCTGCTCGACGTAGGCCCCCAGCCTCCCCGCGTGCGCCGAGCGGTGGGCGAGCACGACGGAGACGCCGCCCTCCCGGGCGCGCTCGCAGGCGATCTCAATCGCGCGCGCGGCGACGACCTGGCCGAAGTTCCAGCCGCCGTCGAGGAGCGCCGTGGCGCCGTCGTCGCGCTCCAGGCGGAGCGGGGCGCCCGGCACGGTGCGCCCCTCGGAGACGGCGGCGAGGTAGGCGGGGGCGCGCACGACGCCGTGCGAGTCGTGCCCGCAGAGGTTCGAGTCGACCAGGTGCCGGGCGACGGCGGAGGCGTCGG
>DAOULG010000120.1:0-5760 GCA_034420495.1 Dehalococcoidia bacterium
TCTTCACCGACGAGCTCCGGGAGCGGGCGGCGGAGACGGAGAATCGGCTCGACGATCAGATCGTGCCGCTCGCGGGGACGATCCTGAAGGGGGCGGTCGTCCTGTTCGGCGTCCTGCTCGTTCTCGGCAACCTCGGCATGAACGTGACATCGCTGGTGGCGGGGCTCGGCCTGGGCGGTCTCGCGGTCGCGCTCGCCGCCCAGGACTCCATTCGCAACCTGCTCGGCGGCGTGACGATCCTCGCCGACCGCCCGTTCCAGGTGGGCGACTGGATCGTGGTCGGCGGCATCGAGGGGACGGTGGAGCACGTCGGCTTCCGCTCCTCCCGCGTGCGCACCTTCTACAACTCGGTCGTGACGGTGCCGAACGCGCGGATCGTCGATGCCCACGTCGACAACATGGGGCTCAGGCAGTGGCGGCGCTACAAGACCACGCTGGGCATCGCGTATCACACGCCGCCGGAGAGCGTGCAGGCTTTCGTGGAGGGTGTGCGCGCCCTGATCCGGGCCAATCCCGGGACGCGCAAGGACTACTACATCGTCGAGTTCCACGGCTTCGGCGCGGCGTCGCTCGACATCCTCGTCTACTGCTTCATCGACGCCTCAAGCTGGAACGACGAGCTGCGTACCCGGCACGTGCTCAACCTGGACATCATGCGCCTCGCCGAGGATCTCGGCGTGGAGTTCGCCTTCCCCACCCAGACGCTCCACGTCGCCTCCCTCCCCGGCCAGCCCGAGACGCCCCCCGCGCCCGCGACGCGCGAGGGGCTCCGGGAGGTCGTCGAGCGCTACGCACCGGAGGGGACGGCCGGCCAGCGCGTCGACGCGCCGCTCACCGCGGGCTACGACAACGCGCCGGAGTAGCCGGCGGACGGCGCCGGGGCGTGCGGGTGCGTCGGCGAGGGTTGGGGGCTAGGGGCCGCCCGGGGGGTGGTCGAGCTCCCTGAGCGTGGCCTCGTAGCTCGCCACGTCCTGCTCCATCACGACCAGGTCGTAGCTGTTGCCCGAGGGATCGACAACGTGGTCGGGCAAGAGGGCGACCGAGCGGAAGCCGAGCCGCCGGAAGACGTGGATGGCGGCGGGCTGATCCAGCGTCATGCGCGCGATCATCTTGCGCACGCCGGTGTCGGCCGCGACGCGGAAGGCCTCCTGCGTGAGCGCCCGCCCGACGCCCGAGCCGCGCGCGCCCTCTCCGACGAGCACCCGCAGCTCCGCGACGTGGCGCATCCAGCGCAGGTCGTTGCGGGCGACGGCGGCGTAGCCGCATACGGCCCCGGCGTCGTCGACGGCGAGGATCGTGCTCACCTCCCCGCGCTCGATGTCGGAGATCCACGCGTCGATCTCGTCCCCCTTCGTGATGTCCCGCCTCAGGAAGAGGAGATCGTGGGTGGGCAGGGAGCGTGCGAAGTGGAGCAGGGCGTCGCGGTCGGCGGCCGTCATGTACCGAAGCGCGAGCTGCCGGTCCCGGCCCGTGAGAGTGGTGAGCACCGCCGTCGCGCCGCCTGTCATCATGCCTCCCGCCCCGTGGCTGTCGCGCGGGCCGCCGCTGGAGCGCCCGCCTCACCCGCATTCTAGGGGACGCGGCCGGGGGTCGCCTCAGGCGGGCGCCCGGCCGCTGTGGCGCGAGGGGGGCTGCGCGGCCGCTACGGCGCGCCGGCGCCGCCCCGGCGCGCCGGATCGTCGGGCGGCGCCAGGGCGTAGGAGCGGAAGGCGATGAACCCGGCGAACACCATCAGGCCCGCGACGGGACCGACCAGCCGCACGCCGAGCGGATTCGCGGCCGAGTCGCCGGCGAGCAGCACGAGCGCGAACAGGAGCGGGGCGAGCGAGATCGCGAACTTCTCGATCATGTTCTGGGAGCCGTAGAACATCGCCTCGCGCCGGGTGCCCGTGCTCTCGGCGGAGTCGTCGGCGATGTCCGCCGTGAGGACGTTGGGGAAGAGGAAGACGCCCGCCATCGGCACCCCGCCCAGGACCATCGCCGCCAGGGACTGCGGCAGCGCCGGGATTCCGGGGAGATAGCCCGCGAAGAAGAGCAGCGGGAAGTAGGCCGCGGCCCAGAGCATCGCCACCCGGTACGTGGCCGCGGTGCCCCAGCGCCTCGCGAGCGCCACGAAGAGCGGCACGCCCGCGAGGGCGCCGCCGATCACCATCACGGTGAGCAGGAAGATGAACGTCCCCTCGTTCTCGTCGCCCCTCAACCCGAGGAGTTCCGACTCGCCGAGCACCGCGGCGACGAAGAAGGGCAGCAGCGCCGTGAGCATCTGCACCCCCAGCTGGAAGGTGACGAAGCTCGGGAGATAGGCGAGGAAGCTGCGGTTCGTGAAGGTCGCGCGCAGGGCGCGCATCACGCCGGGGTGCGCGGGGGTGGCGTCGGTGATGGCGTGGCGCCAGCTGCCGGCCAGCGCGATGTAGCGCGTCGTCAGGGCGATGAAGGCGATGATCGTCGCCATCCCGATGAAGCCGAAGAGGTCGACGAGCAGGGCGCTGAGGGAGAGACCGATGGCGGCGCCGCCGATGCCGAAGACCACCTGCAGGGAGGCCACGGAGAGGCGGTCGACGGTGCGCCGGGCGATGTGCGGCAGCAGCGCCTCCATCGCGGAGCCCGCGACGTTGTTGAGCAGGAAATAGAGCTGGGCGACGATGAAGATGTAGACGACGTTTGCGATGCTCGATCCCTCGGCGGGCGGCGTGAAGACCAGGATGAAGAGCAGGCACCACCACGGGGTGCCGAAGAGGACGAAGGGGATGCGCCGCCCCCACCGCGAGCGGGTTCTATCCGTCCAGTAGGCGATCAGCGGGTCGTCGAGAGCCTCCAGCACGCGCGCGAGCGTGAGGGTGATGCCGAGCACGACCCGCGCATCGAGTCCCCCGAGCTCGGGGATGCGGACGGCGATGTCGGCGTCGGAGGGCGGGGCGTAGAAGTAGATCAGCCAGAGGGCCCACGCCTGCGAGAGCGCGTTCCCGGCGATGCTCGCCGAGGAGTAGAGCAGCCGCACCCGCAGCGAGAGCGCCGTCACCGCGCTCATCGGTCGCCGCCGTCCGCGGATGCGGACCCTCCGCCGTAGGGGCCGCGGAGCTCGGGCGGGAGCTGGCCGGCGATCGCGCGCATCACGGTCTCACCCAGGCGCTCCCGCTCCTCGCGATCCGCGCCGGAGCCGCTCCAGGGGAGCGAGAGGGGCGGACCGAAGCGCGCGGTGAGCGCGGCCGGGCCGCCGGGGTCCCCCCCGGCCTCCGGTGCGAGCGTCTCGAAGATGCCGACCGGCAGCACCGGGGCGCCCTGGCGGGTCAGCCACGCGATCGCCATCCCCGCGTTGGGCTCCGGCGTCACGAGCACCCGCTCCCCGCCCCGCCCCGCCTCCGGCGTCACGCCGATGGGACGCCCGCCCGCGCCGCGCAGCGCGGAGCCCGCGCGCCGGAGGGCCCGTGCCCGCCCGCGTCCCGCTCCGCCGTCGCGCGGCACTCTCAGCGCACCGTAGCGGCGCGCGACGCGGCCGACCATCCACCTCATCGCCGGATCGGGGATGCGCACGGGGCCGACGCGGTAGCCGTGCATCTGGTCGGCGATCAGCCACCGGACGGGGGGCTGCTCCCCGCGTGCCCGCCAGAGGATCAGGGAGATCCACATCGCCGCCCACCAGACGTTGAGCCCGGGGCGCTCATAGTGGTTCATCGCGAGCACGAAGGGCGCCCCCGCCGGCGGGATGTGATCGCCGCCGAGCGCGATCGGGGAGGGCCGTCGGCCCGCGAAGAGCCGCTCGGCCTCGCGCCCGAGGTTGCGGGGCCGGCCCAGCGGCAGCGTCGCGAACCACGCCGACATGAAGAGCGGGGGAAAGCCGTAGGCCGGACGGGTGCTCGAGGTCGCGGTGGGGCCGACGATGTCCGCCGCTGTGGCCATGAGCCGCGTCCCGCCCCGCTCGCCCGGCGGCGCCCCGCCCGGTCCGGCGCGGCGTCGTGGCGCCCCCCAAGGGTAGCGCCGCCGCCGAAGAGGTGCCCCGGCGGCCGACTCGCCCCGCCCCTCCGCACGTACACTGCGGGCAGGGGGGGCGGATGCTCTGGCTGGTGGTCTCCGCCGTGATCCTCGTGGCCCTGGCGGCGTGGGTGCTCTACGACGTGCTCCAGACGCAACACGCCGTCGTGCGCAACTTCCCGATCATCGGCCATTTCCGCTACTGGCTGGAGTCGGTCGGGCCCGAGCTCCGGCAGTACATCGTGACCGACAACGACGAGGAGCGGCCCTTCAGCCGCGACCAGCGGCGATGGGTCTACGCCTCCGCGAAGGAGGAGAACACCTCGTTCGGCTTCGGGTCGGACAACGAGATGGAGATGGCCGGGCACTACCTCCTGCTCAAGCACGCGGCCTTCCCGTTCCGGCCCCCGGCCCCGGCGGCGATCCCGGAGGAGGGGGCCGGGCGCGATCCGCTCCCGGCCGCCAAGATCCTCGGCGCGGCCCGCGGCCGGACGCACGCCTTCCGTCCGGCCTCCGCGGTGAACATCTCGGGGATGAGCTTCGGCTCGCTCTCGGGGCGCGCGGTGGAGGCGATGAACCGGGGCGCCCGGGCCGCCGGGTGCCTGCACAACACCGGCGAGGGCGGGCTGACCCCGTACCACCGGCACGGCGCCGATCTCGTCTTCCAGTTCGGGCCGGGGTACTTCGGCTGCCGCGACGAGCGCGGGGGCTTCTCCCTGGACCGCCTCCTGGCCGTGGTCGCCGAGAATCCGGTCCGGGCCATCGAGGTGAAGCTCAGCCAGGGGGCGAAGCCCGGCGCCGGCTCGCTCCTGCCGGCGGCGAAGGTGACCCCGGAGATCGCGCGGGTCCGGGGCGTCCCCGCCGGGGTGGACTGCGTGAGCCCGGCCTCCCACGCGGAGTTCTCCGACGTCGACTCGATGCTCGACTTCGTCGAGCGCATCGCGGCGGCGACGGGGCTGCCGGTCGGCATCAAGTCGGCGGTCGGCGAGGAGGCCTTCTGGGACGATCTCGCGCGGCTGATGGAGAGCGGCGAGCGGGGCGTCGACTTCATCACCGTCGACGGTGGGGAGGGAGGGACGGGTGCCGGACCCCTCGTCTTCACCGATCACGTGGGGCTCCCCTTCAAGATCGGCTTCGCGCGCGTCTACCGCGCCTTCGCGCTGCGCGGAATCAGCGAGCGCGTCGTCTTCATCGGCTCCGGGAAGCTCGGCCTGCCCGAGAACGGGGTCGTCGCCTTCTCGCTCGGCTGCGACATGGTCAACGTCGGGCGGGAGGCGATGCTGGCGGCCGGGTGCATCCAGGCGCAGCGCTGCCACACGGGCGGCTGCCCGACGGGAGTCGCGACGCAGTCGCGCTGGCGCGCGCGCGGCCTGGATCCCCCGAGCAAGGCGCTGCGCGTCGCCAACTACGTCCGCGCGCTCCGTCGCGAGCTGCGGGCGCTCTCGTTCGCGGCCGGCGTCGCCCATCCGGCTCTCATCGGCCCCGACCGGATCGAGATCACCGACGGGCGCCTGGGCGCGACGACGCTCCGCGAGCTCTTCCGCTACGGGGCGGGCTGGGGGCTGCCGGGATCGGCGGACGCGGAGACGCTGCGCGCGGTCATGGGATCCGGCGGGACGGCTCCCCGGCCGCGGGGCTGAGCGGCCGCCCGGCCCGGCTCCGGGCTGAGGCCCCCCGCCGGGCGGCCGCCGACGGGCTCCCCGCCCTCCGGTGCCGCGTCCGGGGGCGCCGCCCGCCTATAGTGGCCGGAGACGTGGCGAGAGGATCCGGGTGACCGAGACGTCGCGCGCC
>DAOULG010000121.1:0-15654 GCA_034420495.1 Dehalococcoidia bacterium
CCGGGCCGCACGAAGGTGAGCCCGTGGAGCGCGACGCCGAGCTCGTCGCCGTCGAGCTCGCAGCAGGTCGGCTCGGGCGCCAGCACCTCCTCGGCGAGCGGCCGCCAGTAGCCCGGCGAGAGCGGACCCACCATCACGCCGCGCGGCCCCGGGGCGGTCGACAGCTGCTGCCGCAGCGCCTGGAAGCCCGGGCTGACGCCGAACTCCTCGGAGTGCTGCTGGCTCGCCCACACCTGCATGTGGATGCTGGACTGCGGGTCGTCGAGCCCCTTCAGGTAGAGGTTCCAGTACATCCCGGGGCAGTCGTCGCGCTGGAGCAGCGCATCGTAGGCGCGCTCGTGCCTCCCCACCTCCTCCGGCTCCCTGAGCACGCGGCTGATGCCCTGCACGCCGAAGAGCGGCGGCGCAGGGCGCGGGCTTGATGCGGCCGGCACGGCGCTACTCCCCCGCGCCCTGCGGCGCGCCGCGCCACCCGCCGGCGACCGGCACGTTGTAGAGGGTGAGGGAGAAGGGCTCGGAGAGCTCGGCGTCTATCGGCCCGCGCAGCTCCGAGAAGCGATCGCTCTCGAAGAAGGACTCCCACTCCTCGCGCGAGCCCCAGTTCATCTCCCAGATGTAGCGGTAGGGGCCGCCGGCGAAGTGCAGCAGGCGCGATCCCAGGAAGCCCGGCTCGGAGCCGAGGCGCCCGATCGCCTCCCGGTGCGCCGCCTCCAGCTCGATCCGGTGTCCCGGAATCATCCGCTCATCGGCCGTCGCGACGAACATCGGCCGCCTCCCTTCCCCGCCTGCTCCCTATCCGCGTGCCGGCTCGCCGGCGTCCCATCGCACGACGAGGCGGCCGGACTCCCATCCCGGCTCCCCGGTGCAGCAGGCCGAGAGGCGCTCCCACGCCGCCCGCGTCGGCCCGGCCCCTGAGACCTCCCCGGCCTCGCTCCAGGCGACGGCGACCACGTGCCGCGCCGGCCAGCCGAGGTTGCGCAGCAGCCGCGCCGAGGCGATCCCCCCAAGCGCCGCGGCGGCCTCGACCAGCTCGCGCCCGGCCGCCGCGAGCTCCCCCTCCAGCCCCGGGCGCGCGTCGACCACCGCGACCTGCTGGCGAACGATCGGCGCCCGCGCGCGCGCCGTCTCGGCGAGGAGGCCGTAGTAGCCGGGGTTGTCGTCCCGGAGGAGGCTCGGGAGGGCGCTCGTGGCGCTCCGTGGAGGCCGGAGCCGCTGGTACTCGGGATCGACGCCGAAGGCCTCGGATTGCTGCTGGCTCTCCCAGGCCATCAGGTCGATGTAGCGATCGCCGTCGGCCTCGGAGCGCATGACGTGCTTGTAGCGCATCCCGGGGTAGCGCCCGGCGATCTCCGCGTAGACCCCGTGCTGGCGCGCCTGCGCCTCGGGATCGGCGGCGCGGATCTGGACGACGATGACGAACACGGGCACCCCCACCGCCGCGCCCCGGGAGGCCCCGGCAGTCTAGCGCACTGGCGCGAGGCACCGGCGCGCGGCAGACTCGGCCCCGCCCGCGGCGGGCGCGGGGCGGGGCGAGGGGGGCGGTGGCGATCGAGATCCTCCACGTCGATCACATCGCGATGGCGGTACGGGACGGGGAGCGGCAGGCGGCGATCCTGGAGGGGATCTTCGGCTTCCGCCGGCGCGAGACCTACGACTACGACGGGCAGGGCTTCGTCGGCATCTCCTTCGACGTCCCGGGGCGCTCCGGCGTCGGGTGGGAGGTGCTTTCGCCCCGGGGGGAGGACTCCTTCCTCCGGAGCTTCCTGGAGGGCCCCCTGGGGCCGGGGCTGCACCACGTCGCCTTCCGCGTCGACGACGTGGAGCGGGCGGTCGGGGAGCTCCGCCGCGCCGGCATCGAGCCCTTCGGCACCGAGAGCGAGGCGGAGCACGGCGGCCGGGCCGTCACCTTCGTGCACCCGAGGCGCGGCGGCCGGGGGCTCCTGATCCAGCTCTTCTCGGGCCCCGACTGGAACGACGCCGAGCGGATGCGCTCCGAGCGCTGGGATCCCGGCCACCCCGCGCTCGGCATCACCGAGCTGCACCACCTCTCGCACGCCGGGCCCGGGCGCGAGGAGCTCGTCGACTGGTACGAGCGCCTCTTCCGCTTCCGGACCGTCTTCCGCGGTCCCCGCGAGCCGGGGCGCGCCTACGACACCGCCGTGCTCGAGCTCCCCACCGGCGAGATGCGGTGGGAGGTGATCGCCCCGCGCGGGGAGGACTCCTTCATCCGGCGCTTCCTCGACGCGCGCGGGCCCGGCCCGCACCACGTCACCTTCCTGGTCGCCGACTGGGAGCGCGCCCTCGCCGCCTGCGAGCACCACTCCGTGCGCCCCTTCGGCATCGAGGAGGGCACGGTGGAGGGCGCGCGCTACCGCGAGGCCTTCCTCCACCCGCGCGACACCGGCGGCATGCTGGTGCAGTTCGTCTGGGAGGAGCGGCCCGGTACATGGCTGTAGCCACACGCCGGGGCCGGCGCCCCGGCGCGGCGGGCAGGCGGGCCCCGGGGAGGGAGCGCGGCCGGTGACCCCGGAGGAGTACGCCCCCCTCAACCTCATCGAGCTCGAGGAGCGGGCGCGCGCCGTCCTCGGCCCGATGGCCTTCGACTACTACGCGGGCGGCGCCCACGACGAGATCACGCTCGGGCGGAACCGCTCCGCCTACGAGCGGCTCTCGCTGGTGCCGCGGGTGCTCGTCGACGTCTCGGCGGTCGACACGGGGGTCGAGATCCTGGGTCGCCGCCACCCGCTGCCGGTCGTGATCGCGCCGATGGCCTTCCAGCGGCTCGCCCACGACCAGGGGGAGAGCGCCGTGGCGCGCGCCGCCGCCGCCCGGGGCCTGACGATGACGCTCTCCACGCTCTCCACGACGCCGCTCGAGGAGGTGGCGGCGGCCGGCTCGGACGGGGCGCCCCCCTGGTTCCAGCTCTACGTCTTCCGCGACCGCGGGCTGACCCGCGAGCTGGTGTCGCGCGCGGAGGACTCGGGCTACGAGGCCCTCGTGCTCACCGTGGACGCGCCGCGCCTCGGGAGCCGGGAGCGCGACGCGCGCGGCGGCTTCCATCTCCCGGACGGCCTCCTCGCCGCGAACCTCGCCCGCGCGGCCGCCGGGCGCTCCCGCGTCGGGCCGGCGGCCGCCGGCTCGGGGCTGGTCGACTACTTCGAGCGCAACCTCGACCCCTCGCTCACCTGGCGCGATCTCGAGTGGCTCGCCCGCGAGAGCCGGCTCCCCGTGCTCGTCAAGGGCGTGCTCGACCCCCGCGACGCCCGGCTCGCCGTGGAGCACGGCGCCCGCGGCGTCGTCGTCTCCAACCACGGCGGCCGCCAGCTCGACACGGCCCCGGCGACGATCGACGCGCTCCCCGCGGTCGCCGCGGCGCTCGCCGGGGCCGGGGACGGAGCCGCGGCCGTCCTCGTCGACGGCGGCGTCCGGCGCGGGACCGACGTGCTGAAGGCGCTCGCCTCGGGGGCGCACGCGGTGCTGCTCGGCCGGCCGGTGCTCTGGGCGCTCGCCGCGGGCGCCGGGGGCGGCGGCGAGCGGGGCGTGCGGCACGCGCTCTCGCTGCTCGCCTCCGAGGTGGAGCTCGCGATGATGCTCGCCGGCGCCCCGGAGGTCGCCGCCCTCTCGCCGGAGATGCTCGCCTAGGGCGGCGGGCCGGGCGCGTGCGGGCGCCTCCCCCGGCCGGTAGAGTCGCCGCGGGGCCGGGCGGCCCCGCGGCCGGAGGAGGACGTCGTGAAGCGGCAGGCGGACGTGGTGGTGATCGGGCTCGGGCCGGGGGGCGAGCACGTCGCGGGGACGCTCGCCGAGGCCGGGCTCACCGTGGTCGGCATCGAGCGCCACCTCATCGGCGGCGAGTGCCCCTACTACGGCTGCATCCCCTCGAAGATGATGATCCGGGCGGCGAACCTGCTGCAGGAGGCGCGGCGCATCCCCGGGATGGCCGGCGAGGCGAGCGTCACGCCGGACTGGGCGCCGGTCGCGCGCCGCATCCGCGAGGAGGCGACCGATCACTGGAACGACCAGGTCGCCGTCGACCGCTTCGTCGGCAAGGGCGGGCACTTCGTGCGCGGCGAGGGCCGCATCGTCGCGCCGGGGCGGGTGCAGGTGGGGGACGACGAGATCGAGGCGAGCCGGGGCGTGGTGATCGCGACCGGCACCCGGCCGGCCGTCCCGCCGATCCCCGGGCTCGCGGAGGTCGACTACTGGACCAACCACGAGGCGGTGCAGGTGGAGGAGCTTCCCGCCTCGCTGGTGGTCCTCGGGGGCGGTGCGATCGGGATGGAGATCGGGCAGGCGCTCTCGCGCTTCGGCGTCGAGGTGACGGTCGTCGAGGCGCTCGACCGGCTGCTGCCGCTCGAGGAGCCGGAGGTCGGGGCGCTCATCGCCGAGGTCTTCGCCGCAGAGGGGATCGGCGTACGCACCGGCGCCGCCGCGACCGGCGTCGAGCGCGCCGGGGCCGGCGTGCGCCTCACGCTCGACGGCGGCGAGAGCCTCGAGGCGGAGCAGCTGCTCGTCGCGACCGGCCGGACCACCGACCTCCGCGGGCTCGGCGTCGAGGCCGTCGGCCTCGACGGCGGGGCGCGCTTCGTCGCCGTCGACGGGAGGATGCGCGCCGCCGACGGGCTCTGGGCGATCGGCGACGCGACCGGGACCGGCCTCTTCACCCACATGGCCTACTACCAGGCCGGCATCGCGGTCGCCGACATCCTCGGCCGCGACGTCCTGGCCGCCGACTACCGCGCGGCGGCGCGCGCCACCTTCACCGACCCCGAGGTCGGGGCGGTCGGCCTCAGCGAGCAGCAGGCGCGCGACGCCGGCCTCTCCGTCAGGGTCGGCACGCAGCAGGTCCCCTGGTCGGCGCGCGGCTGGATGCACAAGGCGGGGAACGAGGGCTTCATCAAGCTCGTCGAGGACTCAGACCGCGGCGTGCTGGTCGGCGCCACCTCGGTCGGCCCGCACGGGGGCGAGGTGCTCGGCATGCTGGCGCTCGCCGTGCACGCCGGGGTGCCGGTCGACGAGTTCCGCCGCATGCACTTCGCCTACCCCACCTTCCACAAGGGCGTCGAGGACGCGCTGCGCGATCTGCGCGCGCAGTAGCGGAGCGCCCGGGGCGGAGGAGCGATCGATGACGGGAGCCGGCGGGAGCGCGCGGAGGGGCGGGGACGCCGCCCCCGGCGGGACCGACGACGGCGCCCGCGAGCGGCTGCTCGCGGCGCTCCCCCCGGAGGCGCGCGAGCTCCTGGAGCGCTTCGAGCACTCCGTCCGCGCCGACGAGCGGCGGCTGAGCGCGATGCGGTACGCGGGCGGCCGCGCCGGCGGCTCCGCGCCGACGCCGGATCAGGCTCTGGGCGCCGCGCTCTCCGCCGAGATCTCCGACGGCCCGCTCTCCTACTGCGGCCCGGAGGAGCTGATGCGGCTGCTCGCCGCCGAGCTGGAGGCGGAGGAGCCGGAGCCGGCGTAGCCGGCCCCGCGGCGGCGCCCCGGGGGCACCCCGCGGGCGACAACTGCTAAGAGGCTTCCCCATCTACTCAGTTGGCGGTATGATCCTCCGCCATGAGCGACGACGAGATGGCCCGCGCCGCGGCACACCTCTCCTCGGTGCTGGAGCGCTCCGCCCTGAGCTGGGAGGAGCGGGTGCAGCTCGCCGGGGGGCTCTTCGTGGCGGAGGCGCTCAACCCCCACTGGTGCGCCGGGCGGACGCCGGCCGAGGCGCACGAGCTGCTGCGCGCCAGCGACCCCGACGTCGCCGACGCCGTGGAGGCGCTCGCTCCCCTGCTCCTCTCGCGCGTGATGACGCAGGCGGAGGCGCGCGACGCGGTCAGCGCCGCCGAGCAGATCATGCAGCGCGGAGAGCAGGTCGGCGGGTAGCTCAGCCCGCCCGCTCCCGGCCCCCGCGACCCCCGCTCGCTATACTCGATCCCGCGTCCGGCGCCGTGCGCCGGCCGGAGGAGGAGCCATGCCCCGGGCGATCTGGCGCGGCGCCATCACCTTCGGGATGGTCCACATCCCGGTCCGGCTCTACACGGCGACGGAGAGCAAGGACATCTCCTTCCGCCAGCTCCACCGCGACGATCACTCGCGCGTGCGCTACCTCCGCTGGTGCCCGGTGGACGAGCGCGAGCTCGCCCCGGAGGAGATCGTGCGCGGCTACGAGTACGCGGCGGACAGCTACGTCGTGCTCGAGGAGAAGGAGTTCGAGGGCCTCCCCGTCGCCAGCAAGCACACGATCACCCTCGCCGCCTTCGTCGACGCCGCGGAGATCGATCCCATCTACTACGAGAAGTCCTACTACCTCGAGCCCGACGAGACCGGGGAGAAGCCCTTCGCGCTCCTGCTGCGCGCGCTCACCGAGCGCGGCCTCACCGGCATCGCCAAGATCGCGATCCGCAACCGCGAGCAGCTCTGCGCGCTCCGCGCCTCGGGCGACGCCCTGCTGCTCGAGACGCTGCTGCACGCCGACGAGATCCGCCCCGTCGTCGGCGAGGTCGGCGACGTGGAGGTGAGCGATCCGGAGCTGCAGATGGCGCTCTCCCTCATCGAGATGATGCGCCAGCCCTTCGATCCGGCGAGCTACACCGACGAGTACCGCGAGGCGCTCACGGCGCTCATCACGGCGAAGCTCGAGGGCGGCGAGGTCGTGAGCGGCGGGCCGGCGCCCGAGCCCGCCACGCAGGTCGTCGACCTGATGGCGGCGCTCCGCGCGAGCGTCGACGCGGCGCTCGCGCGCCAGGACGGCGAGGAGACCGCCCCCTCCGAGGACGAGGCCGGCACGGCCTCCGGGCTCGTCGCCTCCTCGAACGGGCGCGGGCGCTCCGCCGGCCGGCGCGAGGCCGCCGGCTAGCACCGCCCGCGCGCGCCGCCGTGCCGGCGAAGCGGAGGGCGACCGACGGGCCGGGCGGCCCCCCGGCGGCCCCCGGCGGGGACTCCGCGCTCGACGCCTACGCGGGGAAGCGCGACTTCGGCCGCACGGGCGAGCCCCCGCCGGCGATCCCGGCTGACGCCGGGGGGCCCCTCACCTTCGTCGTCCAGAAGCACGCCGCGAGCCGCCTGCACTACGACCTGAGGCTCGAGCTCGGCGGCGTCATGCTCTCCTGGGCGATCCCGCGCGGCCCGGCCGCGGAGCCCGGCGAGCGGCGCCTCGCCGCGCGCGTCGAGGATCACCCCCTGGACTACGCCGCATTCGAGGGCGTGATCCCCGCGGGGGAGTACGGCGCCGGCGAGGTCATCGTCTGGGACCGCGGGACCTACTCGCCCGACGAGGGCGGGCGGCTCTCCTTCCACGACCGCGACGAGGCCGAGCGGCGCACGCGCGCCGCGCTCGAGGACGGGAAGCTCTCCCTGCGCATGCGCGGGCACCGCATGAAGGGCTCGTGGGCGCTGGTGCGCACCGGCGGGCGCCGCGGCGAGGAGGGCTGGCTCCTCCTCAAGCACCGCGACGAGGCGGCCGGGGGCGATCTCACCTCCCGCCCCGACTCGGTGATCTCCGATCTCAGCATCGACCGCCTCAAGGCCGGGCACCGCCCCCCCTCCGCCCCCCCGCCCGCGCCGCTGCGCCCCGCGGAGCTCGCCGGGGCGCGGGAGCTCGAGCCCCGCCTCAGGGGCGAGCGCGCGCCGATGCTGGCGACGCCCGGGGATCGCCCCTTCTCGCGCCCGGGCTGGCTCTTCGAGCCCAAGCTCGACGGCGTGCGCGCGCTGGCGCGGGTCGAGCGAGGCCCGGACGGCCTCCCCGGGGCGACGCTCACCAGCCGCCGCGGCCTCGATCTCAGCGCCTCCTACCCGCTGCTCGCCCGCGAGCTGGCGGCGCAGCCGCTCGCCGGGGCGCTCCTCGACGGCGAGATCGTCGCGCCCGACGAGTCGGGGCGGCCCTCCTTCGAGCGGCTGCAGCGCCGCATCAACCTCCAGGACCCGGCCGAGATCGCGCGCGCCGACTCCGAGACGCCGGTCCGCTTCTACGCCTTCGACCTGCTCGAGCTCGAGGGCTACGACCTGACGCGCGTGCCGCTTCACGAGCGGCTGCGGACGCTCTCGCTCGTCCTCTCCCCGACCTCGCGCATCCGCCTCGTCGAGCGGATCGACGGGGACGGCGTCGCCGCCTACGGCGCCGCCGTCGAGCTCGGCTTCGAGGGGATCGTCGCCAAGCGCGCCGACTCGCCCTACGAGCCCGGCCGGCGCTCGGGGAGCTGGGTGAAGGTGAAGCCCCGCCGCTCCCGGGAGTTCGTGATCTGCGGCTACATAGCGGGGAAGGGGGCGCGCCGGCGCACGCTCGGCTCGCTCGTGCTCGCCGAGTACCGCCCCGCCGGCCCGGGGGCCGGGGGGGCGCTCGCCTACGTGGGGCGGGTCGGATCCGGCCTCCGCGAGGCGCAGCTCGCCGAGCTGCGCGGGCGCCTCGACGCGCTCGCGGCCGCGGAGAGCCCCCTCGCGGAGATCCCGCCCGAGGGGCGCGAGGCGCGCTGGGTCCGCCCGGAGCTCGTCTGCGAGGTGGCGTTCTCGGAGCGGACGGGCTCCGGCGGGCTGCGCGCGCCGGTCTTCCTCCGCATGCGCCCCGACCGGTCGCCCGAGGAGGTCGTCTCGGGGGCGGGGGCCGGGGAGGGGGCCGGGGCGCGCGCACCGGGGGCGGGGAGCCCGGCCGCCCCCGGTGCCGCCCGGACGCCCGCGGAGGAGGGGGCCGAGGCGGCGGCCCAGCTGGAGGGCTCGACGCGGGCCTCGCTCCGCCTCGCCGTCGGCGGCGCCGAGCTGCGCCTGAGCAACCTGGAGAAGCCGCTCTGGCCTCCGCACGCCGGGGAGGAGGCCGTCACCAAGCGGGATCTCCTCATCTACCTCGCGCGCGCCGCTCCCGCCCTCCTCCCCCACCTGCGGGATCGCCCGCTCACGCTCACCCGCTACCCGAACGGGCTGGAGGGCGGCTCCTTCTACCAGCGCCACTGGGACGAGGGGCGGCCGGAGTGGGTGGAGACGGTGAGGCTGCGCTCGCGCGAGGGGGAGGAGCGCGTGCACGTGCTCTGCAACAACCTCCCGACCCTGATGTGGCTCGGCCAGCTCGCCGTCCTCGAGCTGCACGCCCCGCTCGGCCGCATCTCCCCCGGGCCGGACGCCCGGATGCCCGCGGGCCCCCCGGAGGAGGCGCAGGGCGAGCTGCTGGAGCGGCCCGACTACCTCCTCTTCGACCTCGATCCCTACATCTACTCCGGGCGCGAGCGGGAGGGCGACGAGCCGGAGCTCAACCGCCGCGCCTGGGCGACCACAGTCTCGGTCGCGCTCCGCCTGCGCGGGCTGCTCGAGGCGGCGGGCCTCCCCTCCTTCGTGAAGACCTCCGGCGCCACCGGGCTGCACGTGCACGTCCCCATAGCGCGGGAGCCCGCCTTCGACTACGGCGCCGTCCGCGCGATCTGCCAGACCTTCGCCGGCTTCCTGGAGGGGGCGCACCCCGGGGAGGTGACGCTGCGCTGGCGCACCGGCGAGCGGCGCGGGCGCGTCTTCCTCGACGTCAACCAGAACGCCCGCGCGCGCAACATGGCGGCGGCGTACTCCCCGCGCGCCCGGCCGGGCGCGCCCGTCTCCACGCCGCTGCTCTGGGAGGAGCTGGAGCGCGTCTACCCCGCCGACTTCACCGTGGCGACGCTCCCCGCGCGCCTCGCCGAGCTCGGCGATCCCTGGGCGGCGATCCTGGGGGCGAAGCGCCCGCTCTCGGCGCTCGGCCTCGCGCCGGCGGGGGAGGAGGCGCCCCCGGGCGGGTAGGGGCGGGACGCCGGGGCGGCGGGCGCTACCAGAGCCCCAGGCGCTCCAGCAGGTCGGCGTACTCCCCCAGGTGGCGGAGACCCAGGAAGCGCTGGCGCACGCGCTCGCGGGCCGCCTCGCCGACGGCGGCGGCGCGCTCCGGCGAGGCGATCAGCGCGCCGAGGGCCTCCGCGTACGCCTCCCGGTCGGAGGCGTCGGCCAGGAGGACGCCGGAGCGGCCGTCCTCGATCTGGTCGCGGATGCCGCCCACGGCGCTCGCGAGCACGGGGCGCGACTTCCACATCGCCTCGGTCACGGTGAGCCCGAACCCCTCGTTGAGGCTCTTCTGGACGACGACGGAGGCGTGCCGCTGGAGCGCGTTCACCACGGAGGCGTTCTCCGCGAGATCGTCGGTGGGGAGCTGCGCCAGGTGGATGCGCCGGCGCGCGCGGGCGGGCAGCGACCGCCAGGCCGCGACGGCCGACTCGAGGACGGCCTGCCCCTCCGGGTCGTCGGAGACGGAGCTCACGTCGGGGCCGGCCAGCACGAGCTCCGCGGCGCCGGCGCCGCCCCCCTCGAGCAGCGCGCAGAAGCCCTCCATCACGCCGAGCGGATCCTTGAGCGGATCCCAGCGCGAGACCTGCACCACGAGCGGCGTCTCCCACGCCGGCGGCGCCCCCTCGCGCACCACCCGCGCCGGCCGGCTCACCCGGCGCCGCTCGCCGCCGGAGCCGGAGAAGGTGACGCCCCCCTCCCGGCGCGACCCCTCGACGAGGCCGGCCTGCGCGAGCACGGAGCGCACCGCCTCCGGGGCGAGCTCCTCGTTCTTCGCGCTGAAGGGATCGATGGAGGGCGCGATCACCGACGCGCGCTCCCCGTCGAGCTGGCGCGGCACGTACTCCCGGCGCGAGAAGACGTAGGCCGGGACGTCGGCGAGGTAGGGCGCCAGGAGCGACCACCCGCCCTCGACCTCCTCGTTCACGTGGTCGTGGCCGATGTGGCAGCGCCACGCGACGACGGCCCCGGCGCCTGCGAGCGCCGGCGCCAGCCCGGCCGTCTGCGGGTCGTGCAGGATCACGACGTCGCCGGGCCGGATCCGGCCGAGCAGCTGCGGGGCGTTGTGGCGCTGCACCGCCTCGTAGATCTCGCGCTCCGCCGCCCCGAGCGGCCGCCCGTCCCCCGCCGAGCCGTGCAGCGCGTGGTGGAGGCGCTTGGTGACCCCGAAGAAGGCCGGCTCGCCGCCGATCACGAGCCAGCGCGCGTCGACGCCGAGGGAGCGCGCGTAGCCGAGGAGGGAGGGGAGCATCTCGGCGACCCCGCCGCCGACCGCCGTCGAGTTGACGTTCCAGATGCGGCGGCCGCGGAGCCGCTCGCGGAGGAGCGTTCCCCGCTCCTCGGCGGCGCGCACGAGCTCCGCGCCGAGGAGCGGCTCGAAGCGGCGCGGGGACTGCGCCGCCGTCGCGACCTCCTCCACCGGCGGCGGCTGCTCCAGCACGCGGGATCCGTTCACTCCGGCGCCGGGCGCGGCGCGGCGGCGGGCTCCGGCGCCCCCTCCCCGCCGCGCGGGGCGGGCGGGGGAGTACGCTCGTTGGCGTGAGCGAACCACGCCCCGGCGACACGATCGAGCGGCTGGGCCGCGAGATCGTCGGCTGCCGCCGCTGCGACCGCCTGGTCGCCTGGCGCGAGCGCGTGGCGCGCGAGCGGCGCGCCGCCTTCCGCGACCAGGAGTACTGGGGCCGCCCCGTCCCGGGATTCGGGGACCGGCGCGCGCGGCTCGTGCTGGTGGGGCTCGCCCCGGCCGCCCACGGCGCCAACCGCACCGGGCGGATCTTCACCGGCGACCGCTCCGGCGACTGGCTCTACCGCGCCCTGCACCGCGGCGGCTTCGCGAACCAGCCGACCTCGCGCGAGCGCGGCGACGGCCTCCGCCTCGCCGACGCCTACGTGACGGCCGCCGTGCGCTGCGCGCCCCCCGCAAACCGCCCGCTCCCCGACGAGCAGGCGGCCTGCCGCCCGTTCCTGGAGCGGGAGCTGGCGCTGCTGGGGCGCGCGAGGGTCCTGGTGGCGCTCGGCGCCCTCGCCTACCGGGCGCTCGCCGCCGTGGAGGGGCTGCGCCCCCGGCCCCGCTTCGGCCACGGCGTCGAGGTCGGGCTCCCGGGAGGGCGCACCCTGATCTGCTGCTACCACCCCAGCCAGCAGAACACCTTCACCGGCCGCCTCACGGAGCCGATGCTCGACGCGGTGATCGGGCGCTCGCGCGCGCTCATCGCCGCGGCCCCCGCGGCGGGGGGCGGGAGCCGCTAGATCAGATCGACGTCCTGGATCACCTCGACCAGGGCCGGCCCCGGGTGGGCGAGGGCGCGCCCGAGCGCCCCGTCGAGCTCCCCTGCGCGGGAGACGCGGATCCCGAGGGCGCCGCAGAGCTCCGCGTAGCGCGAGAAGTCGGGGTTCGTGAGCCCCGTCTGCCAGACGGGGAGCCGGGCGGCGCGCTGCTCCTTCGAGATCTTGCCGAGCTCGCCGTTGTTCAGCAGCACGTGGGTGATCGGCATGCCGTGGCGGACCGCCGTGGTGAGCTCCGCCAGGTACTGCCCGAAGCCCCCGTCACCCGTCACCGCGATGATCGGCCTCCCGGGCGCCGCCGCCCAGGCGCCGATCGCGGCCGGGTAGCCGAAGCCGATCGAGCCGAGGTAGCCGGACATGAGCACCGACTGCGAGCCCGAGCACTCGAAGTAGCGCCCGAACGAGTAGGTGTTGTTGCCGACGTCGACGGCGATCACCGCGTCGCGCGGGGCGAGGCGGGTGAGGGCGGCGAAGAGCGCGGCGGCGCCGACGCCCCGGCCCCGGTCGTCGGCGACGCGGCGCGCCTTCTCGGCGGCCCAGAGCGCGCGGCGCGCGGCGACGTCGGGGCGCTGGTCGACGGCGGGGAGCGGGAGGCCCTCGAGCGCCCGGCGCAGCTCCCCGGCGGTGCGACCGATCTCGCCGAGCACGGGGACCGTCACGGCGTGGAACTTGCCGAGCGTCATCGGATCGAGGTCGACCTGGATGGTCGGCTTGTAGGGGGCGATGCCGGTGTGCGTCGAGAAGGAGGCGCCGAAGACCAGGAGCAGATCGGCCTCGTTCATGAGCCAGCTCGCCACCGGGGTGCCGCTCCTGCCGAGCACGCCAGCGGCGAGCGGGTGGTCGTCCGCGATGAGCCCCTTCCCCTTGAAGGTCGTGAGGACCGGCGCGCCGAGCCGCTCCGCCAGCGCGATCACGGGCGCCATCTCGAAGCGCGCGCCGTGGCCCACGACGATCACCGGGCGCGCCGCGCCGCGGAGGAGCTCGACGGCGCGCCCGACCGCCTCCCGGGGCGGGCCGACGTGGAGGTCGGGCAGGCGCCCGGAGGGGGAGCCGGCGCGCGCCTCCCCGGCGAGCACCGTCTGCACCTCGTTGGGGACGATCAGGTGCGCCACGTCGCGCTCGAGCAGGGCGTGCTTGAGCGCGAGGCTCACGAGCTCGGCGTGGCGGCTCGCCGGGAGCACGGTCTGGCTCCAGCGCGCCACCGGGGAGAAGGCCGCCTGCAGGTCGACCTCCTGGAAGGCGCCGGGGCCGAGCACCTGCGAGTCCACCTGACCGGTCAGCGCCAGCACCGGGGCGCGGTCCATCTTCGCGTCCCAGAGGCCCGTGAGCAGGTTGGTGGCGCCGGGGCCGGCGATCCCGAAGCAGGCGGCCACCCGGCCGGTCAGCTTGGCGTAGGCGGAGGCCGCGAAGGAGGCGGCCCCCTCGTGCCGCACGCCGATGTAGGTGAGCCGCCCCTGCTCCTCGGCGCGGCGGAAGGCGTCGGCGAGGCCGAGGTTGCTGTGGCCGACCATCCCGAAGACGTGGGTGACGCCCCAGCTCAGCATCGTCTCCACCATCACGTCGGAGACGGTCGGCTCGTGCTCCTCCGGCTCCGGGACGGCGACCCAGAGCTCGCCGTCGCGGAGCTCGACCGGGTAGCTGCGGACGCAGTCGGTGAAGCCGGGCGGGGGCTCGCCCGTCGTCGGGTGGTAGTCGTAGCCGTGCCAGGGGCAGCGCAGGAGGCCCCGCTCTATGGTCCCCAGCCCGAGCGGGCCGCCCTGGTGGGGGCAGCGGTTGTCGAGCGCCGCGTAGCGGCCCTCGAAGTGCGTCACCGCCACGGCGCGCTCCCCCGCCTGGGCGGTGCGCACGCGGCCCTCCGGGAGCTCGGAGGCGGCGAGCGCGCGGTGCCAGCGGAGCCGCTCCCCGCTCTCCGCGTCGACGAGGAGCTCGCCCTCGCCCGGGCGCGGCCCGCCGCCCTCAGGCACGCCCGGCCTCCCCGGCGGCGCCGGCGTGGCGGATCCCGGCGTGCTCGGCGAGGCCGCCGTCGAGGGTGGCCAGGTCGCCGGGCGCGAGATCGTGCACGTCGCTCACGCCCACCGCCCGCGCGAGCATCGAGAGCTCCGCCGCGAAGGCGCGGTAGCTCTCGAGGCCGCGCGCCGTCGAGCGCGCGACGTCGAGGCGCGACTCCAGGTCGGCGCGCTGCGTGGCGATGCCGACCGGGCAGTTGCCGGTGTGGCAGGCCAGGTACTGCTGGCAGCCGATCGCGATCATCGAGGCGGTCGCGAGCGCCACCGCGGAGGCGCCGAGGGCGAGCGCCTTCGCCACGTCGCCGGAGCTGCGGAAGCCCCCGGCCGCGACCAGGTCGACCGCCTCCGCGCCCCGGCTGAGGAGGTGGGCGCGCGCCCGCGGCAGCGCGTACTGGATCGGGATGGTGAGGTTGTCCTTGAGCACCTCCGGCGCGGCGCCGGTGCCGCCGCCGCGCCCGTCGATGGTCACGAAGTCGCAGCCCGCCTCGAGCGCGACGTCGAGATCCTCCTCGACGCGGCCGGCGGCGAACTTGATGCCGACGGGCCGCCCGTCGAGCCACTCCCGGATCTGGTCGACGCGCGCGCGGAGCTCCCCGGCGCCGCGGATGTCGACGAACCGCGCCGGGGAGTGCGCCGCCTCGCCGGGGGCGAGACCGCGCACCTCCGCGATGCGGGGCGTCACCTTCTCCGCCGGCAGCAGCCCGCCGGAGCCCGCCTTCGCCGACTGGCCGAACTTCAGCTCCACGGCGTCGGCGCCGCGCACCGCCTCCTCCCCCCACCCGAAGTAGCCGGAGGCCATCTCGAAGATGTAGTGCCGCGCCGCGGCGCGCTCGTCCGGGAGCATCCCGCCCTCCCCGGAGCCGATCGCCGTGTCGAGCTCTGAGGAGAGGCGGCCGAGCGCGGCCTTCGCCCCAGCCGAGAGCGCCCCGAACGACATGTGGGAGATGTAGAAGGGGAGCGAGAGCACGAGCGGGCGCGCGGCGCCGCGGCCGATGGTCGTGGCGAGCGAGACCCCCTCCGAGTCGAGGAGCGGCTGCCTGGCGAGCTGCGCCGGGAGCAGCAGCACGTCCTCCCAGGAGGGCCGGAGGGGGAGCGAGGTGCCCATCGCCGAGACCGGCGGGGCGCCGGAGGAGAGCCCCGTCAGGTAGCCGTAGCCGCGAAGCCCGCCGTCGTGGGGCCGCGCCCAGCGCGCCAGGTAGCCGGAGTCGTGGCCGCGGGGGAGCGGCGGCACCCGGTCGGCGTCGACCTGCACCTCCCCGTCGTGGATGCGCGCGGGGTAGACGGCGACGCTCTCCCCGGGATCGTAGCGGGAGACGCCGGTGTGGAGGTCGAAGTCGTAGCCGTGCAGCGGGCAGACGATGTCGTCGCCGCGGACGGAGCCGTCGCCGAGCTGGCCGCCGCGGTGCGGGCAGCGGTTCTCGAGCAGGTGGGGCCCGCAGCCCTCCCGCGAGCAATCGGCGAGGGCGAGGTCCCGCTCGTTCACGCGCACGGTGACGGGGCGGTCCTCCGGCAGCAGGTCGTACGCCATCACGGTGACCCAGCGCGGCACCCGGCGCCCCCGTCCCCTCGGGCCGGCGCGAGGCCCCGCGCGCCGGCC
>DAOULG010000122.1:0-6056 GCA_034420495.1 Dehalococcoidia bacterium
ATGCCGTCGATGCCGACCTTGAGCTGGATCCCCTTCTCGCCCAGGATCCCGACGTTCTCCATCCAGGTCCACGCGCGCACGCCCTGGAACTGCTCGGTGCTCCCGTAGTCGTAGGAGAGGAAGACGTAGACGGAGACCGCGAACATCGCCAGGCTCGAGGCGGCGGTGAGGGCGATGATCGCCGAGCGCTCGCGCGAGGGCACGATCATGAGCAGGAGCGCGCTCCCGAGCGGGAGCAGCAGGAGCGCCAGCAGGAGCAGGCCGTCGTTCTCAGTCATCGTGCCTCACGCCTCGCTGCCCGTGTCCTCTCCCGCGCCCCGGAGGCGCGCTAGCTCGCCCCAAACGCGACCAGCGCCAGGGTGACGATCCCGAGCGCCATCGCGAGGGCGTAGTTCGGGATGCGGCCGGTCTGCAAGAACTTCAGCCGCAGGCCGGCGTAGCCGACGCCCTGCGCCCCGCCGTCCACGCCCGTGCGGTTGACGATGCGGTCGTCGACCCAGGCGACGACGCCCCCGAGTCCGAGCACGACCCGGTCGATGACCCCCTGGTAGAGGTGGTCGATGTAGTAGCGCTCCACGAAGAGGCGGTGAAGCTCGGGCGCCCAGGCGCGCGCGCGCTCGGCGCGCTCCGCCGCCCCCCGCCAGTAGGCGAGGCCGACGGC
Source organism: Dehalococcoidia bacterium (assembly GCA_034420495.1). GTDB lineage: Bacteria > Chloroflexota > Dehalococcoidia > UBA2979 > UBA2979 > VYDC01. The sequence goes on from DAOULG010000122.1 coordinate 662, forward strand.
GATGGCGAGGAGCGAGGAGGCGGTCGCGGCGGCCGCGATGTCGGGGTGGAACTCGAAGGCATGGGCCGTATCGGTGAAGACCAGGTAGCCGATGCCGCCCGCGAAGCCGAGCAGCTCCCCGACCCCGTCGAAGGCGACCACGCCCGCCACCAGGGAGAGCGCCGCCAGCGTGAGGAGGGGGAGCGTCATGACCGCGGGCGACTCGTGCGCGTGGTCGTGGGCCTGCGCGTCCCGGGGCCGACCGAAGAAGGTGAGCAGGACGAGCCGCGTCGTGTAGAGCGCGGTCAGCGCCGCCGTCGCCCCCAGCGTCACGTAGACCACCGCCCCGCCCTCGGAGAGCGAGGCGTAGAGGATCTCGTCCTTCGACCAGAAGCCCGCGAGCGGCGCGAGCCCGGCGAGCGCGAGGGAGCCCACGAGGAAGGTCCAGCCGGTCACGGGCATCTTCGACCAGAGGCCTCCGAGCTGCTCGACGTGCTGGCGCCCGGTGGCGTGGATGACGGAGCCCGACCCCAGGAAGAGCAGCGACTTGAAGAAGGCGTGCGTGAAGAGGTGGAACATCGCGGCCGTCACCGCGCCCGCCCCCAGGGCGACGAACATGAAGCCGAGCTGCGAGACCGTGGAGTAGGCGAGAACGCGCTTGATGTCGCTCGCGACCAGGCCCATCGTCGCCGCCATCAAGGCCGTGAGCAGTCCGACGTAGAGCACGACGTCGCGCGCCACCAGCACCGTGTCGAAGACCGGGAGCATGCGGGCCACGAGGTAGACGCCGGCGACGACCATCGTCGCGGCGTGGATGAGGGCGGATACCGGCGTCGGGCCCTCCATCGCGTCCGGGAGCCAGACGTGGAGCGGGAACTGCGCGCTCTTCCCGGCAGCGCCGGCGAAGAGGAAGAGCATGGAGACCGTCAGGTAGGTCTCGTCGAAGCCGCCCGACTGGGCGAGGGCGATGATCTCCTGGATCTCGAAGGTCCCGGAGGCGCGCCAGAGCAGGATGATGCCGATGAGGAGCCCGACGTCGCCGACGCGCGTGGTGATGAAGGCCTTCTTAGCCGCCTCGGCGGCGCTCTGCCGCTCCCAGTAGAAGCCGATCAGGAGGTAGGAGGCGAGGCCGACCGCCTCCCAGGCGAGGTAGAGCTGGAGCAGGTTGCCGGAGACGACCAGCAGGAGCATCGCCGCCGTGAAGAAGGAGAGGAGCGCGAAGTACCAGCCGTAGCGCGCCTCGCCGTGCATGTAGCCGACCGAGTAGATCATCACCATCAGCGCGACGACGGTGACGACCGCGATCATGACGACGGTGATCGAGTCGACGTAGGTCGAGAAGTCGATGGCGAGCACGTCGGCGATGGCGGCCCACTCGAAGGCGTAGTGGTTCTCGCCGGCCGGCGCGAAGGCGCCGCCCTCGAAGTAGCCCTGGAAGTCGAGGATGATCGCGAGGCCGACGACCACGGTGGCCGCCATGCCGGCGATGACGAGCCAGTCACCCTCGCGCGGGAGGAAGCGGCCGAAGAGCGCGACCACGACGAAGAGCGCGACCGGGATGGCCGGAAGCAGCCATGCCTGCTCCATGCCCACTACGGCTCCCCTTCCGTCCCGGCGCCGCGCGCGGCCGGGTCCCCGGCCGGCGTGCGGCGCCCTCCCCGGCGCTGAGGCGCTACCACCTCAGCTCGTCGGCCGCGTCCACGTTCGCCGTGCGCCGCTCCCGGTAGAGCCTCAGCACGATGCCGAGCGCGAGCCCGACCTCGGCCGCGGCGATGGTGATGACGAAGATCGCGAAGATCATCCCGGTCAGGCCGTCGGCGTCGAGATAGGCCGCGAAGGCGACCAGGTTGATGGAGACGGCGGCCAGCATCAGCTCGACCGACATCAGGATCAAGATCGCGCTGCGGCGCGCGAGCACCCCGTAGAAGCCGATGGCGAAGAGGACCGCCGAGAGCAGCAGGAAGTTCTCCAGCGGGATCACGGAGACGTGTCCCCGTCAGCCGGACCTGAGGCGCGCTCGCGGCGCGCGTTGACGTAGGCCCCGGTGAGCGCGATGTCGAGAAGCACCGCGATGATGATGAACGGGATCATGAAGTCCCCGAAGAGCCGCTCACCGAAGGCGCGCAGGCTCGAGGCCGCCACGTCGCCCCCGCCCCAGGAGGCGTCGTAGGCGGCGGCGATGATCACGCCCGCGAGAAGGAGCCCGACCATCGCGGCGAAGGGCTTCTGCGAGCCGTCGGTGACCACCGGGTCGTCGGTCGCGTTGGTCAGCATGAGACCGAAGAGCAGCAGGATGACGACGCCGCCGCCGTAGATCAGCACCTGAGCCAGCGCCAGGAACTCCGAGCCGAGCAGCAGGTAGACGCCGGCGACGCCGAGCAGCGTCGCGACGAGCGAGAGCGCGGCGTAGACGATGTTCGGGAGGAGCACGGTCCCCAGCGCCCCGCCCACCACCACCGCGGCGACGAGCCAGAAGATGAACTCGGGTGCCGTGATCTCGTCCGCGGCGAGGAGGACCAGCAGAACCAGCAGCAGCGGAGCGAGCGCGACGCCCGCCACCAGCCCGCCGGTGATGATGATGCGGTCGAACTGCGACGGGAGGGGGATGCGCCTCAGCACGAGGCGGCTCCCGCCGGGCGCCGCGCGGCGATCACGGGGCGACCCACTCGTCGATGGCGCCGGCCTTGTGCTGCGCCAGGAGCTGCGGCAGGTCCATCACCAGGTCGGCGCGGTCGTAGACGGAGGTCTCGTGCCCGGACCAGGTGTTGTTCATCGCGATCGCGTCGAAGTTGCAGACCTCCACGCAGATGTTGCAGCGCATGCACCGGGCGTAGTCGATCCAGAACTTGTCGATGATCTTGCGGCGCTTCGAGTCCCCGCCGAGCGAGGTGTGGGCCGGGTTGTCCTTCATCAGGACGGTCATGCACTCCACCGGGCAGGCGCGCTCGCAGGCGTGGCAGCCGGTGCAGAAGGGCTCGTCGGTGTCGAAGTCCCAGAGGAGGAGCGGAAAGGCGCGGTCCCGCTCGGGGATCGGCCGGTGCCGCTCGGGGTATTCGCGCGTGACCGGGCCGCGCACGAACGCGCCGAGCGTGGTCGCCATCGCCCTCACGATGCCTCTCATCTCGCCGCCTCGCCTTCCAGCACGCCGGAGGGGCGCCCGGGGGGCGCCGCCGGCCGCCTGACCGCCCGGTCGATGATCACCGCCAGCAGGATGAGGCCCGTGCCGCTTGCGAGCAGCAAAACGATGTCGGGCCAGCCGTAGACCAGCACCAGGCCGTTGACCGCGATCTGCGCGAATGTGAGCGGCAACAGCACCTTCCAGGAGAAGGCCATCAGCTGATCGACGCGCAGGCGCGGCATCGTCGCCCGCACCCAGAACACCGTGAAGATGAGCAGGCCCGCCTTCGCGGCGGTCAGGGCGAACTGGTAGATGAGGCCCAGCGCCGCGTTCTCGTCGGAGATCCGCTCGCCCAGGGGCCATGCCCAGCCTCCCAGGAAGACGGCGGCTCCGAGCAGCGAGAACAGGAGCAGCGCCGTGTACTCCCCCAGGAAGAACATCGACCAGCGGATCCCCGAGTACTCCACGAAGGGACCCCCGACGACCTCCGACTCGCCGACCGGGATGTCGAAGGGAGTGCGGTTCAGCTCGGCCAGCATCGCGATGTAGAAGATCGCGAAGGCGAGCGGCTGCCAGACGATGTAGGGGATGTGGCCCTGCTCGGTGACGATCTCGGCCAGGTTGAGCGAGCCCCGGACGTCGCCCGGAAGGCTCACGACCATCGCGACCGCGACCAGCGCCAGCACGAGCGGGAGCTCGTAGGAGATCCCCTGCGCCGCCGCGCGCAGCGCGCCGAGCATCGCGTAGCGGTTGTCGGAGCCCCAGCCGGCCATCACCCAGCCGACGATGTTGATGGAGGAGACGGCGAGGACGTAGAGGAGCCCCAGCTCGAGCACGCGGATCTGCCAGTCGAAGGCGAAGGGTATCGCCACGAAGACCAGGAAGATGGGGACGAAGACGAAGTACGGCGCGAGCTCGAAGACCCAGGGGTCTGCGCTCCTCGGCCGGAGATCCTCCTTGCCCAGGAGCTTGAGCGCGTCGGCGGGCGACTGAAGGATGCCGACGGGGCCGGTGCGCGTCGGGCCGAGGCGCTGCTGGAAGCGCGCGATCACCTTGCGCTCGAGGTAGATGAGCGCCATCGCGGCGACCGTCATCAGCCCGACGGCGAGGCCGAGCCGCGCGATGGCGTCCAGCCAGATGTTGATCTCGAAGCCGAAGATCTCGCCGTTCACCGGTCGACCTCGCAGAGCACGATGTCGATCGACCCCAGGATCACCACCGCGTCGGCGACGTAGTGGCCGATGGTCATGTCGCGCAGCGCCTGCAGGTTGGAGAGGCAGGCGCTGCGGATCTTGAGCCGGTAGGGCCGGTTTCCTCCGCGCGAGACCAGGTAGATCCCGTACTCGCCGCGGGGCGCCTCGGTGCGCTGGTAGATCTCGCCGGGCGGCGTCCGCAGCATGCGCGGGAGCCGCTCGGGGAGGATCGGCCCCGCCCGGAGCCGCTCCATGCACTGCTCGATGATGCGCACGGACTCGCGCATCTCGCGCAGCCGCACGTGGTAGCGGTCGAAGACGTCGCCGGCCTCCCCGCTGATGACGTCGAACTCCACCTCCGGGTAGAGGAGGTAGGGATCGTCGCGCCGGAGGTCGAGCGGCACACCCGAGGCGCGCAGGGACGGCCCGCTCATCCCCCAGTCGACGGCGTCGGCGCCGGGGATCACGCCCACGCCCTTCGTGCGGGCCAGGAAGATCTCGTTCTCGGTGAGCAGGGAGTCCATCTCCCGGATCCCGTGCCGCGCGGAGAGCAGGACCTCGTGGACCCGGGTCTCGAAGTCCTCCGGCACCTCCCATGCGAGCCCGCCGGGGCGGAAGTACGCGTACATCAGGCGGTCGCCGGTGATCTCCTCGAAGAGGTCCAGGATCACCTCGCGCTCGCGGAAGGAGTAGACGAAGGCGGTCCCGAAGACGCCGACGTCGGTCCCGAAGGCGCCGGTGAACATGAAGTGGCTCGAGAGACGGTTCAGCTCGCAGAGGATCATGCGGATCCACTGCGCGCGCTCGGGCGCCTCGATCCCGGCGAGCCGCTCGACCGCGAGCACGTAGGAGAGCTCGGCGTTGAAGTTCGCCAGGTACTCGGTGCGATCCATGTAGCCGACGCCCTGGCGGAAGTCCATCGTCTCGCAGAGCTTCTCGGCGCCCCTGTGCATGTAGCCGATGTAGGGGACGACGTCGGTGACGACCTCGCCGTCGACCTCGAGCACCATGCGGAAGACACCGTGGGTGGAGGGATGCTGCGGCCCCATGTTGATCAGGAGCTCGCGGGTCTCGAACTCCTGCTCGGGGATGTTCGCGACCACCT
>DAOULG010000123.1:0-18072 GCA_034420495.1 Dehalococcoidia bacterium
CTCGAGCTCGGCGTGGTGGTCGGTCCTCGCCTCGGCGCTCGAGAAGCGCGGATCGTCGATGAGCTCGGGGAGGCCGAGCGCCGCGCAGAGCAGCCCCCACTGGTCGGCGCCGCCCCAGGCGAGCGCCACCACCACCCAGCCGTCGGCGGTCGGGAAGGCCTGGAAGGGGACCGCGGTGGGGTGGCGGGTGCCGAGCTTCTGCGGCTCCTGGCGGAGGATCTCCCAGCGCATGAAGGCGTTCTCCTGGATCGCCATCTGCGCGTCCATCATCGAGATGTCGACGAGCTGGCCCCGGCCGGAGCGCTCGCGCTCCTGGAGCGCCGCCAGGATCCCGATCGCCGCGTAGAGCCCGGCGGTGATGTCGCCGAGCGAGCTCCCCGGCCGCGTCGGCGGCCCCCCGGGATGCCCGGTCACCGACATGATGCCGCCGGCCCCCTGCGCGATGACGTCGAGCGCGGGCCGGTCGCGCCAGGGACCGGTCTGGCCGAAGCCCGAGATCGCCGCGTAGACGAGCCTCGGGTTGACCGCGGAGAGCGCCTCGTAGCCGACGCCGAGCCCGTCCAGCACGCCGGGCGAGAAGTTCTCGACCAGGACGTCGGCCTCGCGCACGAGCTCCCGGAGCAGCTCGCGGCCGCGCTCCTGCTTCAGGTCGATGGCGACCGAGCGCTTCCCGCGGTTCACGGAGAGGAAGTAGCCGGACTCGCCGTCCCGCAGCGGGCGGTTCATCCGCCCCATGTCGCCCCAGGGGGGCCGCTCGACCTTGATCACGTCGGCGCCGAGATCGCAGAGCGTCATCGTGCAGAACGGGCCGGAGAGGATCCACGAGAGGTCGAGCACGCGAACCCCCTGAAGCGGTCCCGTCGTCGGAAGCGGTCCGGCCATGGCCTCCCCCTCTCGGCCGCCTGTGTCGCGGCGCACGCCATCATGCCGCGCGCCGGGGGTGAGCGGGAGGGGCGCGCCGGGAGCGGCTACCGGGCCGCGCGCTCCCGCCACGAGGCGAGCAGGCCGGCGGAGTCGCAGATCCAGCCCGTCCCGCCCTCGATGTTCGAGAAGGTGGCGGCGCGCGCCTCCGGGGAGCGCTCGGCGACGCAGTCGGAGACGAGCAGCACGTCGTAGTCGTGCTGGTAGGCGTCGCGCGCGGTCGACTCGACGCACTGGTTGGTGACGACCCCCGCGACGGCAGCCGTGCTCACGCCGCGCTCCCGGAGCGCCGCGTCGAGCGCGGTGCGGATGAAGGCCGAGTAGCGGCTCTTCGCCACGACCAGATCGTCCTCCTCGACCGGGAGGTAGATCTCCGCGCCCCAGCTCCCGCGCACGCAGACGGCGCGCTCCCAGATGTCGACCGAGCCGGGATCGTCGGGGTCGGCGCCGTACATCTTGCGCTTGATGCGGGCGTTCGCCTCGGAGATCGTCTCCGGGGCGTTCTCCATCTGGATCCAGACCACCAGCACCCCGAGGGCGCGCGCCTCGACGACGAACGAGGCCAGGCGCCCCTCGACCATGCGGCGGAAGGCCGCGTTCCCGTCCGAGCGCGCCCCGGAGCGCCCCTCGGCATGGATGAAGTCGTTCTGCACGTCGACCACGAGCAGCGCCGTCCGGGCGGGGTCGGGGATGGGGGCGGGCGGTCCGGGGGGGCGGGCGGGAGCTGTCACGGGGCGGCCTCCGTGCGTGCCCTAGTCGCGCGGCGCGTGGGGGTCCACCGGCGCGTAGCGCCGGAGCTGAGGGGCGGGGGCCGGACCCGGGCCGGGGGCGGCGGAGCTGCGGCGGAGGCGGAGGCGGTCGCCCAGGCGCGCGCGCATCATCCGCGCCGCCGGCAGGAGCGCGGCGGCGGCCGGGGCCCAGATGTGGATGGGACAGCCCACGGGCGCGGCTCCCCTCGACGCGGGCATCGTAGCAGCACCTCGCCCGCGCCGTTCGAGGGACGCGGCAGACCCCTACCCCCCGGGGGGTGGTACGCGCTAGAGTACGGGGGGAGCGGGAGGCGGCCGGAGGGAGGCCCCATGGACGCAGAGACGCGGGCGGAGTCGCTCCGGCGCATTGCCTACGCGCGCGGGCACCTGGACGGGATCCGGCGGATGGTCGAGGAGGACAGCTACTGCGTCGACGTCCTGAAGCAGAGCTACGCCGTGCGGCGCGCGCTGGAGAAGACGGAGGCGCTGATGCTCCGGGGCCACCTCCGGCACTGCGTCTCGGACGCCATCGCGGGCGGGGAGCCCGACCCCGTCCTCGGCGAGCTCGCCGAGCTCTACGAGCTCGCGCACCGCTGAGGCCGGCCGCCGCGCGCCGCGAGGAGGACGAGATGACCCCACCGGGAGCTCCGGGCCCCGCCTCGGGCGCCGCGGCCGAGGCGACCGCCCTCGCCGAACCGGCCGCCGGGCGGGAGATTCGCCTCGCCGTGCGCGGGATGACCTGCGCCTCCTGCGTGCGCCGCGTGGAGCGGGCGCTCTCCGCGGTCGACGGCGTCCGGAGCGCCAGCGTCAACCTGGCGACGGAGGAGGCGACCGTCAGCGCGAGCGGCGTCGACGTCGCGCTGCTCTCCGAGGCGGTGGACGGCGCCGGCTACGAGGCCCGCCTCCCGGGCGGAGAGGCCTCGGAGGAGCGGGAGCGGGACGCGCTCGCACGCGAGCGCGACGCCGAGTATCGGGCGCTCCGCCGGCGCACCCTCTACGCCCTCGCGACCGCGGCGCTGCTCGTCGCGGCGATGCCCGCCACGCGCTGGCTCCCCGGGCTCGACGAGGTCCCCGCCCGCGTGCTGCACCCCCTCTTCTTCGCGCTGGCGCTCCCCGTCCAGCTCTGGGCCGGCGGGCAGTTCTACCGCGCGGCGTGGCGGGTCGGGCGGCACGGCTCCGCCGACATGAACACCCTGATCGCCGCGGGGACGACCGCGGCCTTCTGCTACTCGGTGCTCGCCACCTTCGCGCCCGGCCTCTTCCGGGCGGCCGGCGTGGAGACGGCGGTCTTCTTCGACACGGCGGCGGCGATCGTCGCCCTCGTGCTGCTCGGGCGCCTGCTCGAGGCGCGCGCGAAGCTCCGCACCGGTGATGCGGTGCGGGGGCTGATCGCGCTCCGCCCGCACCTCGCGCGCGTCTGGGAGGAGGGCGAGGAGTACGAGATCCCGGTGCGCGCCGTCCGTCCCGGCGACATCGTGATCGTGCGGCCCGCCGAGCAGGTGCCGGTCGACGGCGAGGTGGTGGACGGCTCGTCGGCCGTCGACGAGTCGATGCTGACCGGCGAGTCGCTCCCCGTCGCGAGATCGGCGGGCGATCCCGTCTTCGGCGCGACGCTCAACACCACGGGCGTGCTCCGCGTGCGCGCCACGGCGGTCGGCTCGGACTCGGCGCTCGCGCGCATCATCCGGCTCGTCGAGGAGGCCCAGGGCTCGAAGGCGCCCATACAGGCGCTGGTCGACCGCGTCGCCTCGGTCTTCGTCCCCGCCGTCCTCGCCGTCGCCGCCGTCACCTTCGGCGCCTGGCTCCTCGGCGGCCCCGACCCCGCCCTGACGCTCGCCGTCCTGAACGCGGTCGCGGTGCTCATCGTCGCCTGCCCCTGCGCGCTCGGGCTGGCGACGCCGACGGCGATCATGGTCGGCATCGGGCGCGGGGCGCAGGAGGGGATCCTGATCCGGAGCGCGGAGGCGCTCGAGCGCGCGCACCGCGTCGACACGGTGGTGCTGGACAAGACGGGGACGATCACCGCGGGGCGCCCCGAGGTGACCGGCGTCGTCCCCGCGGCGGCCGACCCTGAGGGACGGCCGCACGCGGCGAGCGAGCTCGTTCGCCTGGCCGCGTCGGCGGAGCGCGGCTCCGAGCATCCCTACGCCGGGGCGGTCCTCCGCGAGGCCGGGCGGCGGGGGCTCGAGCCCGCCTGGCCCGAGCGCTTCAGCGCGATCCCGGGGGAGGGCGTGGAGGCCACGGTGGAGGGGCGCCGGCTCCTGGTGGGGACGCCCGAGCTGCTCGCGGAGCGGGGCGCCCCGCCCGACGCGCTCGCCGGCGCGGCCACGGAGGCGGCCGGCCGGGGCGAGACCGCGCTCCTCGTCGCCGTGGACGGGGTGGCCGCGGGCCTCCTCACGGTCGCCGACCCCCCCCGGCCGACGGCGCGGGAGGGAGTCGCGCGGCTCCGGGCGCGCGGGGTCGAGGTCGTGATGCTCACCGGCGACCGCAGCGAGACCGCGCACGCCGTCGCCGAGCGCGTCGGGATCGACCGCGTCCTGGCCCGGGTCCGGCCCGAGGAGAAGACGCGCATCGTGCGCGAGCTGCAGGCGGAGGGGGGGATCGTCGCGATGGTCGGCGACGGCATCAACGATGCACCGGCCCTCGCGCAGGCCGACGTCGGCATCGCGGTGGGAAGCGGCACCGACGTGGCGCTGGAGACGGCCGGGGTGACGCTGATGAGCGCCGACATCCGGGCCGTCGAGAGCGCGATAGGCCTCTCGCGCGCCACGATCCGCACGATGAAGCAGAACCTGGTCTGGGCCTTCGCCTACAACGTGGCGCTGATACCCGTCGCCGCCGGGATCGGCTACCTCGCGCTCGGCGCGCTCGGCCGCGACGAGGTGCCGTTCGCGCTCCAGCCGCTGCTCGGGGATCGCGGCTTCCTGAACCCGATCGCCGCCGCCGGCGCGATGGCCGTGAGCTCGGTCTCGGTGATGGCCAACTCGCTCCGGCTGCGTCCCCCGAGCCGCCCCCGGAGCTGACGGGAGCCGACCCGGTCGCACCCGGGCAATCGGCGAGGATGGCTCCGGAGCCGCCGGCCGGAGAGGAAGCCCGCACACGCTGTCAGGTGCCGGCCGGGGCGACGTGTGACCATGGCGCCATGCGTTCCGCGACCGCCGAGGACCACCACGTTCGGCTGGGGAGATCCCTCGACCTGATCCTCAGCCGCCTCGACCAGCCCCCGACGGTCGACGAGGTCGCGGCCGCGGCCGGCTTCTCACGCTTCCACTGCCAGCGGATGTTCCGGGCCATGACCGGCGAGTCGATCGGCGGACTCGTCAGGCGCCTGCGCCTCGAGCGCGCCGCCCACCGCCTCCGCCACGAGCCGGTCGGCGTGATGGAGGTGGCGCTGGACGCCGGCTACGGCTCCGAGGAGGCGTTCTCGCGGGCCTTCCGACGCGGCTGCGGGGCGAGCCCCACCCGCTACCGCACCGCCTGGCCGCCCCCGACCTTCGGCGGCGCGGGAGCCAGGGTCAGGTACTACCCGGCGGAGCATCGAGTGGAGATCGATCCCCCGAACGGAGGAATCACCATGGAGGTCCGCATCGAGACGATCGGCGAGATCGAGGTGGCCCGCATCCGGCACCTGGGTCCCTACGACGAGGTGGGGCCGTGCTTCGAGCGCCTGATGGAGTGGGCGGCGGCCGTCGGCGCGCGGCCGGGCCGCGTCCTCACTCTCTCCTACGACGACCCGGCCGACATCGCGCCGGAGAGCCTGCGCTCCGACGCCTGCATCGAGCTCGGCACCGGAGCCGCGCCTCCGCCCGACATCACCCTCGACACGATCGCCCCCGGCCGTTACGCCGTCTACTCCCACTGCGGCCCCTACGACGGCATCCCGGAGGCCTACGCACGCCTGCTCGGAGCGTGGCTTCCCCGGAGCGGCGAGGAGGTCGCCGACCGGCCGTGCATGGAGATCTATCGCAACTCTCCGCTCGATACGCCCGCCGCGCAGCTGGTGACCGACCTCTGCGTGCCCCTGCGGCCCGCACCGGCGGGCTGACGGCCGGGGAGGGGCGGGGAGCCGCTCCCGGGACGGGGAGCGGGCGGCCGGGCACTCCGCGCTCACCGGCGCCGCGCCCCGCGGGCGGCGCGCGACGGACGCGGCGCCGCCCGCGGCGACCTACAATCACCCCGGGCCGGGGTGGCGAAACCGGCAGACGCAGCGGGCTTAAACCCCGCGGCCGCTCGCGCGGCGTGTGGGTTCGAATCCCACCCCCGGCACCAGCGCCGCCGCGCGCACGCAGCCCGCGGCGCGGGGCACGCCTACAGCACCGCGATCGGGTTGACCGGCGAGCCCGTGCCCCCCGGCACGATCAGCGGCGCCGTGAGGAAGAGGAACTCGTACCGGTTCGCCTCGGAGCAGACCTCCGCGAGCGGCTCGAGGTAGGCGTTGTCGAGCAGCGGCATCCCCATGTACGGCAGCGCCACGAAGTGGACCGGCCAGCTCGCGAGCGTCCCCGACGGCGTCGGGATCGTGCCCGGATACCCCTGATCGGAGGCGTCGAGCATGTCCCAGCCGAGGAGCGAGGCGTCGTGCTCGTGCAGGAACTCCAGGCAGGAGGCGTGCACCCCCGGCATCGGGGCGCCCATGCGGTTGTGCTCGGGGTTCGCCTCCAGGAAGCGCTCCATCCCGCCGCGGATCAGGACGGCGTCGCCCGAGCGGGGCTCCACCCCCTGCGCGCGGGCGGCGTCCTCCAGGTCCCACCCGTGGATCGGCGAGTCGAGAGAGACGTGGTCCGCGCCGCGCAGGCGCGGGATGTCGTAGAGCACGCCGCGCGTGACGATGCCCTGGCTCATGCGATCGACGGAGTTCGCGGCGGCGCCGGCCGAGGTCACCATCGAGCTCGGACGGCCGTTGTACATCTCGCCGCCCGGGCCCGTGTAGTTGTGGCAGAGGGCGTCGATGTGGGTGTTCACCACGCCGTGGAACGAGAGCCCGATGTAGTCCGCGGAGTTGGCGGGCCCGAAGGAGACGAAGTGCTGCGCCGGCATCGGGTTGCGCGGCCCGGGGCGCGTCGCCACCGGGTAGGAGCAGGAGACGGCGCGGCCGTCCCGGACGAGCGCCGCGGCGTGGCGGCGCACCTCCTCGGTGATCAGGTTGAGGGTGCCGAGCTCGTCCTCGTCGCCCCAGCGCCCCCAGTTCTTGAAACGCTCGCGGTCGGCGAGGTACTCCTCGACGCTCGGAGGCGTGCGGTCGCGTAGTCCCATCTCACTCCCCACTCGTCCCGGGCGCCGCCGGGGCGCCCCCGCGGGCGCCGCGCATGATAGCAACACCGGCCGGAGCCCCGGCCGGCGGGGAGGGCCGCGGGGGGCCGCTACTCGGCCTCGTCGCCGAGCGCGCCCGGCTCGTAGTAGACGCGGCCCTCGACCGACGGGGGACGGTGCGTCTGGTCGGGGGGACGGTGCCCCTCGTGGTCGTGCGCGTACTGGTAGCCGCGCCCGTAGCCGAACTCGCCCATCAGCTCGGTGGCGGCGTTGCGCAGGTGGAGCGGCACCGGCTCATTGCGGGTGCGGCGCGCATCCTCGGAGGCGCGCTGGTAGGCGCGGTAGGCCGAGTTCGACTTCGGCGCCAGCGCCAGGTAGACGGTCGCCTCGGCGAGCGGAAGCGAGGCCTCCGGCATCCCCAGGAAGTGCACCGCCTGCTGGCAGGCGACGGCGAGCGGGAGCGCGCGCGGATCGGCGAGCCCGACGTCCTCGGAGGCGAGGACCACGAGGCGCCTCGCGACGAAGAGCGGATCCTCCCCCGCCTCCAGCATCCGCGCGAGCCAGTAGAGCGCCCCGTCGGGATCGGAGTCGCGCACGGTCTTGATGAAGGCCGAGATGGTGTCGTAGTGCGCATCGCCGGCGCGGTCGTAGAGGAGCGTGCGGTGCTGCGCCGCCGCCTCGACGAGCCCCCGCGTCACGAGCCGGCGCCCCTCCTCCTCCTCGGCCGTCGCCGCGGCGAGGTCGAGCACGCTCAGGGCGGCGCGCGCGTCGCCCGCGGCGATCTCGACGATGGCGGCGAGCGTCCCGTCCTCCACGGAGACGCCGAGCCGCCCCAGGCCGCGCTCCTCGTCGGCGAGGGCGCGCCTCAGGATCCGCTCGACCTCGGCGGGGGAGAGCAGCTCGAGCCGGAAGACGCGGGCGCGGGAGAGCAGCGGCGCCACGACGTGGAAGGAGGGGTTCTCGGTCGTCGCCCCGACCAGTGCGACGGTCCCGTCTTCGACGTGGGGGAGCACGACGTCCTGCTGGGCGCGGTTGAAGCGGTGGATCTCGTCGATGAAGAGGATCGTGCCGACGCCGGAGATGCGCAGCCGCTCCCTCGCCTCGGCGACCACCGTGCGGACCTCCGCCACGCCGGAGCTCACCGCGGAGAGGTTCGCGAAGTGCCGGCTCGTCTCGCTCGCCATCAGCGCGGCGATCGTCGTCTTGCCGGATCCCGGCGGCCCCCACAGCAGGAGCGAGAAGACCTCGTCGCGCTCGATCATCAGCCGGAGCGGCGTCCCCGGGCCGATCACCTCCTCCTGCCCCACGAACTCGTCGAGGCTGCGGGGGCGCATGCGCGCGGCGAGGGGGGCGCCGCGCGCCGCCCAGTCGCGCGCGCGCTCCTCGAAGAGCCCCGGCTGCACGCCGGGCGGGAGACCCGTCCGCCCTCCTCGTCGGGACGTCATGCGGGGAGTGTAGGCCCGCAGGCGCCCGCCGTGACGCGGCCGGCGGTCGCAGGGCCCCGCCCCGGCGTAGTAACGTCACGCCGAGAGAGCCGGTACCGCTCGGCGAGGCGGCCGGCTCGTCACGGGAGGGGGAATCATGACGGAAGCGCGCGCCTGCCCGGTCTGCGGGAACGAGATCACCCCGGAGCGTGAGAAGAAGTGGAACCACGAGGGGGCGTGGATCTACTTCGACGACATGGGCTGCCGCAACCGCTTCATCGGCAACCCGGAGAAGTACGGCGCCGCCGCCGGCGCGAGCTAGCGGCGGAGGGGAGGCGGGCGGGGCGACCCGCCCGCCCGAGGCCCGAGGTTCCGGAGGCGGCGCCCGGGGCCGCCCGGATGGGGAGTGTCCGCCCTCGTGACGACGACCGGGCCCGCGGTTTCCGGGACCGCCTTCGAGCCGGTGATCGGGCTTGAGGTCCACGCCCAGCTCTCGACGCGCTCGAAGATGTTCTGCGGCTGCTCCCGCGCCTACTGGGAGGCCGCCCCCAACTCCCACGTCTGCCCGGTCTGCCTGGGGATGCCGGGCGTCCTCCCCGTCATCAACCGGCGCGCCGTCGAGCTCACCATCCTCACCGGGCTCGCGCTCGGCTGCGCGATCCCCGAGCGCGCGAAGTTCGACCGCAAGAACTACCCCTACCCCGACCTCATGAAGGGCTACCAGATCTCGCAGTACGACGAGCCGCTCTGCGTGGGCGGCGCGCTCGAGGTCGAGGCCGCGGGCGCCCCGCACACGGTGCGCCTGGAGCGCATCCACCTGGAGGAGGACACGGCGAGGCTGCTCCACCGCGACGACGGCGGCGGCGCCCGCTCGCTGCTCGACGTGAACCGGGCCGGCGTGCCGCTGATGGAGATCGTCACCCGGCCCGACATGCACTCGGCGGCGCAGGCGGTCGCCTTCCTGCGCGCGCTCCGGCAGCTGCTGCGCTACATCGGCGCCTCCGACGCCGACATGGAGAAGGGCTCCTTCCGCTGCGACGCCAACGTCTCGCTCCGGCCTCGCGGCGAGAGCGCGCTCGGCACCAAGGTCGAGGTGAAGAACATGAACTCGTTCCGCGCCGTCGGGCGCGCGATCGAGAGCGAGATCCGCCGGCAGCAGGCGGCGCTCGAGGCGGGGGAGCGCATCGTCCAGGAGACGCGGGGCTACCTGGAGTCGAGCGGGGAGACCGCGCCGCAGCGTTCGAAGGAGGAGGCACACGACTACCGCTACTTCCCCGAGCCCGACCTCCCGCCGCTCCTCCTCGAGGAGCGGCGCATCGGTGCCCTCCGCGCCTCCCTCTGCGAGCTCCCCGTGCCGCGCCGCCTCCGCTTCGAGCAGGAGCACGGGCTCACCCCCGACGAGGCGCGCACGCTGACCGAGAGCCGCGAGCGCGCCGACGACTACGAGCGCGCCGTCCACCTCGCCTCGGGGCTGAGCGGCATCGGCGATCGCGACGACTACGCCCGGACGATCGCGCACTGGTTCATCGGCGATGTCGCGAGGCTCCTGAACACCCTCGGCGCCGACGCCGAGCTCCGCGACACCCAGCTCACGCCGGGGCACGTCGCCGAGCTCGCCGGGCTCGTCGCCGAGGGGACGATCACCGCCGCCACGGCGAAGCAGGTGCTCGACATCGCCTTCGAGAGCGGGGAGCTGCCGCAGTCGATCGTGCAGTCGCGCGGGCTGGCGCAGGTGCGCGACGAGGACGAGATCGACCGGCTCGCGCGCGAGGTCCTCGAGGGGCAGCCGAAGGCCGTCTCAGACTACCGCGGTGGGAAGGAGGCCGCGATCGGCTTCCTGGTCGGGCAGCTGATGCGCCGGGCGCGCGGCCGCGCCGACCCGCAGCAGGCCCAGGCCGCGCTGCGCCGCCACCTCGACGGATAGCGCGCGGCCCGGGCGGCGCGGGTTTGACCGTGCGGGCCGCGCGAGCTAAGCAAGCAGGGGGAGAGTGACGTGGGCCTCCTGTGAGCCGGTCCCATATCGCGAAGTGGCTCTACGTCGGGCTGCACGTCAAGCGCTGGCTCCTGCTCATGCTCCTGGGCGTCGTGCTGATGGGGCTGGGCATCGCCTATCTGCTGCGCGAGGTCTACGTCTCCTACGCCTTCCCGCCCTGGGTGGCGACCCTCACCCTCCAGGACATCCCCCGCTGGGCGCGCGGCCTGCTCTTCATCACGCTCGCCTCCGGCTTCACCCTGGTCGGCGGCTGGAAGCTCAACCGGTCGATCGTCTCGGCGGCGCTCCCGCCCGACCGCCGGGGGGGCGTGGTCGAGCGCATCTACCAGCAGCGCACGCGCGGCCGGGGCCCCCGCATCGTCGCCGTCGGCGGCGGGACGGGGCTCTCCCAGCTCCTGCGCGGGCTCAAGCCCTACCCGGCCAACCTCACGGCGATCGTCACCGTCGCCGACGACGGCGGGTCGAGCGGGCTGCTGCGCGAGGATCTGGGCGTCATCCCGCCCGGCGACATCCGCGCCTGCATCGTGGCGCTCGCCGACGCCGAGCCGCTCGTCACCGAGCTCTTCCAGCACCGCTTCGACAGGGATGCGGGGGAGCGGATCGGCGGCCACTCCTTCGGGAACCTCTTCATCGCGGCGATGTCGGGCGTGACCGGCTCGATGGAGGAGGCGATACGCGAGACCTCGCGCGTGCTCGCGGTGCGCGGCCGCATCCTGCCGTCGACCCTCGCCGACGTGCGTCTGCGCGCCCACCTCGCCGACGGGCGCGTGATCGAGGGGGAGTCCCGGATCCCGGAGAGCGGGATCGCCGTCGGCCGCGTCGAGATCGTGCCGGCCGACCCCCCGGCCCACCCCGAGGCGATGGAGGCGCTGGCCGAGGCCGACCTCATCGTGCTGGGCCCGGGGAGCCTCTTCACCTCCGTGCTGCCGAACCTGCTCGTGCCGGGGATCCGCGAGGCGCTGGCGGAGTCCTCCGCCCACACCGTCTACGTCGCCAACGTCGCCACGCAGAACGGCGAGACCGACGGGTTCTCCGCCGCCGATCACTACGGCGCGATCCGCCGCCACCTGGGGTGCGACACCGTGGCCGACGTCGTGCTCGCGAACAGCAACCTCCCCGGGGAGCCCCTCCCCGACGACTGGCACTCGGAGGCGGTCGCGGCCGACCGCGAGGCCGACTTCGGCGGCGCCCGCCTCGAGCTCGCCGACCTGGTCGACTACGATCACCGCTACCGCCACGACGCAGAGCGCCTCGCCGCCGCCGTCATGCGCAGCTACATGGAGCGCGATCTCCGGCGCGAGGGACGCGGAGCGGCGAAGGTTGCCCGCCCCGGTGCCCCGGCGTAGCCTCGACGGTCATGGAGCTGCGAGACTTTATCGCCATCGCCCAGATCCTGATCTCGGTGCTGCTCACCGTGCTCGTCCTGATGCAGGTGCGAGGCACCGGCTTCGGGGCCGGGCTCGGGGGCGTCGACTCGGGCTTCCGCGCCCGGCGCGGCCTCCAGCGAGGGATGCACCGCCTGACGATCGCCGTGGTCGCGGTCTTCCTCGCCTTCTCCGCGTGGAGCGTCGCCGCGTCGTAGCCGGCGGCCGGGCACGCCGGTGAGCCTCCCGGGTCTGCGCCGCTCCCGGCTGCTGCTCCCGCTGATGCTGGGGGCCGGGATCGCCGCACTCGCCGCCGGCTGGTACGGCCTCACCGCCACGCCGGAGCCCCGTCCGCGCATTCGTTATGTCGAGGGGGTCGTCGGCGTGCCGCAGCGCCCGAGCCCGCTCTTCGCGCGCGGGCACCAGCCCGACGAGGATCTCGCCGCCCTGCTCTTCTCCGGCCTCGTCCGCATCGCCGCAGACGGCACCCCCCTCCCGGACCTGGCCGATGACTGGGAGGTGACGCCGGACGGCCGCAGCTACAGCTTCCGGCTGCGAGGCGACCTCTACTGGCACGACGGGGAGCGCGTCGAATCCTCCGACGTCGCCTTCACCGTCGCGAGCGTGCAGCAGCCGGGCTTCCAGGGCCCCGCCACGCTCGCGCTGCGCTGGGCCGGCGTCGAGGTGCAGGCGCCGGATCCGCGCACGGTGATCTTCCGCCTCCCCGAGGCGCGCGCCGACTTCCTGGCGCAGACCGAGCTCGGGGTGCTGCCGGAGCACCTGCTCTCGGGCCTCTCGGTCCGCGACCTGCTCGAGTCGCCCTTCCACCGGCAGCCGGTGGGGAGCGGGCCCTACCGGATGGTCGAGCTCTCCCCCGGGCGCGCGCTGCTCGAGCGCAACCCGAGCTACCACCGCGGCTCGCCGGCGATCGACCAGATAGAGCTCCGCTTCTTCCCGGACGCGACCGCGCTCGAGGCGGCGCTGGCGCGCGGCGAGCTCGACGGGGCGCTCCTCGAGGAGGGGCGACACGGGCGGGCGGGGGCCGTGCTCGGGCGGCGCCCGGACCTGCGCGCCGTCGAGCTCCCGCAGAACGAGTTCACGGTGCTCTACCTGAACAACGGGCGACCCCCGCTGGACGACGTCGCAACCCGGGCCGCCATCGCCGCCTCCTTAGACCGCGACGCGCTCGTCGCGCTCGCCTCGGGCGCGACGGCGGGCGCCTCGCCGATCGTCCCGCCCTCGTGGGCCCACTCCCCCGTCCTCGCGCCGGGCCCCGAGCAGGCCGCGGAGCGCTTCGCCGGGGCCGGCTGGCTCCCCAACGCGGAGGGCGAGCTCGCCCGGGGGGGCCGCGTGCTCTCGCTCTCCCTGGTCACCAACGCCGCGCCGGACCGGGTGGCGCTCGCCGAGCTCGTGGCAGCGCAGCTGCGCCGGCAGGG
Source organism: Dehalococcoidia bacterium (assembly GCA_034420495.1). Taxonomy (GTDB): domain Bacteria; phylum Chloroflexota; class Dehalococcoidia; order UBA2979; family UBA2979; genus VYDC01. The sequence goes on from DAOULG010000123.1 coordinate 13,138, forward strand.
CGTCGTCGTGAGCGTGGAGCCGATGCCGGCGGTCGAGCTCGTCGGGGCGCGGCTCGCCCATCACGACTACGATCTCGCGCTCTTCGGGTGGGAGCCCGGCATCGACCCCGATCCCTCCAGCGGCTGGCACACGTCGCAGATCCCGCCGCCGGGGCGCAACGTCGCCTCCTACCAGGATCCCGCGTCCGACCGGATGCTGGAGGCGGCCCGGCGAACGGTCGACGTGAGCGAGCGACGCGCCCTCTACGCCGCCTTCGCGGAGCGGTTCGTGGAGCGGGCGGCGAGCGTCGTGCTGCTCTATCCCCGGCGCACCTACCTGGTCCCGGCCTCGCTCCGGGGGGTGGAGACGGGGCTGCTCTTCCGGCCGGCGGACCGCTTCCGGGAGGTGCACTCCTTCTTCTTCGAGGGGCTGGAGCCGGCTGCGAGCGGCGGAGCCGGGCGGTGAGCCGCCCGCGCGCGGGCGCCGTCGCTCCGGTGCGCCTCACGCCGCGGACCAGCCGCGGCCCCCGGCCGAGCGTGTACGCTCCGCGGGGGGCGGCGCCCGGGGGGAGGAGCCGGCGATGGCGACGATGACGCGCGATGAGGCCTACGGCTTCATCGACGCCGGCCCGCCCTGGGCGATCCTCACCACCGTCGGGCCGGGCGGTTATCCCCACGCCGTGCCGCTCGCCTACTACCGCGACGGCGACGCTCTCTTCGTGAACGCCCGCGGGGCGCGCCTCGCGAACATCCGGCGGCACCGGCAGGTCTCGCTCCTGCTCGAGAGCGGGACGGAGATGGGCGAGCTGCGGGGCCTTCTCATCGAGGGCGATGCCGAGCTCGTCGCGGAGCCCGCCGAGGTCCTGCGCCTCTCCCGCCTGGCCGGCCGCGCGCGCGGCGCGAGCGAGGAGGAGCTCCCCGCCGAGCCGAGGCCCGGCGCGATCTGGGCGCGCATCGTCCCCCGCAGGATGCGCTCGTGGGACAACAGCAAGCGCCGGGAGAGGCGGCCGGGGGCGCCGGCGCGGTAGCATCGCGCGGTCGGGCGGCGCCGGCCTCCCGGGAAGCGAAGGAGAGAGCGGTGGCAGCGAGCGGAACCGGCTACGTGCGGCGCGGCTTCGTCCACAGCCCGCACGGGAACATCGACTACCGGCAGGCGGGCGAGGGTCCCGCGATCCTGATGATCCACGGGACGCCCGAGTCCTCCGCCAAGATGTCCCGATCGTTCCCGTACCTCGAGGACGAGTTCCACTGCATCGCGCCGTCGACGATGGGCTACGGCGACTCCGATCGCCCGCCCGAGCCCTACAGCAGCACGGAGCAGTTCGCCCAGGCCGCGATCTGGGTGCTCGACGCGCTCGACGTCGAGAGGGCCGCCGTCTTCGGGACGCACACCGGCGCGGTGATCGCGGCCTGCGTCGCCGCGGAGTGGCCGGAGCGCGTGAGCGCGGCGATCCTCGAGGAGCCCTTCAACTGGAACACCCCGGCCCGCCTGCAGGCGATGAAGACGGTGCATACCGGCGAGGGCGAGAGCGAGGACGGGAGCCACCTGGTCGAGATCTGGCAGTCCGTCCACGCCGCCCGGGAGGGCCCGGCGCGCACGGCCGGCGAGATGCGCCAGTCGGTGATCGACGAGATCAAGGCGAACCAGGGCGACCAGCCGGCGATCTACGAGGGGATGGGATGGCACGGGGCGGCCCCGTGGGCGATCTGCCACTACGACACCTGGAGCGCCGCCGAGCGCATCCAGGCGCCGACGCTGGTGATCCACGGCGCGCAGTCGAACCTCGGGCGCTCGCACGACCGGTTCCTCGCAACGCTCCGGCACGCGAGGGGGATCCGGCCGCCGGCGCCGAACCAGTTCAGCTGGAACCTCGACCTCCCCCTCTGGTCGGCCGAGGTAAAGCGGTTCCTGCACGAGGAGGCCGGCCTCTAGCCGGACGCCTCTCCGGCCGGCCGGCCGACCCGCCGGGAGGTCCCGGCGGCTCCGAACGCCTGCCGCGAATATCATGGGGGGAGAGCGTGCCCGCAGCCGGCGGGCGCCCGGCGAAGAGAGGCCCTTCATGGCGACTCGCAGCGACGTGATCGACTACCGCATCCTCGGGGACGATCTGCAGTTCGTGGAGGTCGAGCTCGACCCGGGCGAGACCGTGATCGGCGAGGCCGGGGCGATGATGTTCCTCGACGCCGACGTTCGATTCGAGACCAAGATGGGGGACGGCGCCGACCCCGAGCAGGGGCTCTGGGGCCGCCTGAAGGACGCAGGCAAGCGCGCCCTGGCGCAGGAGTCGATCTTCCTGACCCACTTCACGAACGACGGGCGCCAGAAGCGCGTCGTCGCCTTCTCCGCCGAGTTCCCGGGCACCATTCTCCCCGTCGACCTCGCCGCCATGGGCGGCACGATCCTGGCCCAGAAGGACGCCTTCCTCTGCGCCGCCCGGGGGACGAAGATCGACATCGCCTTCCGCCGCAACCTCGGCACCGGGCTCTTCGGCGGCGAGGGCTTCATCCTCCAGCGCCTCAGCGGCGACGGGATGGCGTTCCTGTCGGTCGGGGGAACCGTGGTCGAGAAGGAGCTGCAGGGCGACAAGCTCCTGGTCGACACCGGGTGCCTCGTCGCCTTCGAACCCGGCGTCGAGTACTCCATCGAGCGCGCCGGCAACCTCAAGTCGATGGTGTTCGGCGGCGAGGGACTCTTCCTGGCGAGCCTCTCCGGCCGCGGACGGGTCTGGCTGCAGTCCCTCCCCTTCTCGCGGCTCGCGAACCGGATCCTCGAGAACGCGCCGAAGGCCGGGGGCGAGGCGCGGGGCGAGGGCTCGGTGCTCGGCGGCTTCGGTCTCGGGCAGCGCTAGGCGCTCGCGGGGACCGGCCGGGAGGCGGGCGGAGCTGAGGGCCATGGCGGTGCGCGGCGCGGGACGGGGGATCGGCGACCGGGGACCCGCATGCCCCTAGATCCGCAGGCCGCGGCGCTGCTCAAGATGACGGCCCACCAGCGGGCCGCCCCGAACCACACCAAGACGGCGCAGCAGGCCCGCGCGGAGACGCTCGAGCGGGCGGCGGCGATGGCGCAGATCGTCGGCGACCCGGAACCGGTCGGGCGCGTCCGGGACCGCGTCATCCCGGGGCCGGGCGGCGAGCTGCCGATCCGGCTCTACACCCCCCGCCGCCCCTCGGGGGGAGCGGTCGTCTACTTCCACGGGGGCGGGTGGGTGCTCTGCAACCTGGACACCCACGACGATCTGTGCCGCGCGCTCGCGAACCTCAGCGACGCGACCGTGATCTCCGTCGACTACCGGCTCGCCCCCGAGGCGAAGTACCCCGCCCCCGCGGACGACTGCTACGCCGCGACCAGGTGGGTGAGCGAGCACGCGGCGGAGATCGGCGTCGACGCCTCCCGCATCGCGGTGGGGGGCGACAGCGCCGGCGGCAACCTGGCCGCCGTCGTCGCGCTGATGGCGCGCGATCGCGGCGGGCCGGCGATCGCATTCCAGCTGCTGGTCTACCCGGTCATCGATCGCGGCTTCCTGGCCGGGTGGCCGCCGGAGCACAGCGACGGGCACATGCTCTCCGCCCGGGACATGCACTGGTACTGGGATCAGTACCTGGAGTCGCCGGAGCAGGCGCTGGAGCCCTACGCGTCGCCGCTCCACGCCGACGACCTCGGCGGGCTCCCGCCCGCGCTCGTCATGACCGCCGAGTACGACGTGCTGCGCAGGGAGGGCGAGGCGTACGCCCGGCGGCTGGAGGAGGCCGGCGTCCCGGCGACGTATCGCCACTACGACGGCGTCTTCCACGGCTTCTTCAACATGGCGCACTTCCTCGACAGGGCGAAGGCCGCGCAGGAGGAGGCCGGCACGGCCATCCGCGCGGCTCTTCGAACTCGGGGGCCGCGGTGACCCGGCGCCGGCAGGCGAGAGGCGAGCGTCGGGCGGCGAGCCGCCACCGCGGAGCCGCCGCGCGCCGCTAGGCGTGCTCGTAGTCGAGGGCGTAGGTGTGCCCACCCTCGTGGCTCTCGATCTCGAGCGTCCCCGAGATGCCGGCGAGCTCCCCGGTGCCCGAGTCCGGCACGATCGTGACCGCAAGCCGGGCGTCGCCCCTGGTCATCGTCCCGCTGTGCTGGAGCACGAAGGAGCCCGCCCTGCCGCCGACGGAGCCCGTGAAGTGCTCGATGGCGACGTAGCCGGCCGAGCCGGGGTGGGGAGTGAGGGCTGCGATCATCTGCACCTCCGCGGTGCCGGCCATCTCCCCGACGTACTCCTTGCGTACGACGGTGCGGCTGAGCGTCACCCCGTCCCGCTCCAAGAACGGCGGCTCGGACTCGGTGCTGACATCCATGGGACCGCGGGCTGTCGGCATGGCAATCTCCCCGATCTCCCACCTGCGGGGCCCCCGACTGGGCCACCGGCGGCCTCGCTGCCGCCACGGGCATGGGGACCGGCACGGACCGCGGTGCGATCCCCCGGCTTCCCGCCCCCGACCGGCCGCGCCGCAGCTTCGCGCCGGATGGCGCGCGGCGCGCGATCAGCGTACCGGACGCGGTCCGCGTCGCTGCCAGTCGTCGCGCGACAGCGCGTAGCGCACGCCGTCGGCGCTCTCGCCCCGGGCGGGGCGCCCCATGGGCACCACGCCCTCTCGCTCCATGCCGAGCCTCTCCATCACGCGCCACGAGGCGGCGTTGCGGACGTCGGCAACGGCAAGGATGCGGGCGAGCCCGAGCTCCTCGAAGCCGAAGGCGATGACGGTCCCCGCCGCCTCCGTCGCCAGTCCCCGTCCCCAGAGAGGGCGGGCGAGGGAGTAGCCGAGCTCCGCCGAACCGGATCCGAGGATCCGCAGGCTCACGCCGCCCGAGGCCTTCCCCTCGTGGACGATCGCCCACTCGCACCCGGTGCCGTCGTCCGCCCGGAGGGCCTCCGCAACGAACTCCTCGGCGCTGCGCCGGGTGTACGGATCCGGCACGGG
>DAOULG010000124.1:0-4096 GCA_034420495.1 Dehalococcoidia bacterium
CCGGGACGTAGCAGCCGCACTGGGCCAGCAGCACGATGAGCGCCGTCTGGCGCAGGTAGGTCGACTTCCTGCCCATGTTGGGGCCGGTGAGGACGACGATGTCGGAGTCCTCCCCGAGCGAGCAGTCGTTGGGGACGAAGGAGCCCGCGGGGAGCCCGGCCTCGACGACCGGGTGGCGCCCGCCCTCGATCTCGATGTGGCCGGACTCGTGCAGCTCCGGCCGCACGTGGCCGAGCTCGACGGCGGCCTCGGCGAGGGCGGATGAGACGTCGAGGCGCGCCGCCGCCTCGCCCGCCCGGGCGATGCGATCCCCGGCCTCCGCCACCTGCGCCACGACGCGCGCGAGAGCGTCCCGCTCGGCGGCGAGGAGGCGGTCCCGGGCGGAGAGGATCTCGCTCTCGAGCTCCGAGAGCCGGGCGGTGCGGTAGCGCCGCGAGCCCGTGAGGGCCTGCCGGGGCTCGAAGTCGTCGGGGACGCGCTCCGCCTGCGAGCGGGGGACCTCCAGGTAGTAGCCGAGGACGCGGTGGTAGCCGACCCTGAGCGAGGCGATGCCGGAGCGCTCGCGCTCGCCCTGCTCGAGCGCGGCGAGCTCGGAGCGGGCGCCGGTCGCGAGCGCGCGCAGGCGGTCGACCTCGGGGTCGACCCCCGGGCGCACGGTGGGCGGATCTCCGGGCTCGGCCGGGGCGTCCTCGGAGATCGCCGCGGTGATCGCCTCGGCGACCTCCTCGCAGCCCGAGAGCGCCGAGGCGACCCGGCGGGTCGCCTCCCCCGCCTCCCCGGCCTGCTCGCGGAGGGCGGGGAGGCGCAGGAGGCCCTGCGCGAGCTGGAGGAGGTGCCGCGCCCCGGCGCTCCCGGAGCGCACGCGGCCGAGCAGCCGCTCGAGGTCGGGAACGCCCCGGAGCGCCTCGCGCGCCCCGGAGCGGGCGAGCGTCGCGTGAACGAAGGCCTCGACCTCGTCGAGGCGCGCGTCGGCCTCGGCGGAGCGGCGCAGCGGGCGGCCGAGGCGCTCGCGCAGCAGCCGCCCGCCCATCGCGGTGCGCGTGCGGTCGAGCGTCGCGACCAGCGAGACGTCGGCGCGCCGCGAGCCGGCGAAGAGGTCCAGGTTGCGGCGGGTCTGGGGGTCCAGGTAGACGTGCCCGGCGCCGCGCACCGCCCGGGGCGGCCGGAGCGTGGCGAGGGCCTGCGGCCACCCCTCCTCCAGGTAGGCGAGGAGCGCGCCTGAGGCGCCGACGGCCGCCTCCATCCCCTCGAGGCCGAAGCCGTCGAGGCTCCGGACGCCGAATCGCTCGGAGAGCCGCCCTGCGGCGCGGCGCGGCGCGAAGTCTCCGGGCGGTCGCGGCGTGCGCGCGCAGCCGTCGGGGGGAGCCGCGATCGCGGGCGGGGTCCCCGCCGGGTCGGCCTCATCGGGGAGCAGCAGCTCGGCGGGGCGCAGCCGCGCCCACTCGCCGGCGAGCTCGGAGGCGGGGAGGATATCGAGCTCGAGTTCCCCGGTCGTGACGTCGCAGCGCGCGACGCCCCACGCCGCATCTCCGCCCGCCGCCGAGGGGGCGGTTGATGCCGGCGCGGCGGCGACGAGCCAGTTGTGCGCGGCGCCCTCGACGGCGGCGCCCGTGTCGACGGTGCCGGGCGAGACGACGCGCATGACGCGGCGCTCCATGAGCCCGCGGCCGGGGGGCGAGACCTGCTCGGCGATAGCGACCCGGTGGCCGGCCGCCACGAGCTGCTCGACGTGGCGGTCGAGCTGGTGGTGCGGCACGCCGGCCAGCGGGAGGCGCCCCTCCTCATGCCCCATCGGGCGCGAGGTCAGCGCTATGCCCAGGACGTTCGAGGCAACCTTCGCGTCTTCGTCGAAGGTCTCGTAGAAGTCGCCCATGCGGAAGAGGAGCAGCGCTCCGGGGTGCTGGGCGCGCAGGCGCAGGTATTGCTCGCGGGCCGGGGTGGACAGGATCGCGCACCGATCACGGGGAGGCCGTCCTGATGGTACGGTCGCGGGCTGCACATCGGCCAGCTTTGCGGGCGCCGAGGCCGGAGCGGACATCCCGCACCGCCCTCCGCCTCCACCCGATACCCCGGCCAGGGCGGGCTGAGCCGCGGCCTCGGTGCGCCGCTCGGAGCACCGCGGCGCCGTCCGGTGGCCGCTCGGGCGCCGGACGCGCGGTGGCCTTCCGGGAGGCGCGGCAGGATCCGTCGCCGGATCGATCCCGGCGACAGGACGATCTAGTCCGCCGGCGTCGCCTCAACAGCCCGGGCTCGATGAGCGCGGCGACGATCAGGCCGAGCTGGAGCAGGATCGTCACTCAACGGTCGCATCAACGACCCGACCCGGATCCATCGGGCCCTGGCGACTCCTTGGGCTTCAGGTTCTGTGTGAAGGGGTTTGTGGTGCCCTTCGTCGGGTCCTTCTGCGGACCCTTGCCGACGCCGCCCGCGCGCTTCTCATCGAATCTGCTCGATCGCCTCCCGGTCACGGGTTCCCTTCCGAGTTCTAGAACCTCCGTTCTTCAGGATAGCGGGTGAACCACGCGGATGTCAGGCGGGCCGGTAGCGCTGCACGCTCACCTCGCTGGCGCTGGCCCTCATCCGTGAGGCGTCGTGCCACGCCTGCATGCGCAGCAGCATGTCCATGCTCACGCCGAAGGCCTTCTCGACGCGAAGGGCCATCTCCGGCGAGAGGGAGGCGTTGGCGTTGAGCAGGTCGGAGAGCGTCGCCCGACGGACGCCCAGGACCTCGGCTGCGCGCTTGACGCTCAGCCCCAACTCCTCGACGACCTCCGTGCGTATGAAGTCCCCCGGATGCGATGGCGTCATGCCTACCGTGATGTTGTCGTCGGCCGTCAGTGCTAGTCCTCCAGATTCAGCAGATGGATGTGGCCGCCGTCCTCTTCATGCGTGAGCCGCCAATTGCCGGACACCGAGACGCTCCATTCGCGCCTCCGGTCGCCCGTGGAAGTCCTAACGCATCACACGCGGATCCGTCGCGCATGCTGGTAACGCATAGGTTACCATGTCCTACGTGATCGAGATCACGGAGTACGTCGATGAGCGGGGACGCAGTCCATTCGGCCGCTGGTTCGATGGCCTCGACGCCGGCGCGGCGGCCAGGGTGCGGACTGTTCTCGCCCGAATGGAGATTGGGAATCTGTCCGACGTCAGAGGTGTTGGCGGAGGAGTGCTGGAACGCCGCGTCAACGTCGGCCCGGGCTACCGAATCTACTTCGGCAAGGACGGAGACGCGCTGGTGGTCCTTCTCGGTGGCGGGACGAAGGCACGGCAGCAGCGGGACATCGAGAACGCTCGTGAGTTCTGGCGAGAGTACAGGCGTCGAAGACAGCAGGAGGTATGAAGATGCCGCTTACCCGCGACTTCAAGGAAACCGTGCAGACCCGCGCCGAGCGTGACCCGGAGTTTCGGGAAGCGTTGCTGAAGCAGGGTGTCGAGTGTCTGCTTGCCGGGGAGGTCGATACCGGCAAGATCATCCTGCGTGACTACATCAACGCCACCGTTGGGTTCGAGGAACTCGGTTCCCTCACCGGCAAGTCGCCGAAGAGCCTGATGCGCATGTTCGGTCCGGCGGGGAACCCTCACGCCCGCAACCTGTTCGACGTCATCAGTCGCATTCAGCAGCACGAGGGTGTCCAACTGGAAGTGACCGCTGTTCGATAGTCGTTGTGACCGACGACTGCGTGGGGCAGCTTCATCGCCGCGAGCGCTTCTCCTGTTCGCGGTCGTGGCACAGGAGGGCATCCAAGTCCGCTTGGGACATCAGCTGCGCGTGGTGAGGCTGCCTCGCGGAGCTCGCGCGCGTCACCAAACCGCCGCCCCGGGCGCTATGCTCGCGCTCCGCGGCCGCCCCAGAGACGCTCCGGTCGCGGTGCCGCAGCGTGCGCACGGGCCGCTGTCGATGCACGGTCGACGACAACCCCCGGCCTCATGGCCGGAGTGCAGTAGCGTCCCAATGCGTGGTGTCACAGAAGCGAGACGGTCGCTGCAGGGGGTTCTACTACCGACCACGGTACCCATGCAGAGGGACGTAAGAAGCCACCGCGCCATCCTTCACGAAGGTCTGACGAACGTGGAGGAGGACGACGGTGGCAAC
>DAOULG010000125.1:0-1721 GCA_034420495.1 Dehalococcoidia bacterium
GGCCGCGGGCGCGGTCGGGGCCGGGGCGCCCCCGGCCCCGCGCGGCTCGTCGCCGGAGCGGCAGGCGAGTGCGACCGCGCCCCACCCGGCGCTCGCCCCCAGCAGGGCGAGGACGCGTCGGCGCGTCCAGGGACGCGGAGGTGGTGTCGCCATGCGGCATCTCCCCGAAGGGATCCGCCCGCGATGGTAGCAGCGGCGCGAGGCGCCCGCCCTCCGCTCCGGCCCGCGCCCCCCGCTATGCCCGCGGGAGTCCCAGTCCCCTCGTCGCGATCACGTTGCGCTGGATCTCGGAGGTGCCGGCCGCGATCGTGTTCTGGATCTGGTTGCAGTACTCCTGCGCGACCGATCCCTGCATCGGCGAGAGCGGCTCCTCCTCGTCCCAGAGGTTCGAGTAGAGGCCGAAGAGCTTGGTCGCGGTGTTCGTCAGCCGCTGCGAGGCCTCCGAGCCGAAGAGCTTGTTGATCGAGGCCTCGTGGTTCGGCACCTCGCCGCGGGCCTGGATGGAGACGATGCGGAGCGAGAAGTTGAGCTGGACGTGCGCCTCGATCAGGTGCCCCGTCAGCAGCTGCCTGAGCGCCGGCAGCCGCGCGAGGCGCGTGCGCTCGGGGGCCTCGCTCGTGGCGTAGCCCGAGAGGCGGCGCACCGCGCGCTCCAGCGCGATCGCGCCGCCGACGTTCGAGCGCTCGAAGTCCATCAGCGTCATCGCGACGTACCAGCCGCGGTTCTCCTCGCCGACGAGGTGGGAGGCGGGGACGCGGACGTCCTCGAAGAAGGTCTCGTTGAAGTTGTGCCGGAACGCAGCGTTGATGAGCGGCCGCACGGTGATGCCGGGCGTCGCCTTGTCCATCATCAGGAAGCTGATGCCGCGGTGCTTCGGGGCCTCCGGGTCGGTGCGCACCAGCGCGAAGAGCCAGTCGACGGTGTGCGCCAGCGTCGTCCAGATCTTCTGCCCGTTGATGACCCACTCGTCGCCGTCGCGCAGGGCGCGGGTCTGCAGCGAGGCGAGATCGGAGCCGGCCCCCGGCTCCGAGAAGCCCTGCGCCCAGACGCGCTCGCCGGAGAGGATCTTCGGCAGGTGCTCCCGCTTCTGCTCCTCCGAGCCGTGGATGATCAGCGCGGGCCCCAGGATGCCGACGCCGGTCCCGCCGACGCGCGGGGCGCCGGCGCGGGCCATCTCCTCGCTGAGGATGAACTGGTTCATCGGCGAGAGGCCCGCGCCGCCGTACTCCGGGGGCCAGTGCGGCGCCACCCAGCCCCTTTCGGCGAGCGCCGCGCGCCACTCCTCGGCGGCGGCGCGATGCGCCGGGTCCTCCGAGATGCGGTCCACCTGCCAGGGCTGCTCCTCCGTCGGCGCGTCGGAGGCCGCCATCTCGCGGTAGCGGGCGGGGAGCCGCGACTCGATCAGCGTGCGTACCTGCGCGCGGAAGTCGGCCTGCTCCGGCGAGTCCAGCCACTCCATCTGCTCACCTCCCGCTGCGGGTGCGCCCACGCCACGGCGCGCGCGTCCCACCGCCTCCGGCGATTCTACCGCGCGCCGGGGGACGGGCCCCGTCCCGCGGGATCCTCGCGGAGTCCTAGTAGGTGGAGATGTTCATCTCGGTCTGCGTCCCGGTCGCCGCGAAGACGGCGCGCTCGGCGACGTTGGTGGCGCGGTCGGCGATGCGCTCGAGGTTGTGCGAGACCCAGAGCAGGTGCGTGCACGGGAGGACGGCGCTGGGGTC
>DAOULG010000126.1:0-1559 GCA_034420495.1 Dehalococcoidia bacterium
ATCTGGTCCTCCACCGGGGGACCGCCCCAGTAGCTGAACGACCAGGGCTTCTTCATCCATATGTTCGCCCAGTAGCCGTCATCGGGCTCGCGCCTGACGGTGATGTCGATTCCGGCTCTGGCGGCATGCTCCCGGTACAGGACGGCGGTATCGACGCAGCCGGCGAAGGCGGCATCGGCGGCGGAGAGCTCGACTGCGAGGGTGCCGAGCCCCGACTGCTTGACGTAGTACCTCGCCTTGTCCGGATCGTACACGCGCTGCGGAATGTCCGCGTTGAAGTAGCGGTTGGTGGGAGCGATGGGATTGTCGTTGCCGACGCTGCCGTAGCCGCGCAGAACCGTCTGCACGATGGCCTCGCGGTCGATGGCGTGCTTGAGCGCCATGCGCACGTTGTTGTCGCTGAACGGAGCGACCGTCATGTTCATCGGGATCGTGTAGTGCTGCATCCCGGTGGTCTCCTCCACGACCACCCCGGCGCGGCGCTTGAGCAGGTGGACCGTCTTCAGATCGCAACGGTCCATGTAGTCGATCTCCCCGGTGAGCAGGGCATTGGTCCGCGCCGCCTTGTCGGCCAGCACCAGGAAATCGATCGAGTCGAAGTAGGGGCGTCCCTCCCGGAAGTAGTCCGGATTCCTCGTCAGGCCGCACCGGATGCCGGGGTCGTAGCTCTCGACCCTGAACGGTCCGGTGCCGATCCCCGAGTTGGCGTCGACGGCGCCGTCGTTCGAGGGCATGATGACCAAGTGATAGTCGGAGACCAGGAACGGCAGGTCGGCGTTGCCGCTCTGAAGCTCCACCTCGACCGTGTGCGCATCGAGCGCCTTCATCGACTTGATCGGATCGACGGTGACCTTGGCGGCCGATTGGGAGTCCTCGCCGCGATGGTGGTTGAGCGATGCGATGACGTCTTCGGCGGTCAGGGTCTTGCCGTTGTGAAAGACCACGTCCTTGCGCAGCCTGAACGTCCAGGTCACGGCATCGGGACTGGCCTCCCACTCGGTGGCCAGGGCGGGCTCGAGCGAGCCGTCCGGTCCCACTTCGGTCAGCATGTTGTGGTGTGCGCCGCCGATGCCCTGCATGAAGCTGTTCTCGTAGGTCGCGGGGTCGAGCGAATCGGAGGTGCTCCCGCCGCCGATGCCGATGCGGAAATGGCCGCCCCGCTTCGGGGTGGCCGCGCGAGCGTGGCCGCCGAGCAGGCTCGCCGGGATGGCGGACGCCGCGCCGAGCGCGGCGGTCGATTGCAGGAGTCGGCGCCGGGACACGCGCGGAGTTGTCGGGCGCGTGTCGAAGCCTTTGCGGATGGTCATGGTGTCACCTCCCGGGCGTGTCTACCCGTGTGGGTTGAGGAGAAGGGAGAAGCGGGCGCGGGAAGGTCCGGTCGGCGTGTCAGGCCGTCGGGAGCCTGCCGATGTCGAGGGAGCCGGCTTGCGCGCCCCGGCCGGGCGCCGCGGAGAGGTCTGAGCGGAGGTGCGTCGGGCTCGGGATTGCGGTCGCACCGGCTGCCTCGCGAACGGGTGGCGTGACGCGGTCAGGCGGAACTGCTCGCGTCCTTATAGCAG
>DAOULG010000127.1:0-8101 GCA_034420495.1 Dehalococcoidia bacterium
GTCACCTCCATCCGCAACTTCGGTGTCTTCGTGGATCTCGGCGGCGCCGACGGCCTCGTGCACCTCTCCGAGCTCTCGTGGGATCGCAACGCCTCCCCCGAGGACCTCTTCAAGATCAACGACCCCGTCTCGGTCTACGTGATGCGGGTCGACCGGGACAGCAAGAAGATCGCGCTCTCCATCCGCCGCGCCTCGCCCGAGCAGTGGGAGCAGCTCATCACGCGCTACGCCGTCGGCGACGTCGTCGCGGGCGTGGTGACGAAGATCGTCCCCTTCGGCGCCTTCACGCGCCTGCCCGGCCCCGTGGAGGGGCTGGTGCACGTGTCGGAGGTCGTGGACCGGCGGATCGCGCGCCCGGACGAGGTCCTCACCGAGGGCGACGTCATCCCGGTCAAGATCGTCCGCATCGAGCACGACCGGCACCGCCTGGGCCTCTCGCTCCGCGAGGCACGGCGCGAGGCGGAGCTGCGGGGCTGGGTCTTCGATGAGGACGGCCGCGTCGTCGGCGTCGGGTCCGACGGCTCCGAGGAGTTCCCCAAGGAGGCGCAGGAGGCGACCGAGCGACTCGCGCCGCTGCATCAGGGGCTCATGGAGCGCCGGGCGCGGCGGGAGGAGCAGCAGGAGGACGAGGGCGCGAAGGCGCCCGAGCGCGCCTCCCCCGCCGCCGAAGAGGGCCCGGTCCTGACGGCGATGCAGGCCGCGATGCGGGCGGCCCAGGAGCAGCTCGAGGCGGAGCGCGAGGCGCCGTAGGCCCGCGCCCCGTCCCTGGCGGCCGCCCCGTACGCGGGCGCCGCCTCCCGCCGCGCAGGGGTCGCCGCCGCCCGGCTGCACGCGCCCGTACCGGCCCGGAGCGCACCCCGCGAGGCGGCGCTGGACGCCTCGCCCGCGCCTCGCCCGCGCCTCGCCCGCGCCTCGATCGTGCCGGATTGGCCGTGGTAGCCTGAATCGAGCGGACAACACGGAGTCAGCCGATGCCCGACCGCTTCGACAAGTTCACCGAGCGTGCTCGGCGCGTCCTGACGCTCGCTCAGGAAGAGGCCCAGCGCTTCAACCACAACTACATCGGCACCGAGCATCTGCTGCTCGGGCTCGTCCGCGAGGGCGACGGCGTCGCCGCGAAGGTGCTCTCCAACCTGGGCGTGGACCTGAACAAGGTGCGCTCGGCGGTCGAGTTCATCATCGGTCGGGGCGACCGGAGCGGGACGGGTGAGATCGGGCTCACGCCGCGGGCGAAGAAGGTCATCGAGCTCGCCGTCGACGAGGCGCGCCGCCTCAACCACTCCTACATCGGCACCGAGCACCTCCTGCTGGGGCTGGTGCGCGAGGGGGAGGGCGTCGCCGCCGGCGTCCTCGAGAGCCTCGGCGTGAACCTCGAGAGGGTGCGCGGCGAGACCACGCGCATCCTCGCCCAGTCGCAGCCGCAGCAGTCCCGCGCGGCGGTCGGCCAGCGGCAGGCGCGCACGCCGACGCTGGATCAGCTCGGCGTCGACCTCACGGCGGCGGCGCGGTCGGGGCAGCTCGACCCGGTCGTGGGCCGGGAGACCGAGATCGAGCGCGTCATCCAGATCCTATCGCGCCGCACCAAGAACAACCCGGTGCTGATCGGCGAGCCGGGCGTCGGCAAGACGTCGGTGGCGGAGGGTCTCGCCCACCGCATCGTCGCGGGCGACGTCCCGGACACCCTCCTGAACAGGCGCATGCTGACGCTCGACATCGGGCTCCTGGTCGCCGGCACGAAGTACCGGGGCGAGTTCGAGGAGCGGCTGAAGAAGGTCATCGAGGAGATCAAGGGCGCGCAGAACTGCATTGTCTTCATCGACGAGCTGCACATGCTCGTGGGGGCGGGCGCGGCCGAGGGCGCCGTCGACGCCGCCAACATCCTGAAGCCCGCGCTGGCGCGGGGTGAGATACAGGCGATCGGCGCGACCACGCTCGACGAGTACCGCAAGCACATCGAGCGCGACGCGGCGCTCGAGCGGCGCTTCCAGCCGGTGCGCGTGGACGAGCCGACGACGCTCGAGACCATCGAGATCCTCCGGGGCGTCCGCGGCGCCTACGAGGAGCACCACAAGCTCTCGATCTCCGACGACGCGCTCAACGCCGCGGCCGAACTCTCCGCGCGCTACGTCTCCGATCGCTTCCTCCCGGACAAGGCGATCGACCTGATGGACGAGGCGTCGGCGCGGGTGCGGATCCGCCGCTACTCGACGCCGCCCTCCGTCCGGGAGGCGACGAAGGGGCTCGAGGCCATCCGCCGCGAGAAGGACCAGTCGATCGCGAACCAGCAGTACGAGTACGCCGCCGAGCTCCGCGAGCGCGAGGTGAGGCTGCAGGCGAAGCTGGAGGAGCTCGAGCGCGAGTTCCAGGATGAACGCGAGCAGGAGGAGGCCGTCGTCAGCGACGAGGACATCCGCGATGTCGTCTCGATGTGGACGGGGATCCCGCTCTCGAGGCTCGCCTCCGAGGAGTCGGCCCGGCTGCTCGAGATGGACGAGTACCTGCGCGATCGCGTGATCGGCCAGGACGAGGCGGTCACGGCCGTCGCCCGGGCCGTGCGCCGCGCGCGGGCCGGCCTCAAGGACCCGAAGCGGCCGATCGGCGTCTTCCTCTTCCTCGGGCCGACCGGCGTGGGGAAGACCTATCTGGCGGAGACCCTCGGCGAGTTCATGTTCGGCTCGCGCGACAACATCGTGCGGCTCGACATGTCCGAGTTCATGGAGAAGCACAACGTCTCGCGGCTGGTCGGATCGCCCCCGGGCTACGTCGGGTACGACGACGGCGGACAGCTCACCGACCTGGTGAGGCGCCGCTCCTACTGCCTGATACTGCTCGACGAGGTCGAGAAGGCGCACCCGGACGTCTTCAACATGCTGCTGCAGATCTTCGACGACGGGCACCTCTCGGACGCGAAGGGCCGCAAGGTCGACTTCCGCAACACGATCCTGATCATGACGTCGAACGTCGGCTCGGACCTGATCCGCAAGAACGCGCGCGTCGGCTTCGAGACGGCGCAGGACGAGGTGAAGACCGCCGAGGGGCAGTACGACCGGATGAAGGACCGGGTGATGGAGGAGGTCAAGCGCGTCTTCCGCCCGGAGTTCCTCAACCGCATCGACCAGAGCGTCGTCTTCCACCCGCTGCTCAAGGACCACATCCGCCGGATCGTGGACCTCGAGCTCGCCGATCTCCGCGCCAACCTCGGGGAGAAGGCGATGCAGCTGGTGGCGACGGAGGCGCTCCTTGACCACCTCGGCGAGAAGGGCTTCGACCCGGTCTTCGGCGCCCGCCCGCTGAGGCGGGTGATCCAGGAGCAGGTGGAGGATCGCCTCTCCGACGCCCTGATCGACGGCAGCTACGAGGCGGGGGACACCATCCGCGCCGACTACCAGGACGGCGAGGTGATCTTCGAGCGGATGCCGCGCGAGGAGCCCCCCGAGGAGGCCCCGGAGGCGCCGCCCGAGGAGCCGGAGCCCGTCCTCGCCCCGTAGCGCGCCCGCGTAGCGCGCCCCGCGCGCTCCCGGCTCCGCGCGACCCCCTTCCCCGCCGCAGCGCCCCCTCCGTGGCGGGAGTCGGTCCCGTCGCCCGGAGCTCCTAGCGCCGCCAGCGCTCGGCGGTCCACTGCTCCCGCGACTTCGGCGGCTCGCGCGCCGCCACGCTCGCGATCAGCCCGGCGGCGAGCGCCATCGCGATGAGCGACGACCCCCCCTGAGAGACGAAGGGGAGGGGAATGCCGGTCGCCGGCACCAGCTGCAGGTTGACGGCGATGTGGACCGCCGCCTGCCCGAAGATCACCGCCGTGAGCCCCGCCGCCAGGACGCGCCCCAGCCGGTCCGGCGCCCGCGCCGCCGCCACGAGGCCGCGGTAGGCGATCGTCGCGAGCAGCGCCAGCACGACCGCGGCGCCGAGCAGGCCGGCCTGCTCCCCGACGAGCGCGAAGACGAAGTCCGAGGTGCGCGCGGGGACGAAGGCGAGCGCGGACTCGGCGGCCGGCAGCGCGCCGCGGCCGGTGATGCCGCCGGAGGCGAGTGCCAGCTCCACCTGGCTGAGCGTGAATCCGCTCCCCAGCGGGTCGCGGTCGGGATCGACGAAGGTCGCGATGCGCTCCCGCTGGTAGTCGGGGACGGCCAGGGCGAACGCGACGGGCGCGACGGCGAACGTCGTGACCCCGACGCCTGCGAGCGCACGCCAGGCGGCGCCCCAGGTGATGACGACGACGAGCCAGACGATGAGCAGCACCAGGGCCGTCCCGGCGTCGGGCTGGAGCGCCACGAGCGTGAACGGCAGCACCGTCAGCGCCAGCGTGATCAGCAGCGTGCCCGGCGTCGAGGGCCGCGCGGCCGCGAAGGCGGCGAGGGCCGCGACGAGCGCGACCTTGACGAACTCCGACGGCTGCACCGTGACCCCGCCGAGCGCGAGCCAGCGCTGCGATCCGAACTCCGTCACGCCGAGCGCGAGGACCGCCCCGAGAGCGCCGAGGGCGAGCAGGTAGCCGGCGCCGGGCAGCGGCGGCGCCAGGAGCTGCCGGTAGTCGAGGCGGGCCATCACCAGGAATGCGACGAGGGCGGCCGTCGCCATGACCGCCTGGCGGGCGCCGCTGTCGTTCCCCGCCGCCGCCGTCAGCACGCCGAGGGAGAGCAGCGCCGCCATCGCGCCGGCGAGCCAGAGGTCCAGGCGCCAGCCGAGCCAGGCTACCACGGCGCCTCCCCGGATGAGGCCTCCTCGGATGAGGCCTGCACGCGCCGGTCGGAGACCGCGTACGCCTCCAGGATCTCGCGGGCCACCGGCGCGGCGTTCCGCGAGCCGATGCCGTGCTCCAGATAGACGACGATGGCGATCTCGGGCTCCTCGTACGGTGCCCAGCCGAGATACCAGGCGTGGGTGTCGTAGCTCCCGTCCGCGCGGGCGATGCCGAACTCGGCGGTGCCGGTCTTCCCGGCGATCGTCATCCCCTCCGGCTCCCCGTCGACCGCCGTCCCGCCCGGATCGGCGGCGATGCGCAGCGCGTCGGCCACCACCGCCATCGCGCCCGGGCCAGCGGGGATCTGCGACGCGACGGTGGGCGGGAGGGCGCGCACGCCCTCGTCGCTCCGCGTCGCGCCGACGACGCGCGGGACCAGCACGTCGCCCCCGTTGGCGAGGGCGGCGGCGGCGACCGCCATCTGCAGCGGCGTGACCGCCAGGTAGCCCTGGCCGATGCCGAAGGTGTAGGTGTCCCCGAGGAACCAGGGCTCGCCGACCGTCTCGCTCTTCCACGTCGGATCGGGAACGATCCCCGCCGCCTCGCCGGGCAGGTCGACGCCGGTCGGGCTCCCGAGCCCGAACGCGCGCGCGTAGCTCGCCACGCCGTGCGCGCCCAGCCCCTCGAAGACCGTCCCGCCCTCCTCCTCGTAGCCGCCGGCGAGGTAGTAGTAGTAGACGTCGGAGGAGCGGGCGAGCCCCGCGGTGAAGTCGAGCGAGCCGTGGACCGTCCAGTCCCGGAAGGTGTAGCTCACCTCGGGGTCGTACTCGTCCGGCACCGTGATCGAGCCGGTGCTGACGATGCGCGTCTCGGGGGTGGCGACCCCCTCCTCGAGCGCCGCGACCCCGACGATCGGCTTGAAGATCGAGCCGGGGGCGTTCACCTCCGCGAAGCTGCGGTCGACGAGCGGCCGCCGCTCGTCCTCCAGCAGCGCCGCGAAGGCGCCGGCATCGATGCCCCCGCCGGAGAAGATGCCGGCGTTCACGGTGGGGAACGAGGCGAGCGCGAGCAGGTCGCCCGTGCGCACGTCGAGCACGACGGCCGCCCCCACGGCCTGGGGCGCGGGCCGGTCGGCGGGCTCGCCCGGCTGCGGCTCCGGCAGCGCCAGGTCGACGGCCGCGGCCAGGGCGTCGATCGTCGCCCGCTGCAGCCCGGGATCGATGGTCAGCACCAGGTCGACGCCCGCCGTCGGAGGCTGCTCGGCGAGGACCTCCAGGACGCGACCCGCCGGCGTCGCGGCGACGAGCCGGCGCCCGAGTCGGCCCCGCAGCGCCTCCTCGTGCTCGAGCTCGACCCCGGAGAGCCCGACGCGTGCGTCGAGCGCGTAGCCGGCCTCGAGGTAGGCCTCGACCTCCTCCCTGGGGAGCGGCCCGACGTGGCCGAGGATGCGTCCGTAGAGCTCGCCGCCGCCGTAGACCCGCACCGTGCGCATCTGGACGGCGACGCCCGGGACGTCGGCGAGCGCGGCGCGCAGCCGGATCGCCTCCAGCTCCTCGATGCCGCTGAGGATCGTGAGCGGGGCGAAGGCGTCGGGCGCCTCCCGCCCGCGGGCGAGCAGCACCTCGAGCGCCGCGTAGGGGATGCCGAGTTCGCTCTCGATGGCCCGCAGCACGGTGGTCTCGACGGCCGGGATGCGCGGGACGTCGCCCGGGATGAGCACCAGCGCGAGCTCGGGGACGTTGCGCACGAGCGTGTTGCCGTCGCGGTCGAGGATCAGCCCGCGGGGCGCATCGACGTCCTCGGTGCGGAGCACGCGGCCGTCGAGCCGGGGCGCGAGCGGCTCGGGCTCGACCAGCTGCATGCGCGCGAGCTGGAAGAACAGCACGGTGATCACCATCGCCGCGACGACCGCGAGCAGCACCAGCCGCCCGGCCGGAGGGAGCCCCGCCCTCTCGTCCACGCGCCTAGACGAAGAGCCCGCGCCGCTCGCGCCGCAGCGGCCGGAGCAGCGGCGCGAGCGCGGCGGCGAGCCCCGCGCTCCAGAGCATGGTGCCGACGATGCTCCCCAGGAGATCGGGGAAGAGGGAGGGCTCCCCGGCGATGGTGAGCAGCGCCACGTAGGCGGCGGCGCCGGCGGCGGCGGCGCCGGCGCCGAGGAGGGCGGCCGCCGGGAACGAGGGCCCGACGTCGCCCGCGGCGTCGATGCCCTGCGCGCCCGCTCCTGCGGGTACCCAGTCGAGGCCGGTGCGCACGGTGATGACGGCGACGATCGTCGGGAGCAGGGCGATCAGGAACCAGCCGACCCGCTCGCTCGAGACGGCGCCCAGGACGGCGGCGGCGATGATGGCGGCGGGCACGGTCTCGACGGGATCGCGCGCCGCTCCCCACGCCGCCACCAGCACGACCGGGAGGAGGGGCGTCGCGACGGCGAGCGGGCCGGCCGGGAAGAGCGCGTCGATGAGGGAGAGCTGCAGGACCGAGCACCCGAGCGCGATGATCGTCGCGCAGGCCGCCGCCCGGGGGCTCGCCCCGCGGGAGGGGCGCTCGTCGGGCTGCCGCAGGCCGCTCATCGCGGCGCCTCCGCGGTCGCGGCTCCGGGCAGGGCGCCGGTCAGCACCAGGATCTGCTCGAGCCGGTTGTAGTCGATGAGCGGCTCGACCTCGATGGTCGCGAAGGGATCGTGCGGCCCCGTCGCGATCGCGGCGATGCGGCCCGCGAGCAGGCCGGTCGGGAGGCGCCCGCCGAGCGCCGAGGTGATCACGACGTCGCCCACGGCGACCGGGGCTCCCGCCGGGACGAACTCGAGGCGGAGCCCCTCTGCCGTCCCGGCGAGCGCCGCCGGCGTGCGCGAGCCCTGGACGACGCTCGTCACCGCCGAGCGGACGTCGATCAGGAGCCGGACCCGGGCGCTGTGCTCGGAGGCGTCGGCGACGATCCCCACCAGCGTGGCCGCCGGCCCGAGCACGGGCTGGCCGGCGTAGACGCCGTGCGCGCGGCCGCGATCGATGAGCAGCTCCGCCCTCGTCGGGGAGGGATCGCGCGCCAGCACCGAGGCGCTCACGATGCGGGGCGCCTCCGCGTCGCCCGAGCCCCCGGGCAGCAGTCCCGCCCTCTCGACCGCGGAGAAGAGCTCCTCGATCTGGGCGGAGGCGCTGCGCTCCTCGCGGAGCGCGGCGACCTCGGAGGAGAGCCGCGCGACCTCGCCCTTGAGCCGCGCGTTCTCGTCGGCGAGGGCGCGCAGCTCCCCGGCGGAGAGCAGGAACTCCGAGAAGGGGCGCACGCCGTCGTCGACGGCGCCGGCGACGGTGCCGACCAGCGATCCCGCCCGGGCCTCGAGCCGGCCGGCGGCCGCGAGCGTCGACGCCGCGAGCAGCAGCAGGGCGAGCAGGAGCGTTGCCGCGATCCACGCCGCGCCTCGACTCC
>DAOULG010000128.1:0-2076 GCA_034420495.1 Dehalococcoidia bacterium
GCGTGGAGGCCGTGGGGGCGCCTCAGGAACTCCCCGTTGGTGCCGCCGAGCACCTCGCCGTCGCGGTACATCAGCTCGCCTCGCCTCATCGTCATCACCGGCCATCCCTTCACGGGGTACCCCTCGAACGGGGTGAAGTCCTGCGCAGCGAGCAGCAGATCGGTCGTGATCGGCTGCTCCTTCTCGAGATCGATGATGGCGAGATCGGCGTCGGAGCCGACGGCGATGGTCCCCTTGCGGGGGTAGAGCCCGAAGGTGCGGGCCGGGCTCGCCGAGACGAGCTCGGCGACGCGGTGGAGCGGCAGCCCGCGCTTGTGGTAGCCGTCGGAGACGAGGACCGGGTAGAGCAGCGCGGTGCCCCCGAAGCCGGCCTTCGCCCCCCAGAGGTCGGCCTTGTCCTCGTCGAAGCAGCAGGCGTGGTCGGAGACGACGTGGTCGATGCGGCCGTCCATCACGCCGGCCCACAGCGCGTCGTTGTCCGACTTCTCGCGGATGGGCGGGTTGACCTTGCCGCGCAGGCCGCCGGCCGAGGTCTGCCAGGTGAGCGCGAGGTGGTGGAGCGTCGTCTCGAGCGCCAGGTCGGAGCCCGGGTGCGAGCGCCGGAACTCGTCGGCCGTCTGGAAGGCGAGCGCGCTCGAGAGGTGGAGGAAGTTGACCGGGCACTTCGTCGCCTCGATGAGGACGCCGGCCTCGCTGATGGCGAGCCTCTCGGTGAGCGGAGGCCGGGCGAGGTGGTAGCCCTCGAGGCCGTCGATGCCCTTCTCCTGCACCTCCTCGATGAAGATCCGCAGGAGCTCCGACTGCTCGCAGTGGAGGGAGAGCGAGATGCGGCCGTCCGCTGCGTGCCTGGTCGCCGCCTCCCGGACGCGCACCATGTAGCGGTAGAGGTGGCCGAGGTCGTAGTTCTCCGACATCGTCAGCGCGCGGCCGTCGGTCGAGCTCCCCTCGAGGTTGAGCCCCTTGTAGAACATGAAGAACTTGAAGGATCCGATGCCCTGCTCGACCAGCCAGTCGATCTCGTCGAGCTGGGCGTCCTCCATGATGCCGATGTGGTAGGAGAAGTCGGTGTAGGCGTGCCCGCTGGTGCGCTCGATGACCTGCGGCAGGATCTCGCGGTAGGAGCCGCTCCGGTTCAGGTAGTGGCTCCCCGTCCGGAAGTAGCTGATCACCGAGGTGACGCCGCCGACGAGGGAGGAGCGCGTCTCGCTCTCCGCGTCCTCCTCGATGGGCCGGTAGATCCCGATGTGGAAGTGCGCGTCGACTGCGCCGGGGGCGACGACCAGGCCCGCCGCGTCGATCGCCTCGTCCCCGTCGGAGGCGGGGATCTCATCCTCGATGGCGGCGATGCGCCCGTCCCGGATGCCGAGATCGGCGCGGACGGTGCCGACGTGGGGGATGACGAGATCCCCGCGGGTCACCACGGTGTCGAATCGCGCCACTCCCGCACCCCCTTCGCCCCCGGGCCGCACTCGCGCGCAACGGGCCGATGATACAGCCCGCCCGCCCTACGCTGGGCGCGGGCGGGGCGCCGGCCGCTCCCCGCCCCGAAGGCGACCGAGCGGCGCCGCGTGTAGACTCGACCGGCGGGCGGCGCCCCGGCGCTCCCGGAGGTGGCGGCAGGGTAGCTCAGTGGTAGAGCAGGGGACTCATAAGCCCTTGGTCGCAGGTTCGAATCCTGCCCCTGCTACCAACTTTCCGGGTTCGAGTGCCCCCAGTTATGTCCACTGTGGTCCGCTCCGGGCCGGCTGCGATACATCAGCTCGTGCCAGCCTGAAGCGCTGCTGAACCCGCTGGTCGCATTGCCGCTCCTGGAACAGCCGGCAGCACACGCATTGCACGCCACCCACCGCACCAGCAAGCTACGACACGATCACAGCATGGTGCACCGGCCGATGCCGACAGTATCGGCGCGGGATGCACCGCACGGAGGTCTGGTGAAGGGATGCCCCCCGTCGCGAGTAGCCCTCTCGTGGGTCGCCGCCGCAGCCCCCGCACGGGCGGTCCCCGCGCGGGCGCGCTGCGGGAGCCCGCCGGGCGGGCGGGCGGGCCCGCGGCGCCCCCGAGGCGGGACGCCGT
>DAOULG010000129.1:0-5633 GCA_034420495.1 Dehalococcoidia bacterium
CCGGACAGTGTGTGAGTCGCGCGGACGCGAAACCCGACGCACGGCGTCCAGGCGGATCCCGCGAGAGACCGGCAGCAGTTGATCGATCTGGAGGCCACGCCGGGGATCGAACCCGCGATAAGGGCTTTTTTCAGACCCGGAAGCCACCTCCCGTCAGGTCCCGCCCACTACGGTCTCGTCCCAGGAAGTCGCCGATTTGAACCTCCGCGGGGCCTCGTTCATCACTCCTCACCCCAAGCCGTCACCTCCAGTTTTGCCGCGTTGGGTGCCAATTGGGTGCCAACCGGGATGACCGCACCGGACTGTCACTGAGACGTTGCTGGGGCTCATCGACGACTATTGCGCTTCCGGCGTGGCCGTGCGGGGGCGGCTGCCTGAAGGCGACCTCGCCCACGACCTCGGCGCCCCAGCCCGTGATGGAGACGGCGGAGGCTCGGTCTCCCTCCCGCCAGCGTCGGAGAACTGCTGCTTCCGCATGCTCCGAGGGGCGGAATGGCACGCTCAACCCGTGGGGTGGCAATGGCCGCCCGAGGCTCCCGCCGCGCCGCGCAACGCGACGCTCCCGTCCACGAGCCTCCGGGCACTCTTGGGGTCGCACTGTCTCGCAGCTCCACGAACCCCACTTTGGGCTGTGCCAGCGATGTGGGACGGAGCGCTCGCCGCACGCGAGCGGGGCCGCCCACTCGATGAAGTCACGGACGTCAATGTCGTTGAGGCACTCAGTGCGTTGCATCGTGAGCAGCGCACGCCGCTGACGGAGACCGCCGCCGCGAAGCCCGTCCGGCACCGACTAGCGGATGCTGGCTGGACGGAAGCTGGACCGGAATTCAGGTCATGCGCGGCGGGCGGACCTCGGCCCTGTCGCCGCGGTCATCTCGGCCGACTCAGCCGCGCGCCGATCGGAGAACGGAGATGCCATCGCTCGGGAAGCGCTCGTCGAGGGAGTAGACAGCGGCTCCTGCTTCGGAGCGAGCGGCTGCCCAGAGCAACGCATCGGCGAACGAGACGCGGCCCGACGGGCGGCACATCAGCAGAGCTTCGAGCACGAGGTCTTTCTCGATCTTGAACGTGTCGATGTTCGCCTTGCGGAGAAGCGCGATCAGGTGATCGATCACGGTCTCCCACGTCGTAGACGGATGTCAGGACGTAGGCGGTCTCGACGAGTACCACATCGGTGACGAGCAGCTCGTCCTCGCGATCGATCACGCGAGCCGCAACCTCCGCAAGCTCAGACGGATCTCCGGTGAGGTACCGGACCACCATCGACGTATCGAGCAGATCGCTCACCGGCTGCGAGGCGCTGTTCGCTCGCGCGTGTCAGTTGCCGCATGCCATCCCTGCTCACGAGCCCGATCCCAGTCGTCAGCCGGCACCGACGTCTTGATGTGAGGCGCGAGGCTGCCTTTGAGCGATTCCCGATGCTCTGGAGGCAGGAAGTAGATCTCCACGTGATCGTCGACCACGCGCTGCAGCGCCACCCAGCCCGACTCGATGCCGAGACGGTCCCGGATCTTCTTCGCGATCACGACCTGGCCTTTCGGTCCTACGACGTTGGCCATAGTGATACCTCCGTCGCTCGGTATAACCATCGACAGGTAACGGGCTCACGAGTTCATCAAGCGATCTGCCTCGTCTTCGAGAAGGTGAACGTGGGCGGCAAGAAGCTCGATGCATTCGAGCTTGTCACGGCGATTAACGCGGCCAGCAAGTTCGATCTGCGCGAGGACTGGAATGGCGACGGCATCGCGAACCCACGCTGGATGCGCTCGCCACCTGGTTCGACCGCACACGAGCTGCATGTGCTCGATCTGGTCGGTCCCCCGCGAGCGCGGGCGATGATGTGATCGACTTCGTTTGGCAAGAAATCTTGGGTTTGAATTTGGAGGCCACGGCGGGGATCGAACCCGCGATAAGGGTTTTGCAGACCCCTGCCTTACCACTTGGCTACGTGGCCCCGGGGCCGTGCTCGCGCTCCGCGACGACGCGCCCGGCCGGGACTGAGCGTGCGATGCGCGGCGCTCGCCGCGCCCGGCGGGAACAGACTGATCTTATCACCCGGGGCCTTCCGGGCCGGGACCCGGGACGGGATGCCGGGAGGCGCGGGCCCGCGGCGCCCATGCGGGGGACCGGCCGCCGCGCGGGCGCGCGGGAGCCCTCAGAGAATCTGGGAGAGGAAGAGCTTGGTGCGCTCCTCCTGGGGATTCTCGAAGAAGTGCGTCGGCGTCCCCTGCTCGACCACCGCTCCCTCGTCGAAGAAGACGAGGCGGTCCGCGACCTCCCGGGCGAAGCCCATCTCGTGGGTCACCACGATCATCGTCATCCCCGACTGTGCGAGCTCGCGCATGACGTCGAGGACCTCCTTGATCATCTCCGGGTCGAGTGCCGATGTCGGCTCGTCGAACAGCATGATCTTCGGCTGCATCGCGAGCGCGCGGGCGATCGCCACGCGCTGCTGCTGACCGCCGGAGAGCTGCGCCGGGTACTTCTCCGCCTGCTCGGGGATCCCGACGCGCTCGAGCAGCTGCATCGCCAGCGCCTCGGCCTCCTGCCGCGCCATGCGGCGCACCTTCTGCGGGCCGAGCGTGATGTTGCTCATCACCGAGAGGTGCGGGAAGAGGTTGAACTGCTGGAAGACCATCCCGATCTCGGACCGGATGGCGTTCAGGTTGCGCACGTCGTCGTTCAGCTCGATGCCGTTGACGAAGATGCGCCCGGAGTCGTGCTCCTCGAGGCGGTTCAGGCAGCGGATGAACGTCGACTTGCCGGATCCGGAGGGGCCAAGGACGACGACGATCTCGTGCTCCTTGATGCTCAGGGAGACATCGTCGAGCGCCTGGAAGTCGCCGAACCACTTGTCGATGTTCTCGACGACGATGATGTCCTCCGTCGGGCTCGTCGTCGCCCCGTCGGCGGTGTTCGCCGTCTGCTCCGTGGCCATCATCTGCTCCTTCGTGGCTCCTACCGCTCTCCGACGCCGAGCGAGCGCTCGATGCGCTGCGAAACGCGCGACATAACGAATGAAACTATCCAGAACATGACCGCCGCGAAGACGTAGACCTCGATCCGGTTGGTGATGAACTCGCCCTGCGCGATGGCTGACCGGGAGCTCCCGATGAGCTCGCGGAGCGGCAGGATGATCGAGATGAGGGCGGTGTCCTTCCACAGGGAGATCGCCTGCCCGACGATGGGCGGGATCGAGATGCGCAGGGCCTGCGGGAGGATGATGAGCTGCAACGTCCGCCAGTAGGGCAGACCGACGGCGTGCCCCGCCTCGTACTGGCCGCGGGGCAGCGCCTGCAGCCCGCCGCGTATGTACTCGGCCATGTAGGCGCCGGTGAAGACGGCGAGCACGACCATCGTGCGGACGATCAGGTCGCCGCCCATGATGTCGCCGAGGATGAAGAGCGCCACGAAGAGCCAGCCGATCAGCGGCGCCCCCCGGACGGTCTCGATGTAGAAGGTGCACGTCCACGAGATCGCCCGCAGCTTCGAGGCGCGCCCGACGGCGAGTGGGATCCCCACGAAGATCCCCCCGACGATGCCGGCGGGGGCGAGCAGCAGGTTCAGCAGGTAGCCAGAGAGTTCGTCCGAGTCGGCCCCGCCGCCGGCCATGAGCACCAGGAAGACGATCGGAACCGAGAGCACGAGGACGGCGCTCAGCACCCTCACCGCGAGCGTGCGCGCGGGGCCGTGCTCCCTGGGGACCAGCCGGCACACGCCGTATGCGGCCACGAGCAGCGCCACGGCGCCAGCGAACCACAGCGTCGACCAGAGCGCCGCGCCTCCGTGCGCCAGCATGAAGACCCCGAAGGCGGCTGCGGGGACCATGAAGAGCACGTCGCGCCGCCCGAGGCTCGACCACATCCCGTAGCTGGCGCCGACCAGCAGGAAGACGAAGCCGAGGCCGACCCAGAGCCGCCACTCCTGGTCGTGCGGGAAGCCCCCGGCGAAGAGCAGCCAGCGGTTGTCGGTGACGACGCGCCAGTTTGCGTAGGAGAACGTGAACCAGGCGACGATGGCGAGCAGCGACGCCAGTGCCACGAAGGTCACGATCGTGAGGAGCACGCCCGCCGGAGACGGGATGAGGTTCTGCCGGACCCACTCGCGGGCGCGCACCGAGCGGGGGCGGGCCGCCCGCTGCCGGTACGGCGGGAGAACGACGCGTCTCGCGCGCGGCGGCGCCATCGCCCCCGGCGCGGGGTCCGGAACCGGCATCTCGTTCGTCATCGCGCCCGCCTAGACCTGATGCAGAGTGACGCGTGCGTTCAGGATGTTCATCAGCGCCGAGATGATCAGCGAGAGGATCATGTAGGTCACGATGATCATGGAGAAGACCTCGACGGCGTGCCCGATCTTGTTCGAGATGATGCTCGCCACGAAGAAGAGGTCGAAGTACGAGACGCCCAGGGCGATGCTCGAGTTCTTGTTCGCGCTCAGGTACTGGTTCGTGACCGAGGGGATCATCTGCCGCAGCGCCTGCGGGAGGATGACGAGCGTGAGCCGCTGGTACCCGCTGAGCCCGACCGCCTTCGCCGCCTCCGTCTGCCCGGTGGGCAGGGCCTGGATGCTGGCGCGCACGATCTCCGCGATGTAGGAGCCGGTGTAGACGGTGAGCGCGAGTGCCAGCGCGGCGAACTCGGGGAAGACCGACATCCCGTTCGCATACGTCGTCCCGTCGACGAACGGGCGGTCGATTCCGACCGGCATCCCCAGCAGCAGGTAGCTCCCGGCGGCGATCGAGCCGAAGGTCACCAGCGCGACGCGGTTCGGGTACCGGAAGTCACCCGTCTCGCGCTCCTGGTGCTGGCGGATGTTGCGTAGCCTCAGCGCCACGGCTGCCCCCACCGTGATCGCGACGACCCACGCGAGCGCGATCCACGCCGGCCCTCCCCAGAGTCCCACCCGCGTGTCGGGCCACGGGATCGCGACGCCCCGGTTGGAGAGCAGGAACGAGTCGCCGACGTTGACGACCTGGTCGATGCCCGGGAGGCCGAAGAGCAGGATCGCGTACCAGATCACGGCCTGAACGTAGAGGGGCGTGTTCCGGAACGTCTCGACGAAGAGCATCGCCGACTTCGACACCAGCCAGTTCTGCGAGAGCCGCGCCACGCCGACCACGACGCCCAGCACCGTCGCCAGTGCGATCGCGACGGCGACGACCCGTATCGTCGACCACACGCCCACCAGGTACATCGTGAGGCGGGAGCTCGTCGTCCCGTCGAAGTCGACCAGCCACTGGTTGCCGATATCGAACGCCGCGGGCTGCGGCAGGAAGCCGAACCCGTACTCGCGGTTCCCGAGTGCGGCGACGACGTAGGCGACGGCCAGCGCCGTGAGCGCCACGTAGACGAGCTCGACGAACCACCTGCGGGCCCGGCGCTGGTAGAGAAGCGGGACCCGCGCCGAGGCCGGCTGCGGGCCGGGTGCCCTCATCGCCTGCTGGGCCATCTGGCCGCCCTTCGCACCCCGCCGGGCCTGCGCGTCCGGGGGATGATAGCGGTAACGGAGCCGGATAAGCGAAGGGGGGAGCGCCCGCGGGCGCTCCCCCCTCGTATCGGTCGGTGCGCAGGCACCGTGCCCGGCGTGCCCCTAGCGGTAGGGCATCGCGTACAGGATGCCGCCGCTGCCCGGCG
>DAOULG010000130.1:0-11036 GCA_034420495.1 Dehalococcoidia bacterium
CGAGACCGTCGTCGTGGCCGCGCCGGCGGGGATGCGCGACCGGCCGCCGGAGCGCCGTGACGGGCGTGCTCGCGCGGATCGGGATCACCGGCGGGCGCGCCACCAGGGGCGAGAGGTACTCCTCCTCGTCCCCCTCCGGGGGAGCGGCGGCGCCCGGCGGGGCGGGCCCGCCGGCCGGCGCGGCGGCGTCGGCGGGCGCGGGCTCCCGGACCTCGACTCCGGCCGGGGGCTCCTCCTCCACCAGCGCGAGCAGCGTCGCCAGCCAGCCGCTCCCGGGGTCCGACCCGCTGACGTGGAGGTAGTCGGCCGCCCGCGTCGCCGCGACGTAGAGGAGCCTGTCGTGCTCCGCCGCCTCCTCCGGCACGTCGCGCTCGCGGAGCCACTGGTAGAGGCCCGGACGGAGCCGCCGGGTCTCGGTCGCCTCCGGCTCCGCTCTCAGCGTGACGCTCACCGCCTCCCCGGCGCGCCAGCGCACCGCCTCCCACCCCACCCGCGAGTCGACCTGTGCCTCCGGCACGAAGACGGCCGGGAACTCGAGCCCCTTCGCCGCGTGCACGGTCATCAGCTGCACGGCGTCCGGGTGATCGACGACGGCCTGACCCTCCCGCGCCCCGAGCTCCTCGCGCCGGCGCTCGACGTAGTCGACGAAGCCGTCGACGGGACGGTCGCCGAGCTCCCGGGCGAGGCGGATGAACTTCCGGATGTTCGCGTGCGACTGCTCGCCCCCGGCGAGCGCGCGCCACACCGCCTCGACGCCGCTCTCCTCGAGCACGGCGGCCACGAGCTGATGCGTCGGCAGGAGGCCGGCGCGATCGCGGAGGCCCGAGAGCAGGCGGTGCGCCCTCAGGGCGCGCTCGCGCATCTGGGGCGCGAGCGACGCCGGCGGCCCCGCGAGGCTCGCGAAGAGACCGCGGCCCGCGCCCCGGAGCTCCAGCAGGGAGGGGTCGTCGAGGAGCACCATCGGCGAGCGGAGCACGCCGAGCAGGGCGACCTCGTCCGCCGGCTCCGAGATCCAGCGGAGCAGGTTCGTCAGGTCGACGATCTCGGCCCGCGAGAAGAAGCCTCCTCCGCCCGGCGTGGCGTACGGGATCCCGTGGCTCTCGAGGGCGTGCTCGAAGTCGTGCACGTTCTGCAGCCGGCGGAGCAGGATCGCGATGTCGCCGGGGGCGATCGGGCGCAGGCGGCCGGCCTCGCGGTCCCAGACGGGAGCGCCGCGGGCGAGGAGCGATGCGATCTCGCGCGCCACGAGATCCGCCTCGACCCGCGTCCGCACGCCGGGCGCAGCCCGCGATCCATCGGAGGCGAGGACGTCGACGGGAGCGATCACGAGGTGCGGCCCGGGGGGCGCCTCGCCGCCGCGGCCGCTCATCGGCGGCATCCCGTGGGCGTGCTGACGGAAGATCTCGCCGAAGAGCACGTTCAGGACCGCGACCAGCGCGTCGTGCGCCCGGAACGAGCGGCTCAGGGAGAGCGCCCGGCCCCCGGAAAGCCGGATCGCCTCCGTCGCGCTCCCGACGAGGCGCACGTCGCTTCCCCGGAAGCGGTAGATCGCCTGCTTCGGGTCGCCGACGGCGAAGAGTCGTACGGCGTCGGGCGAGCCGTCGCGCGGCCCCGCCAGGAGCCGGCAGATCTCGAGCTGAAGGGGGTTGGTGTCCTGGAACTCGTCGATCATCAGGTAGCGGAAGCGACGCCGGTACGCCTCCGCGACCGCCGTGTGCCGGTCCAGCAGGCGCGCGGCGAGGATCTCGAGGTCGAGGAAGTCGAGGGAGTGACGTGCGCGCTTGCGGCGCTCGTAGCGCGAGCAGGCATCCTCGAAGAGCCGGCGCAGGCCCCCCAGGACCGCGATCGCCGCCTCGTCGTGGTCGTTCCACCTGGGGAGGCGGCCGAGCCCCGACACCGCCTCCCGGATCCGCCGCAGCTGCTCCCGCGCGGCCTGACTCCAGGAGGCGGCGCGCGGGCCGACGTTGAGCCTGATTCCGCCGGCCGCGTCCCGAAGCGCCGACTCGCGCGCGCGCGGATCCTCCTCGCGCGCCGCGCTCTCGATGCGATCCCGCACCTCACGGACGAGAACCGAGAGGGCGTCATCCGCCCCCTCCGGGAGCAGCTCCGCCGCGTGTGCCGCGGCCCGGGCGGCCTCCCCGGCGACCTCGGCGAGACGCGCCTCGAACTCCTCCTCGACCATCGAGCGCAGGCGCGCCGCGCGCTCCGCGGCCGTGGCGCCGCCGGGAGCCTCGAACGCCCGCCGCACGTCGTCGCGGCGGGCGAGCATGCCGGGGAGCTCGAGCGAGAGGTGGTAGTCGCCGACGGCGCGGATCGCCTGCGCGCGGTCGTCGTCGGAGTCGGCGGCGACCTCCAGGGCCTCCGCGCAGGCCGCCCGCAGCTCGAACTCCGCCTCATCCTCCCCGAGCACGGTGAAGGCGGGATCGACGCCGGCCTCGACCGGATGCTCGCGCAGCAGCTGGAGGCAGAGCGAGTGGATGGTCCCGATCACGACGCGGTCGAGGTCGGCGCGGTGGCGACGGAGCCCGGGGCGCGTGAGGACCTCCCGCCGCACCCTCTCCCGCATCTCGGCGGCGGCCGACTCGGTGAAGGTGACGGCGGCGATCTCCGGCAGCGAGCAGATATCCAGGAGACCGATGAAGTGCTCGACGAGGACGCTGGTCTTCCCGCTGCCGGCTCCGGCGGTGACGACGACGTCGCCGCCGCGCGCGGCGATGACCGTCGCCTGCTCCGGGGTCAGCTCCATCGCTTCAGCCGGCTGAACTGGTTGACGCGGCAGCTGTGCCGGAAGGCGCAGTAGCTCGGGCAGACCGGTACCTGCGGCGACACCTGGAACAGGCCGTCCTCGACCTGCTCCCTCACGCCGAGGGCGACCCTCTCCACCCGCTCCAGGAGCGGCTGATCGGCGGCATCGGCGCTGTCGAGGTGCCAGCCGCCGGCGGCGGGACTCAGGTAGGCGTAGCGAGCGAGGGCCCGGGAGGCGCCGCGGGCGCGGAGCGCGAGCGCCGCGTAGATCTGGAGCTGCAGCCGCTCTCCCCGGACGAGGTCGCCGCGCGTGATCTCGCGCCCGCTCTTGTAGTCGACGACGGAGACGAACCCCTCCCCCTCGTCGAGGCGATCGACATGGGCGCCCAGCCGCAGCGGTCGCTCCTCGCCCAGCGACCCCTCGAGGGCCATCTCCGTGCCGAGCACGCGCGTCACGCCGTGCCCGTCGTTCCACTCCGCCTCCCCGCGGAGCAGGATCGCCAGCTGGCGCCGCACGCGCGGTCCCTCCAGGCGCCAGAGCGCCGCCCGGCCGAAGCCGTAGCGCTCGGGCGCCTCCCGCCACATCCGCGGCGCGACCTCCTCGAGCCTGGCGAGAGCCTCATCGAGGGTCCGCATGGAGAGGGGGAGCCCCGCCTCCGCCAGCGGTCGGACCACCTCCTCGAGGATGCGGTGCACGACGGTCCCGCGGGTCGCGGCGTCGGCGGCCTCGCGCTCCTCCTGGGGCTCGCGGAGCCGCAGGGCGTAGTGGCCGAAGAACTGGAACGGGCAGAGCTGGTAGCTCTCGAGGCGGGTCGCGCTCCACACGCTCTCCGGGCCGGTCAGCCACGGCACGCGGCCCGCCGCGACCCGGCCCTCGAAGGGCCCGGCGCTCTCGCGGGAGCGCCTCCGCTGCTCGACGCGGGCGGCGGCGCGGACCAGCGGCCAGGGCTCGTAGCCGGCGGGGCGCCTCCTCTCGCCGGCCGGCCACGCCGCCGTCGCCGCGATCGCGATCTCGCGCCGGGAGGCGGCTCCCTCCACGCCGGGTGCGGGCGCGGAGGCCGGTGGCCCCGCATCCAGACTCTCCAGGTAGTAGGAGGGCGCGGCGGGGCGCCCCCGCTCGTCGAGCCGCGGGCGCCAGGCGCTGAGACGGGCCTCCGAGCGGGAGCGCACCGAGTGCCAGAGAGCGTCCTCGGAGAGACGCGCCCGCGGCGGCAGCGCGAGCCCGCGCGCCGCGAGCAGCTCCCGCGCCGCTTCATCGAGCAGATCGCCCGACCGCCGCGGAGCGGGGAAGCGGCCCTCCACGAGATCGCCGACGGCGACGTGGGCGAAGCGCAGGCCGTGGAGCGTGTGCATCGGCGCGAGGAGCACGCCTCCCGCCTCGCGCAGGAGGACGGTCGGTGCCTCGAGCCGGCGCTCGAGCCGCTCGACGAAGGACGCCTCAGGCTCCTCCGGCAGCCCCAGCGCGTCGTCCGCCGCCTCCACCGAGCGCAGCAGGGCCCGGAAGGCGTCGAGCTCGGCCTCCGCGGCGGGGAGGTCGCGGATCGCCGGCGGCACGATCGCGGCCCGGCCGAAGAGCGCGGCGTCGAGCCGGCGCGCCCGCTCGCCCGGTCTCCGGTCCGGGCCCGCGACCAGGCCCTCGAGCTCCGCGAGCGCCGCACGGAGGCCGTCGGCCGCCGCGCGCCGCTCGGCGGCCGGGGCCGCGCCCTCGTCCCCGCCGCCTGAGAGCCCGGTCGCGATGCGCGAGAGCGCGTCGCGGCCCGCCCAGAGGCCGTTGCGGCGTCCGAAGCGCGCCAGCAGGCCGACGTGGCGCCGGCGGAGGCCCCAGCGGCGCCGGTCGACGAAGTCGCTGTTCAGCAGGGCCGTCAGGTCGCCCAGCCGCCAGCCCTCGATGTCGAGCCGCATCAGGCGCCGGGCGAAGATGCCGAAGGGCCGCCGTGCGAGCGGCTCGCCGGCGGCGGGATCCAGGGGGAGCTCGTACTCCGAGAAGACCTCCCGGGCGAGCGCCAGCTGCGGGACGACCTGCCGGAAGACCACCGCGCAGTCCGAGGGCCGGAGCGTCGGGTCGCGCGTGAGCAGATCCTTGATCTCGCGGGCGATCCGGCGGAGCTGATCCTCCTGGTCGGCGGCGAGGGCGCTGCTCACGGTCGGCGCCGGCGGCCGCCCCGACGTCCGCTCGCGGCGCGCCCCGGGGAGCCGGGCGGAGATCTCCTCGAAGGTGTGCGCGGCGCGGACGCCGGCGTCGGGGTCGAGCGCGATCACGAGCTCCGAGTGCTCCGCGACCGCCGCCAGCAGGTCGACCTCCACCGCCCGGAGGAAGGCGAAGCTGTCGACGAGGACGAGGCCCGGGAGGCGGCGGGCGGCGCGCGTCGCCCCGCGGGGAGCCTCCGCCGGGTGGATCCAGCCCCTCCCGTCGAGCTCCGACGCGACCGAGCCGTACACGGCTGCGAGTGCGGCCAGGGGGCCCTCCGGAGCCGCCGCGCGAAGCTCATCCGGCGTCACGCCCTCGCCGATGAGCTCGTCGACGGCGCGCGCGAGCGCGGTCACGAGGCCCGGCATCCCGGCGATCGGCCGGAAGTAGGCCGCGCCGCCCCGCGCCACCTGCTCGGCCGCAGCGCGCGCCACGAGCTCGGCCGCGAGCGATCGCTCGATGACCCGCGCGGCGGGGTCGAGGTCGTGCGCGAGCTGCGAGAAGGTCGCGATGCGCAGGGCGAGCGCCGAGCCCGCCTCCGCGACGAGGCGCCTGCGGAACTGGTCGCCGTGTCGCGCCGTGGGGACGATGACCAGGGTCTCCGCGACGGGATCCTCGCGATAGCGGGAGGCGGCGAGTCCGACCAGCCGTGCCGTCTTCCCCGACGCCGCGGGGCCGGAGATGAGGGTGGCCGTCACGTCTGTGCACCCGCCCGTCGGGCCTCCGTGAGGGGACGGGGCACCCAGATGGCGGCCGTCTCGTCGCCGAAGGGCTCGGCCTCGCCGGCCCGGTAGCGGAGGGCCGACCACGCGCAGACGAGGCCATCCAGGGCGTCCTCGTAGCGCTTGAGCAGCCGCAGCGAGGGGATGGCTGAGGCGGCGGGGAGGGCGATCTCGATCCCCCCCAGGCGATCGCGGAGGTGATCCAGGATCGAGGCGAGCTCGGCGTGCAGCCTCCGGATCCGTTCGCGGACGCCGGTACCCGGATGGTAGCGGGCGCTCCTCTGGACCTTGTAGGGAATGCGGTAGTCGGCGCCCGTCAGCGAGAGCAGCGAGGCGTGCGGGTAGACCTCTATCAGGGCCGGCGTGCGCCGGCCGGTCGCCGCGGTGGCGAGCCGGTAGCCGCGGGCGGCGAAGCCCGCGCGCAACGAGTCGGCGAGGGGGCCCGGCCGGAGGGCCGAGGGGGAGTGCGCGGAGACGCCGCGGGAGCCGAAGGCCCGGGAGACGGCGTCGTCCGCGGGCCGCCTCCCGGCGATCGGCAGGGTGGCGAGCGGCATGTCGACGGCGACGACGTCGACCGGAGCCGCGCCCAGCGCGCCCGCCGCGGCGAGGAGCGCCCCCGGATCGGCGGGCGCCGCCTCCGGTCGCGCCGTCCAGTCGACGGGCGTTCCGGCGGCGAGAGCGAGAAAGGAGCCGTAGCTCGGGGCGACGGCCGCGCAGCGCCAGTTGCCCTCCCGGTCTGCGGCGAGCAGCGAGACGCCGCTCGGCTCGGTGGCGGTCCATGCCGCGTCGATTCCGAGCACCGAGGGCATGGCCCGATCCTACCCGCCCCGGGCCACGCGCCGCGCCTCCGCAGGTGCGCCGGACAGTGTGCTAGGCTCACGGCGCGCTCCCGGCAGGCTTCGGCGACGCTGACGCATACCGTTCGCACGCATCGCACGCGCGAGGAGCGCCCACAAGGGGCCGGCACTCCGGAGATGAGGATCGCGCGGGATCCGTGACGGAACAGAACGACTCATCGGGTAGCGATAACGACCCTCCTCACGAGACGCTGATTTCCGTACGAAACCTCTGGAAGGTCTTCGGCAAGAACCCCGGGCGCGCCCTCGCCGACGAGCACATCTCGGTCGGAAAGCAGCAGCTCCAGGAGCGCCTCGGTCTGGTGGTGGGCCTCAACGACGTCAGCTTCGACGTCCGGCGCGGGGAGACCTTCGTCGTGATGGGGCTCTCCGGGAGCGGGAAGTCCACCCTCATCCGCTGCCTGATCCGGCTGATCGAGCCGACCGCCGGCGGCATCGTCGTGGACGGGACCGATATCGCCGCCGCGGACCGCGAGAGCCTCCGGGAGTTCCGGCGCGGGAAGATCGCGATGGTCTTCCAGCACTACGGGCTGCTGCCGCATCGCACCGTGATGGACAACGCGTCGTGGGGCCTCGAGGTCCGGGGCATCCCGAAGGAGGAACGCTACGCGCGGACCCAGGAGATGCTCGACATGGTCGGGCTGGAGGGCTGGGAGGCCTCCTACCCGCGCGAGCTGAGCGGCGGGATGCAGCAGCGGGTGGGGCTGGCCCGCGCCCTGGCGGTGGATCCCGAGATCCTGCTGCTGGACGAGCCGTTCAGCGGGCTCGACCCCCTCATCCGCCGGCACATGCAGGACGAGCTGATCCGCATCCAGCAGGAACTCAACAAGACCATCGTCTTCATCACGCACGACCTCGCCGAGGCCGTCCGGCTCGGCGACCGCATCGCGATCATGCGCGACGGCGCCGTCGTTCAGATCGGGGAGCCCGAGGACATCGTGCTCCGGCCCGAGGACGACTACGTCGCGGAGTTCACCCGGGACGTCCGGAGGGAGTCGATCCTGACGGCGCGCCACGTGATGGTCGATGCCCCCTGCGTGATCCGCGCGGACGCGCCGCTCAAGCAGGCGCTCGTCACGATGGAGGCCACCGAAGTCGGCGAGGCGATGCTGCTGACCGCCGACCGCACCTATATCGGAGTGCTGACCGCCGAGCAGGCGCTGGCCGCCTGCGAGACGGGAGACGGGGACCTCGCGGCCCGGTCCGCAAGCGGTGGCGCCGGCACGCCGGATCCCGTCGCCCCCGACATCACGCTGGAGGAGTTGATCCCGATCTCGATGGCGAGCGACCACCTCGTCCCGGTCGTGGATCGAGCCGGGAGGCTGCGCGGCGTCGTCGACCGGAACGCGCTCGCCGAGACGATCTCGGTGGGCGACTAGCGGGACGGCCCCCCGTACACCACGGCGTCCCCTCGCGGGTGTACGGAGGAGCGGAGGCAAGGATGCAGGCAGGTGGATAGAGCCGCCGCCGATGGCGCGGCGCCGGGGCCCGGCGGACCGGTGCGCGGAGCCGCCGCCCGCGCCGCGAGCCTGACGGGACGGATCCCGGATCTCTCGTCGATCAGTTTCGGCGCGTGGCTCGGCACGTTCGTAGTCTCCGTGGTCGCGGTCGGGTTCGTCAGCGGGGCGATCTGGGGGACGGGGATGGAATTCCCCGCCGCCTGGGGGCGTCCCATCGGTCTTCAGGTCGACCGGTTCGTCGACTGGATGAAGATCAACATGGACTGGCTCTTCGACGGCTCCAGCGATGCCGTGCTGCAGCTTCTCGTCTGGATCGAGGACTTCCTCGTCTGGGTTCCCTGGCCGGCCACGGTGCTCGCCGTCGCGCTGCTGTCGTGGAGGGCCTCGGGCCCCGCGCTGGCGGCCTTCTCCGGCGTCGCGCTCCTCGCCATCGGCTTCATGGGGAGGCTCCCCGACAACCCCGACAGCCTCTGGGGGGCCTCGATGGAGACGCTCGCCCTCATCGTCGTCTCCGTGCTCATCTCCCTCATCATGGGCATCCCCGCGGGGATCCTGGGCGCCCAGAGCCGCTGGGTGGACAACATCAGCCGGCCCCTCCTCGACGGCGCGCAGACGATGCCGAGCTTCGTCTACCTGGTGCCGGCCCTGCTCTTCTTCGGCCTCGGGACGGTGCCGGCCGTCGTCGCGACGGTCATTTACGCGGTGCCGCCGGTCATCCGGCTCACGAACCTGGGCATTCGCCAGGTCTCGGCCGAGACCGTCGAGGCGGCCCGCTCGTTCGGCGCCACCCCGATGCAGCTGCTGGTGAAGGTCCAGATCCCCATGGCCACGCCGACCATCATGGCCGGCGTCAACCAGACGACGATGCTCGCGCTCTCGATGGTCGTGATCGCCTCGCTGGTCGGGGCCGGCGGCCTCGGAGAGGTCGTCCTCCGGGCTCTGGGCCGCCAGGAATCCGGCAACGCGCTGATCGGCGGGCTCGCGATCATCACGCTCGCCATCATCACCGACCGCATCACGCAGGCACTCGGCAAGGCGAGGGAGGAGGCACTCTCGGCGTAGCTTCGGCCCGGCGAGCGCCCTGCCCGCCTGAGGGCTCCTCCCGCACGGAACGGAGGAGCGGCCGACGCTACGGAGATATCACTTTAGCGATATCCATAAACTTGACAGATCGAGTCGGGATTTGGTAGGCAGCGTACCGCAGCTATTCTGATTGGAGACTTGTGTATGTTTAGGCCGCGCTGGGTGCGAGTTTCGTTTGCTCTGATCGCGCTCCTTTCCGTATCGCTCTTCGCGATATCGTGCGGGGACGACGATGATGATGCAGCGGCTCAGGACAGGCCGACGATCGTCTTCTCGGACCTGAACTGGACGAGCGCGCAGGTCCAGAACAGGATCGCGCAGTTCATCGTTGAGCACGGATACGGATACGAGACGGACGCGATTCTGGGCGGGACTCTGCCCAACTTCCAGGGTCTCCTGAACGGCGACATCCACGTCACCATGGAGATCTGGCTGCCCAACCAGAACGAGCAGTGGGATCCCGCCGTGGCCAACGGCCAGGTGATCTCGGTCGGCAAGAGCCTGGGTGAGGACTGGCAGAGCGCCTTCGTCATCCCCCGCTACGTCGCCGACCAGTACCCCGGCCTGACCTCCGTCGAGGATCTGAAGAACGACGAGTTCCAGTCTCTCTTCGCCACCACCGACTCGGGCGGCAAGGCCCGGATCGTGGGATGCGTCGTCGGATGGTCCTGCGAGGTCGTCAACATCGCCCAGTACGAGGCCTACGGCCTGAACGACCACGTCGAGGTCATCAGCCCGGGCTCGCAGGAGGCGCTCTTCTCCGACCTCCAGGGCCGCTACGACCGCCAGGAGCCGTGGCTCGGCTACATGTGGGGCACGGCCGACCCCGCGCTGGTTCTCGACCTGGTCCGGCTCGAGGAGCCCCCGTACTCCGACGAGTGCTGGTTCACCACCAAGGCGTGCGGCTACAAGGACGCGACGATCCTGATCGCGGTCCACCCGACGATGGTCACGGCCGCTCCCGACGTCGTTGACTTCCTGAGGAACTGGGGCTTCAACATCGAGGTCTACAAGGGCGTCGCCCAGTACATGGCCGCCAACCCCGGCCTCGAGGCGCAGGACGCCGCCATCTGGTTCCTCAAGAACAACGAGGCCCTCTGGTCAGCCTGGATCCCCGCCGACGTTGCCGAGAAGGTGATGGAGGCGCTCGCCGAGGCGTAGACGCCGTTTAGGGCGAGCCTCCGCCAGTCGCACCGGCGACACGCGGAGGCCCGCCCGGGCACGACCACCACGACGCCCGGCGGCCCGCGAACACCACGACGGGCCGCCGGGCGTCCGTGCGTCCCGGGATCGTGCGAGCGTGCTGCCGCTCCCGGGGCCGACCGGGGCACGCCCCGGTCGAGCGCATCGCCGGCCCTCCCGCGCACCCACCGATCGCGCGGTGCGGAGGCCGGGTGGCGCTCGAGCCGGGCGCCGGGTTCCGCAGGGCGCGACGGGGCCGGGCCCCGTCGCCGCCGCCCCTCGCACCTGCCGGCTCGGCTGCTACGGCCGCCGGGGCCGCTGCGAGCGCCTCCGCGCCGCGCTCGCGCCGTGCTGCGAGCTCGCCGATGCGGCGCTGCGGGAGCGGCGCGACGCCGGGAGGCCCGACCCTCACCGGGTGAGCCGCTACGACGGGCACCGGTCCCTCACCGCGCTCCGGCGCGACCTGCCCGGGCGGGGCGGCGACCCGGACGCCCGGACCGTGTTCCCCGGGCCCTCCTCACGCTCTCCGTGCGGCCCCCGGCCGCCTCCGGGAGCGTGAGATCCGGGCGCCGGGGTCCGGGCCGCTCCCGTCCGGGGCGCCACCCGCCCCGGACGCTCGAGCGGCGACCCCCGCCACGGGCGATCGCCGGATGCCTCAGACGACGTGATCCCCGGGAGAGAAAGAGAGGGGGGAGCGCCCGCGGGCGCTCCCCCCTCGTATCGGTCGGTGCGCAGGCACCGTGCCCGGCGTGCCCCTAGCGGTAGGGCATCGCGTACAGGATGCCGCCGCTGCCCGGCG
>DAOULG010000131.1:0-3202 GCA_034420495.1 Dehalococcoidia bacterium
GGCCACGCCCAGATGTTGCCGCCGGTGTGGATGAGCACCGGCACGTCGAGCTCTATGGCCTTCTCGTACATCGGGAAGCAGCGCTCGTCGTTCGCCTGGTAGCCGTTCGGCGGATAGACCTTGAGGCCGACGGCTCCGTGGTTCTTCACCATGTCATCGAAGATGGAGACCGCGCGGGGGCGCCTCGGGTCCACGCCGGCGAACCACCAGAGCTTGCCGGGGTAGCGCGCGGCAGCCTCCGCCGTCTTCAGGTGGAACTCCTCGACCTCCATCTGGTTGTCCTCGGTGGGACCGTAGGCCATCCCCCAGTCGAGGCAGAGGATGATCGAGTGGTCGATGCCGTAGTGCTCCATCTCGGCGACGGCTCCGGAGCCGGACTCCTCCATGGTGGGCGACTGCCTGATGCGATCCAGCACCTGCTCCTTGGTGCGGTTGGTGCGGCGAGCGAGCTCGGCGGCGTTGTTTCCGAGGTGGCTCGGGGGGAACCACTCGAAACCCCAGAGGTGGCGATGCACATCGATCAGCTTGACCATCGACTCGCGTCCCTTCCCGCCTCGCTCAGATCGCATTCGCGTCTGACCGGCGCCCGCGCGCGCAGCAGCGGCATCCTAGGCACCGCCCGCGCCCCCTGTCCACACTCCCGCGTCGCGGAGGGGCCGGTCCCCGGCGCCGCCCGCTACCAGCCGAAGTCGATGTTGCTGAAGACCGCCTTCGCCGCGCCGTGGCAGATGCCGTCGCGCTCCTCCGGGGTGAAGGTGACGCCGTACTTCGCGCCGGACTCCGGGAGGTTGCGGAAGAAGTCGGCCCAGGCCATCGTCTGCGCGCGCGCGCGGCTCCCGACTCCCGCCTGCGGGAGGTCGGTCCCCCAGACGATGCGCTCCGGCCCCACCGAGTCGAGGAAGACCCGCATCACGCGCGCCAGCTCGGGGAGGTTCTCCTCCTTCACCGCACCCAGCGCCTGCCAGTCGCAGAGGTCGAGCCAGATGTTGCGGTGGCGCGACCCGGAGATCAGCCCGTCCCAGTAGGCGCCGGTCTCGAACGGCGCCTGCAGGTTGGTGTGGCCCATGATGATGCGCAGGTCCGGGTAGCGGCGAGCGACCAGCTCCACCCACTCCGGCCACGCCCAGATGTTGCCGCCGGTGTGGATGAGCACCGGCACGTCGAGATCGATCGCCTTCTCGTAGAGCGGGAAGCAGCGCTCGTCGTTCGCCTGGTAGCCGTTCGGGGGGTAGACCTTGAGCCCGACGGCGCCCCACTCCGTCACCGCCTGCTCGAAGAGCGCGACCGCGCGCGGACGCCGGGGGTCGTAGCTCGCCATCGCCCAGAGCTTCCCGGCGTGCTTCTCGACCACCTCCTGGGCGAGGCGGTTGAACTCCTCGGCCGGGAGCTGGTTGTCCTCCTCGGGCCCGTAGGCGAGGCCCCAGTCGAGCACCAGCATGACGGAGGCGTCGATGCCGTAGTACTCCATCTCCTCGATGGCGACGCGGCCCGTCGCGTCCATCGTGGGCGACTGCTTGATGCGCTCGAGCACCTCCTCGACGGTGCGGTTGGTGCGGCGCGCGATGCCCTCGGCGCTGAACTTGGGGAGATGGCTCGGGGGGAACCAGTCGTAGCCCCAGAGGTGCCGGTGGATGTCGATCAGCTTCGTCGCCATGCGCTGCTTCCTCTCCGTCCGGGCAAGCGGCCGCCGGGTCGAGACGGACCCCCGTCGAGTAGCCCCGGGAGCTTAGGCGGGGCGGGCGCGCGCACGCAACGGGACCGACGGGACGGGAGGCCGCTGAGGATTGCGGGGACGCCGCGCGGGGGGCCGAGGCCGCGCGCCGCCGGGCGCGCGGCCCCCGCGCGAGACCGGCGATGCGCGGCGCGGCCGGGAGCCGCTAGTAGAGGCGCTCCGCCTCCTCGGTCTTGACGGGACCCGTGTAGGCGGCCTCGCGCTTCTCGACGAAGGCCTGCATCCCCTCCATGCGATCGCTCTCGGACTTCACCTGGGCGATCGCCTTGAGCTGATTCTCCCGCCGGCGCTCGTAGTAGCCCTCCGGCCGCAGATTGCCGGAGCGGCGCTGCATCTCCACGGAGCCCCGCTTGAGGTGCCGGATCGAGTCCGGGCCCATGCGCGCCGACGCCTCGGCGACCTCGACCGCCTTCTCCAGCACCTGGTCCTTCGGCGCCACGTAGTTCGCGAAGCCCCAGCGGTGGCACTCCTCCGCCGTCAGGCGGCGGTCGGTCATCGTCAGCTCGCGCGCGATCATCGGCGGCAGGAAGGTGTTCATCGAGTTCATCCCGCCGACGTTGATCTTCGCGTGCAGGTCGGCGATGTAGGTGTCGTCGGCCATCACCACCATGTCGGCCATGATCGCGACCTCGAGGCCGCCGCCCACCGCGGCGCCGTTGAGCGCGGCGACCAGGGGCTTCATCACGTCGTAGTGGTTGCACTGCGTGGCGAACATGATGTGGGCGGGATCGTCGATCGGGCGCAGGGCGCTGGAGTCGCGCTCGCCGTAGGTGGAGACGAACTCCTTGATGTCGCGCCCGGCGCAGAAGAAGCGCCCGTTGCCCGTGATCACGGCGGCCCGGATCTCGTCGTTGTTGTTGATCTCGTCCCAGCATGCGACGACGTCGCGGTGCATCGCCGTGTTGAGCGAGTTGGCCGCCTCGGGCCGGTTCATCGTGACGATCGCGATCTCGCCCCGCCGCTCGAAGGTCGCCGCCTCGAGATCGTTCAGGTCGAGTCCGAGCTCGCGGACCAGGTCCTTGCCAAACTGCATCGTGCCCCCTCGTGACCGTCGCGCGCTCCGGACCGGCGCGTCGCGCGCATCATAGCCGAAGCGCCCGCGCGGCGTGCCCGCCCGCGCGGAGAGAGAAGAAGACGGGCCGGGGCGTCTGCCCCGGCCCGTCTCCGGTGCCGCGATCGAGAGGGCGGCTACTCGGCCTTGACGGGGCGCTCGTACTGCGACTCGCGCTTCTCGACGAAGGCCTTCATGCCCTCCATGCGGTCGTGGTCGCCGGCGGTCTCCGCCATCTGTGCGCGGACGGTCCGCCGTCGCTCCTCGAGGCGCTCCGGGCCGGCGATGTTCCCCGAGGCGAGCTGGAGATCGATCGAGCCCTGCTTCAGGCGCTGGATCGAGTCCGGGCCCATGCGCGCCGTCGCCTCGGCGACCTCGATCGCCTTCTCGAGGACCTGGTCCTTCGGCACGACGTAGTT
>DAOULG010000132.1:0-8280 GCA_034420495.1 Dehalococcoidia bacterium
ATGCGTGACCTTCTCCGCCTGGAAGATCGTCGACGTGGGCAGCAGCCCCAGACCGGTCGTGACGGCCCGCCCCGACTCGACGCCCGCTGGGTCGTGGAGCTCGCGACCGAGCATCTGGAAGCCGGCGCAGATGCCGATCACCGGCGTTCCCGCCGCCCGGGCGCCGACGATCCGCTCCGCGAGGCCCTCCGCGCGAAGCCACTCGAGGTCGTCGACCGTGGTCTTGCTTCCGGGGATCACCACGAGAGCGGGATCGCCGAACTGATCGGGGGCCCGGACGTACCGCACGCGCACGCCCGGCTCGCGGCGCAGCGGATCGAAATCGTCGAAGTTGGCGATGTGCGGGAGGCGCACGACGGCGACATCGAGCACCGTCTCCTCGCGATCGGACTCGCCCGGCCCGAGGCCGAGCGAGTCCTCCTCCGGCACGTGGATGTCGGAGAAGTAGGGAAGCACGCCGAGGGCGGGGACGCCGGTGTACTCGTCGAGCAGGGTGAGGCCCGGGTCGAGCAGCGTCCGGTCGCCCCGGAACTTGTTGATCACGTGCCCGGTGACCAGCGCACGCTCCTCCGGCTCCAGCAGCGTCATCGTCCCCACGAGCTGGGCGAAGACGCCGCCGCGGTCGATGTCTCCCACGAGCAGCACCCGCGCACCCGCGTAGCGGGCGACCCGCATGTTGACGATGTCGTGCTGCCGGAGGTTGACCTCCGCCGGGCTGCCG
Source organism: Dehalococcoidia bacterium (assembly GCA_034420495.1). Classification (GTDB taxonomy): domain Bacteria; phylum Chloroflexota; class Dehalococcoidia; order UBA2979; family UBA2979; genus VYDC01. The sequence goes on from DAOULG010000132.1 coordinate 722, forward strand.
GCACCCTCGATCACGACCACGTCGAACTCGAGCCGCAGCTCGTCGAGCGCAGCCGTCACCGTCTGCCACAGGCTCTGCTTCAGGCGGTAGTACTCGCGCGCCGAGGTCCGCGCCCGCGCCCTGCCCATGACCACGAGCTGGGAGCGCGCCTCGCCCTCGGGCTTGAGGAGGATCGGGTTCATCGCGACGCGTGGCTCGACCATGGCGGCCCGGGCCTGGACCGCCTGCGAGCGGCCGATCTCGCCGCCGTCGGGCGTCACGTAGGAGTTGAGCGACATGTTCTGCGCCTTGAACGGCGCGACACGGTAGCCGTCCTGGGCGAAGATCCGGCAGAGCGCCGTCGCCAGGATCGACTTCCCCGCGTGGGAGGAGGTCCCCTGGACCATGATCACCTTCGCGGGCTCGTGCGCTCCGCCACGGCTCATCGGCCCATCACCTCCCGGAGCGCACCGAGCAACCGCGCGCACTCGTCCCGGCGTCGGACGGCGATGCGGATGTGCTCGGGCAGGCCGAACGAGTTGCAGTCCCGGACGGCGATGCCACGGCGAAGGAGCCCTGCACGCACGCCTCCGGCGTCGCCGACCCGGACGAGTAGGAAGCCGGTCGCCGACGGTGTGACCGGGAGGCCCATCGAGGCCAGCCGCTCGCAGAGATACGCCTTCGATGCACGGATCACCTCTCGCGCAGCCGCCACGTGCGCGCCGTCGTCGAGGGCGGCGAGCCCCGCCGCCTGGGCTACGCCGTTGACGCTCCACGCAGGCTGTAGCCTCCTGACCGAATCGACCAGGGGCGGCTCCGCGACCAGGTAGCCGAGCCGCGCGCCGGCGAGCGCGTGATCCTTCGTCATCGAGCGCACGATCGCGACGCCTCCGCCCGCGAGCAGGGGCAGGGGATCCCATCGCCGCTCTGCGAGCGAGGCGTACGCATCGTCGAGCAGCAGCAGGCCGGAGCCACCGAGGGCGCCGCGAATCTCCTCCACGGCCGACCTGTCGAGGTAGACGCCGGTCGGGTTATTCGGGTTGCAGAGAAAGACGAGCCGGGGCCGGATCTCCCGGATCCGCTGCGCTGCCGCGTCGACGGGCCACCGGAAGGCGGCCGCCTCCTCCGCCCGGATGCGGTGGATCTCCGCCCCCGCGATCGCCGCGGCCGCCTCGTACTCGCCGAACGTCGGCTCGAAGATCAGGCACCGCCCGCCCGGCCCGAGGCAGGCCCGGGCGATCAGGTGAATCAGCTCCGTCGCGCCGTTCCCGACGAGGAGGCGGGCGGTGCCGACCCCCAGCGCGCCGGACAGCGCCTCTCGCAGGAGGAGGCAGTCCCGATCGGGGTACGCCGACAGGTCGGCGGCTGCAGCCGACCGCCGGAGCCGCTCCGACGTTCCGAGCGGGTTGACGTTCGAGCTGAAGTCCAGCACCTGCCCGGCGCGCAGGCCCAGGGCGCGGAGCTCGGCCGGGTCGAGGCCCCCGTGAACGGTGTTCATGCCGTGATCCAGTGGCGCAGCGCGAGCACGCAGAGCGCTGCGACGATCCCGAGCAGCGCGGCCCGCCCGGCGGCGCGGTTGCCGCGGCCGATGTCCCGCGCCTCCGGCCGCGTGAACTCGGCGCCAAGATCGTAGTGAGCGGGCTTCTCGAGCCGTCGACCCAACAGGCCCGACATCGCCGCCATCGTCCAGCCGGCGTTGGGACTGGCGGTGAGGCGCCGGTCACGCCACATCACTCGCCAGCCCCGGCGCATCGGGAGGCCCGCCAGCGCTCCACCCCCGAGCAGGAGCACGGCGCTCAGACGGGCGGGCACGAGATTGACCGCGTCGTCCAGACGCGCGGCGCACTTGCCCAGCCACTCATGCCGGCCGCGCGTGCCCCACATGCTGTCCATCGTATTCGCTGCCCGGTAGGCGACGGCGCCGGGGACGCCGAGGAGAGCGAACGCCAGCCACGGTGCGATATAGCTGTCGGTGGTGTTCTCCGCCACCGACTCGATCGCCGCCGCCGCGACCAGGGGCGCGCCCAGCGAGTCCCGGCTGCGGCTGACAAGGCCGGCCAGCCGCTCGCGCGCCTCATCGAGGCGCTTCTCCTCCAGCGCCCGCGCGACCCCCTCGCCGGCCGATACGAGGCCGCGGACGGTGAAGCTGGTGCGCATGACGATCGCACCGCCCACGACGTAGGCCAGGACGCCAAGCTCGCTCAGGCCCGTGACCGCCAGCCACGTCAGCACGCCCCATCCGCCGACAATCGCGAGCACGACCAAGCACCCGTAGAGAAAGGCCGCGGGCGGGGACTCCGGCGCCAGGCGCCCGCAGGCCCGGATCGTTCGTCCCATCCACACGACCGGATGCACCCGCGCCGGGGGCTCCGGCAGCACACGGTCGAACGTCACCGCGAGCAGCATGACCGCGGCATCCGGAGCGAGGCCGTTCCACCACTCGGCGTGCACGGTCGGGAACACCGCAGGAGGCTCCGCTTCCCCCCGCCCACCGGCGGAGCGGCCGATCGGGCGCGCCATACGCTAGCTGACGGGCGCGCGGTGCGACGCCGGGATGTCGGATTCCGCCAGGGCGTGCACCGGGCGAGCGGTCCCGCGCCGGATGAGCGGTGTCGTCGCTGTCCCACCGGTCACATATACTGCGACCATGTCTCGCGTTCCGGGCCTACGCGACCTTGCGGCAGGACTCGCCGTCACCGCCGTCATCGCCGCTTTCCTGGCGCTGGCGGCGCCCCGGGCGGTGCTGGCCGAGCATCCAGAGTCCGAGCACCCCGCCTGCGAGGTGGAGGTGCTCGGCGAGCTCAGCGCCGAGGCAGACACCCCCCTGACCGCGAGCGGTCGCTGGACGACGGAGGACTGCGACTCGCGCTTCCGCCCCGGCAGCGACGCCTCCACCTACAGCTTCGAGATCGGCGAGGGAGGCCGGGTCCGGATCGAGCTCGCCTCCGCCGACGCCGACTCGTTCCTCTACCTGATGGCTCAGGACGGCAGCCGCATCACCGACAACGACGACGGCGCGGCGGGGCTGGATGCCCGCATCGAGCGCGTCATGGAGCCCGGCTCCTACCTGGTCGAAGCGACGACCGTCGGGGGGCGGGAGCGGGGCCCGGCCGACTTCTCGCTCTCCGTCACGCGCCTGAGCTGCGACCCCACCGACCTCGGGGTTCTCGGCCCGGGCGCCGACCTCACGGCATCCGGCGCCTGGACTCTCGACACCTGCGGCTCGGAGATCGTCGCCGAGCACCCGGCCTATAACTACACCTTCGTCCTGGAGCAGGCGGCCCGCGTCCGGATCGACCTCGTCTCCGAGACCGGCGACCCCGTTCTCTCCCTCGCGTCCCCGGTGCGGGGCGTGATCGGCGCCAACGACGACGGCGGGGGCGCTCGCAACGCGCTCATCGAGCAGTACCTGCCGGCCGGCCTCTACGTGATCGAGGCGACGACCTACCGGCAGCGGGACCTCCAGACACTGCTGGCGGACTTCACGCTCACGGTCCACCTGGTGGACGAGGAGGCGGCGCAGCAGCGGTTCCTGCTCAAGATGGAGGAGTCGTTCGCTCCCGACGAGGTCGTGGCCGGCGAGCCCGTCGCCGTCGACTACCGCGTCGGCAACCTCGGCGGCGGCGACCTGCCCGAGGATGCAAGCGTCGTCGTCTACGCGGTGGGTCCGGGCATCACCGAGGCGCTGCGCGGCCGGCCGGCCTCGCTCTTCCATGCAGGCTCGGCCTACCACTCGAGCCCCCGGACGGCGAGCGCGACGAGCCTCTCCACTCCCGGGTTCGGGCCGTTCAGCATCGAGTGGCGGTGGCCCGGCCCCTCGTGGGTGTTTGTCGCCGTGATCGCCTTCGACTCAGACGACGAGGAGATCGCCTGGCACGGGCTCTGGCGCAACGTCCGGGTCGTGAGCGGCCCGACCTTCGACCCGGTGACCGTGACCGTGGACGGCGCGGAGTACTGGGGAGCCGCGACCGCAGACGACGAGGGGATCGTGACGACCTTCGTCGCCTCCGTGGCCAATCCGGCGGCCAGGCTCGACGCCGGGCTCGTGGCGCGGGCGACCTACGCCGCGGCGGTGCGCGCGCTCGTCCTCGACGGGCTCTTCGAGCGAACCGCCATCGCATCGCTCCCGACGACGGCGGAGCCGGCCGAGGTGAGCCTCCCGGACGCCTCCTCGGACACGCTGCTGGGAGCCTTCGCCGGTCGCTACCTCGGCGCAGTCAACGCTCTGGGGGTGGCGGAGACGTTCGGGGGCGGCGAGGCCGTGAGCCCGGTCGCCGTCGAGGATCTCACCCTGGATCTCGCCGGCACCGCGTCGGCGCACTACGCGCACCTTGCGGCCTCCTGGAGCGCGCTCGGGGAGCGGATCGCGGAGGGCGGCACGCTCTCCTTCGGTGAGGCGCGCGGGCTGCAGGTAGAGCTCGCCTACGCCGAGCGTGTGCTCGCGCCCGCGATCGCGGCCGGCGAGATCGTGACGGCCGCCCGCGCCGCCGAGCGGGGCTGGGACGACCCGGCGGTGGGGGCACGCCTCCGGGCCCTGGCGGAGCAGGGCTCGTGCGACGTGCGCGCACCGCGGGGCGTTCTCGAGGCCGCCGGCGTCGGGGAGATCGCGGGCTTCGCGGGGCTGCACCGCGAGCTGCGCGCGGCGCTGCCCGTGCATGCCCTCGCCGTGGACGCGGCGCTCTGCGGCGCGGCGGGCGTGGACGCCGCGAACGCCTGGTTCCTTCAGCGCCTCGGCATCTCCGACGCCGGACTGGCGCAGCTCGACGCGCCCGACCCGGGTCCGCCGGCGGAGCCGCCGCCGACGCCGCCCACTCCGTCCACGCCGCCCGAGAGTCTCCGGATCATCGCCCGGCTCGCCCCCGACGGGCGCGTCGAGCACGGCATCGCACTTGCCAGCGGGCAGCAGATCCTCCCCGAGCAGCGCTTCCTCAGCTCCGATGCCGCGCCCGGTCGGTGGCACGTCAGCAGCGAGATCGAGGTCGGACCGGGCACGCTCGGACAGGTCCGCGCGCGGCGGCTCGCCGACGGGCGCATCGAGTGGAGCTTCCGCGGCGCCGGCGGTGAGACGCTGACCCCCGACGTGCGCTTCCTGCCCGTCGATCCGGCGGTGGGGAGATGGTTCCGCAGTACCCCGATCGAGGTGGTACCCGCACAGCAGGCGGGTGAGTAGCCGCCTACGGCACGACGCCAGGGGAAATGGCCCGGCATTCCGGCGCGACCGTCGAGGATGTGGCGTGGACGACGACCGTATCCCCGCCGGGGAGGTACGGCGGGGATACGGTCGGGAGGGGCCGGGGACGGCGATCCCCTAGTGGCCTTCCCACCTATTGATACGTCGTCTCAATAAGCACTCGCAGCGTACCGACCGGCTCAGGACAGGTCAACAGCCGCCGCCCGGGGCGGTGGAGCAGGCACGAGTCCGCGGTCGCTGCGGACCGAGGGACACCTGACTCCTCGGAGCGGCGAGCGGCCCGACTCCGATAGCCTGTCATGACGGGACGCTTCCCGCTTGAGCCGGCGGAGGAAGAGCCCACGCGTCCCGAGCGGCAGGGCACGGACCGGCGCAGCCAACCCGCTAGCTCCCCGTCCGGAAGCGCCAGCGCGTCGCGTCCTCGAAGAAGACCCTCCACGCGAACGCGACGTCGGGCTCGAACACCAGGACATCCTGGCCCTCGTAGTCGTCGGCCGACTGGCCGTGGCTCTCGCCGTACTTGACGCTCGATAGCTCGAAGAGGCGTACCGCCAGCGCCCGGTCGGAGCGCACAACCGCAACGGTCCCGTGCAGTATGACCGCCTGTGCGCCGTCCTCCAGGTTCACGCACGCCCGGGGGTTCTCATCGAGGTTGCGCCGCCACCCTGCCCCGGGGGCGCCCCCGAAGTAGAGACGGCCGTCCAGCCAGAAGCCGTCGACGGGCCGTGTGTGCGGCGCGCCGCCCGGCGTGACGGTGGACAGCCAGTAGTGCTTGGCCTCGGCCAGCCTCTCGGCAACGGACGACCAGGCCAGGAGGCCCACGCTTTCCTTCGGGACGCCGTAATCCTCCGGGAATCGCGGACGCGAAGCGGCAGGTTCCATCTCCGCGTCCTCTCGACTGCCTGGGCGGCTCGCGCGACGTCATCCTACCGAGCGGCCAGCCGGTCGCCGGCGGCGGCGGACGGCGCGGGAGAGAGCGCCTCGCCGGAGTCACTCTCCGCGGCGATCACCCGCTCACCCCCTGCGGGTCGCATCACCGCGGCGTGGACGGGATCTCGCGACATCGACCCGCCGCGCCCTCCCGGGGAGCGGCGACCGGGTCCGCGCCCGGCGCGTGTTTCCCTCGGCTCTCCGCGCTCCACGCCCCCGGCGGTCGTCGGGCGCTAGTTCCCGGTCCCCTCCGGGACGAGCTCGCGCTCGCCCCGCAGGACGCCGACGCCGATGACGAGGAGCGCGAGCGCCGCGACGAACAGCACGACGTTGCTCGCCACCACGAACGCCACGGGCGCGGCCTCGGCCTGCTGTCCTATGGCCGCGTTGAGCAGCCCCGCCACTCCCGCAAAGCAGAAGACCCAGCAGGCCGCGGCGTAGAGGTTCAGCGAGGCGAAGCGCCTGGCGAGCGCGTACCCGAGGACGATGCCGCTCACCGACGACACCATGACGAAGCCGTAGTGGAGGCCTCCGCTCGTGGCCTGCAGCATGACCAGATAGTCGTTGATCTGCTCCGAGCTGGCGGCGACGCCGTCGACCTCGATGTCGCTCTGGTGCTGGGCGATCGCGACGAGCATGTGGCGCATCCCCATCGTCAGGATGTAGATGCCGTAGTGGAAGAGGTTGAGCAGGACGCCGAAGCGCAGCAGGGCGTCGTCGGAGTCGCTGAGGCGCCAGAACGAGAGGATGCCGTAGGCGATCGCCAGGCACGCGAGGATCACGGCGAAGATGACCGCGTGGGCGAGGTTGTCGTTGTCGACCATGGCATCGATCGTGGCCTGGAAGTCCATCGAACTCGTCGCGTCGACCACCCAGCCTCCCGGGTAGAGGATGAGCGCGACCAAGAGGACAGCGACTCCCCCGACGATCGCCACGCCGGGCGCCCTGTTGCTGGAGAGCATCGTTTCTATCATGTCTAGGTCCACCCCTTCCGTGCAGCGCGCTGGCCGGCTCGCTCGACAGTAGCCCGCCGGCGAGGCCGCTTCAACCGTCGGGCCCGTTCCCCCGGGGCGCACGTGCTGTTCGTGAGGCTCGCCGCCCGCGACGCGGCGCAGCGGACGGCTCGGGCGATGACGCACGCTCGCCCCGACCCGCTCGTTCGGGACGGTCCCGAGCACCAGTTCGCCAAGCTGAGGCTCGCGCATCCCACCACAATCCTCCCCGCCGTCCGCCGCTCGTAGGGGCGAACTGGCGGGGTTATTTGTTAGGCACGACTAGAACACCTGTGCTATTATGGCTGCGATCTACGGGATGACGGGTGTCATCGGAGGACGGACGATGGCCAACGCGACATCCAGGTGGGGAGTTCACGGCGGACGCGAGAATCCACACCATCTCTCGATGACCGGACTAGAGGAGAGGTTCGCCGTGGCACGAAACGAGACCGGCGATCGCCCCA
>DAOULG010000133.1:0-4495 GCA_034420495.1 Dehalococcoidia bacterium
CGGCCGGGGATGCTCTACCTGGACATCGTCCGCAGCCCCTACGCGCACGCCCGCATCGCGGGCATCGACACCGAGAAGGCGCTCGAGGTTCCCGGCGTCCTCGCCGTCATCACCGGCGAGACGCTGAAGGAATTCAACCTGCACTGGATGCCGACGCTGATGTCCGACACGCAGATGGTGCTGCCGGTGGAGAAGGTGATGTTCGCCGGGCAGGAGGTCGCCGCCGTGGTCGCCACCAGCCGCTACGCGGCGGCCGACGGCGTCGAGGCGGTGGAGGTGGAGTACGAGCCCCTGGAGGTCGTCGTCGACCCCCACCGCGCGCTCGAGCCCGACGCCCCGGTGCTGCGCGACGACAAGGAGGGGAAGAGCGACAACCACATCTTCCACTGGGAGGCGGGAGATCGGGCGGCGACCGACCGCGCCTTCGATGAGGCGGAGGTGACGGTCACCCAGGACCTCTACGTCCCGCGCATCCACGTCGCCTCCATCGAGACCTGCGGCTGCGTCGCGGAGTTCGACGCGGTGAGCGGGCAGCTGACCGTCTGGATGACGACGCAGGCCCCCCACGCGGTCCGGACCGTCGTCGCGCTGGTGGCCGGCCACGTCGGGCTCTCCGAGGAGAAGATCCGGATCATCTCGCCCGACATCGGCGGCGGATTCGGCGGCAAGGTGCCGGTCTACCCCGGCTACGTGATCGCGATCGCCGCGGCCGTCGTCACCGGGCACCCGATCAAGTGGGTCGAGGACCGCATCGAGAACCTGCAGGCGGACTCCTTCGGCCGCGACTACCACATGCAGGCGGAGCTGGCCTCCACCGGCGAGGGGAAGATGACGGCGCTGCGCATCAAGACGCTGGCCGATCACGGGTACACCGACGCGGCCGCGAACCCCTCGCAGTTCCCGGCGGGGCTCTTCTCGATCTGCACGGGCTCCTACGACTTCGAGCAGGCCTTCGCCGAGGTCGACGGTGTCTACACGAACAAGCCGCCCGGCGGGATCGCCTACCGCTGCTCGTTCCGCGTCACCGAGGCGGTGCACGCCATCGAACGGCTCGTCGACGTGCTGGCGACCGAGCTGGGGATGGATCCGGCCGAGCTCCGGAAGCGGAACTTCATCGCGCCCGGGGCCTTCCCCTACCGCTCGGTGCTGGGGTGGGAGTACGACAGCGGGGACTACGGGGGCGCGCTCGACCTCGCGATGGAGATGATCGGGTACGACGAGCTCCGCCGCGAGCAGGCCGAGAAGCGCGAGCGCGGCGAGCTGATGGGGATCGGCATCTCGAGCTTCACCGAGATCGTGGGGGCCGGCCCCTCCCGGCACTTCGACATCCTCGGGCTCAAGATGTTCGACAGCTGCGAGATCCGCGTGCACCCGACCGGGAAGGCGACGGCCCGCTTCGGCACGAAGTCGCAGGGGCAGGGCCACGAGACGACCTACGCCCAGATCATCGCGGAGGAGCTCGGCATCCCCGCGAGCGATATCGCCGTCGAGGAGGGGGACACCGACACCGCGCCCTACGGCCTCGGCACCTACGCCAGCCGGAGCACGCCGACGGCGGGGGCGGCGGGCGCCGTGGCGGCGACCAGGGTGCGGGAGAAGGCGCGGAAGATCGCGGCCCACCTGCTCCGGGCCGAGGAGGTCACCGAGGACGATCTCGAGTGGGAGCCGGGCCGCTTCTTCATCCCGAGCGATCCGTCGAAGGGGGTGACGATCCAGGAGATCGCCCTCGCCGCCTACACGGACTTCCCGGAGGGGCTGGAGGGCGGTCTCGAGGCCGTCTCCTACTACGACCCTCCGAACCTGACCTTCCCCTTCGGCAGCTACATCTGCGTCGTGGACATCGACACCGGCACCGGCGAGGTGCGCATCCGGCGCTTCGTGGCGGTGGACGACTGCGGCAACATCATCAACCCGATGATCGTCGAGGGTCAGATCCACGGCGGGCTCACGATGGGGCTGGCGCCGGCGCTCTTCGAGGAGCTCTCCTACGACGAGAGCGGGAATCCCCTCAGCGCGAGCTTCGCCGACTACCTGCTCCCGACCGCCGTCGAGACGCCGCGGTGGGAGACGGGGAAGACGACGACGCCGTCGCCGCACCACCCGCTGGGAGCCAAGGGCGTGGGCGAGTCGGCGACCGTCGGTGCGCCCCCGGCGATCGCCAACGCGGTCGTGGACGCGCTCTCGCACCTGGGGGTGCGCCACGTCGACATCCCGGTCACCCCGGACAAGGTGTGGGCGCTCCTGCGCGAGCACGGGGTGACCGACTAGGAGATGGGGCGGTCGCGACGGCGGGCGGCCGGGGGCGGGCGGAGTGGGGGCGATGCCGGCATCGGATGACCCGCTGGCGCGGGCGGTCGAGCTGCGCGGGCGGCGCGAGCCCTTCGTGCTCGCGACCGTCGTCGCCTGCCGCCCCCCGACCTCGGCGTACCCGGGCGCGAAGGCGATCATCCGCCCCGGGGGCGCGTTCAGCGGCTGGGTGGGCGGGAGCTGCGCGCAGCCGCTCGTGCTGCGCGAGGCGCTGGCGGCGCTCGACGACGGCCGCCCGCGGCTGCTCCGCATCAGCCCCGATCCCCCTCCCCCCGGGGAGAGCGGGGAGGGGGTGGTCGACCTCGCGATGACGTGCGAGAGCCAGGGAGCGCTCGAGATCTACGTCGAGCCGGTGCTGCCCCGGCCGGAGCTCGTCGTGATCGGGGAGACCCCCCTCGCCGAGGCGCTCTGCCGGGCTGGGAGGCTCATCGGGTTCGACGTCGTCGTCAGCGATCCCGGAGCGACGGGAGAGCGCTTCCCCGATGCCGACCGGGTGGAGACCGACCTGGAGTCCGCCGCGCGGCGGGTGGGGGCCGGGAGCTACGTGGTCGTCGCCACGCAGGGGCAGTACGACGAGGATGCGCTCGCGGCGGTGCTGGGCTCCGGGGCCGCCTACGTGGGCCTCGTCGCGAGCCCGAGGCGGGCCGCATCGGTCCTCGAGTACCTGCGGGAGAGCGGGTTCGGCCCCGACGAGCTCGAGCGCCTGCGCTGTCCGGCCGGGCTCGAGCTCGGTGCCGTGACCCCCGGGGAGATCGCTCTCAGCATCGCCGCCGAGCTCCTGAAGGCGAGGCGCAGCGCGGACCGGCCCGGCGCGGGGCCCGGCGCGGGGCCCGGCGCGGGGCCCGCCCCCGACGATGGCGCCGCGGCGCCGCTCGATCCCGTCTGCGGGATGGAGGTGGATCCGGCCTCCGCGCGCTACGTCTCCGAGCACGAGGGCCGGCCGGTCTACTTCTGCGCCGCCGGGTGCCGCGAGCGCTTCGAGCGCGAGCCCGGGCGCTATCTCTCCCCTCCCGCGCTTCCGGCGGGATCGCCGTGAGGAGCGGCGGGGCGGGAACCGGCGGCCGGCGGTGAGGGGGCCCGTCTCGGGGCTCGTCCTCGCCGCGGGCGCCTCGCGCCGCCTGGGACAGCCGAAGCAGCTGCTCCCCTACCGCGGCTCCATCCTCCTCGACTGGGTGGTCCGCACCGCCGAGGCCGCGAGCGGCCTCGACGAGGTGACGGTCGTGCTCGGGGGCGCCGCCCGCGACGTCCGCGGGAGGCTGGCTCCGGGCCGCGCCCGGATCGTGGAGAACCCGGACTTCGGCGAGGGGTGCTCCTCGTCCTACCAGGCGGGGATCGCATCGCTTGACCCGGCGGCCGCCGCGGTCGTCGTGATCCTCGGCGACCAGCCCGGCGTCGAGGCGGAGGGCATCGACCTGCTCGTCTCCGAGTGGCGCCGGGCCGGGGCCGCCATCCTGGCCACCTCCTACCGGGGGGAGCGCGGCCATCCGCTCCTCTTCTCCCGCGAGCTCTTCGGGGAGCTGAACGAGCTTGAGGGCGACAAGGCCGCCTGGAAGATCCTCGATCGCCGACCGGAGCTGGTGCACGACGTGCCGGTGGACCGGCAGCTTCCCCGGGACGTCGACACGTGGCGAGACTACGAGGCGGTGGCCTCCGACCGGGGCCCGCGCCCCGGCTCGCGCTGATCGCCGTCGCTGCGGAGAGAGGCGATGCGGGAGGTTCTGGCCGACCTGGAGCGCTGGCTGGAGCGCTCCGAGCAGGTAGCCCTCGCCACGCTGGTCGACGTCCAGGGCTCGGCGCCCCGGCTTCCGGGCGCGAGGTTCTGCGTCACGAGGTCCGGGGAGATCAGCGGCTCGGTGAGCGGCGGCTGCATCGAGGCCGATCTCTTCGAGCACGCGATGGAGGTGCTCGAGGCCGGCCGGCCGGCCCTGGTCCGGTACGGGATCTCCGACGAGCTCGCCTTCGAGGTCGGCCTGAGCTGCGGCGGCGAGATCGAGGTGCTGGTCGAGCCGTTCCGGCCGGACGGGCTCTACGAGGCGCTCCGCGACGCGCTTGGCGAGCGGCGCGGCGCGGTCCTCGCCGTCGCCCTCGCGCCGGAGGCGCTGACGGGGCGCCGCCTGGTGGTGCTCGACGACGGGACCGTGGCGGGGAGCATCCATGAGGAGCTCGACGACGCGATCGCGCGCGAGGC
>DAOULG010000134.1:0-5019 GCA_034420495.1 Dehalococcoidia bacterium
CGAAGTGGCTCGGCGAGATCGAGCTCGCCACGTTCGAGGGCTTCGACGCCTACTGGGTGACCCCCCGGCGCGGGTGGGCGAAGGAGGGCCCGATCAAGCTCCAGTCGCGCATCGACGTTCCGGGGGGGGGCGCGACGCTCGGGGCGGGCACCGTCCGCGTCGCCGGCGTCGCGTGGGGCGGCCTCCGGGGCGTGAGCGGCGTCCAGCTACGCGCGATCGATCGGCGAGGCGGCGCGCCGCCGCCGGACGAGGGATGGATCGACGGCATCCTGAGCGAGGAGCTCTCCGACAGCAGCTGGCGCCAGTGGGTCGTCGACTGGCCGGCCGCGGCCGGACGCTACGAGCTCCAGGTACGCGCGATCGACCGCAGCGGCGTGGTCCAGACGGATGCGGTCCGCTCCAAGTTCCCCGACGGCGCGACCGGGCACCACGCGATCGGCGTCACCGTCACCGCGTAGCGACCGGGCGGGGATCCGGCCGGGCGATCACCTCGTGCCGCGCGGCGGCCACCTCCGCCGCGGGCCCGCGGGGAGCGTTTGCGGCGGCGCCTACGCCTCCGCGGCCAGGGCCGCCGGCCGCCGGAAGCCCCCCCGGAAGAGCACATCGCGGAGATCGGTGAGGAAGAACGCGGCGCCGAGGAAGATCGCGATCCACAGCACGGCCGGGATCACCATCAGCGGGCGCACGCCCACGCTGTCGGCGAGCGCGCCGAAGCCGAGATTCACCATCGCCATGTGACCGGCCGCCATCATCGCGTAGATGGCCAGCACCCGCCCGCGTATCGAGTCGGGCACGACCTCCTGCACCAGCATCTGAGAGATCGCCATGAAGGTGGCCTGCGTGCCGCCGGCCAGGGCGGCCCCGAGCACGGCGACGGCGGGGGAGGTCGCGGCGCCCATCACCAGCATGGCCACCCCGCTCCCGGCGCCGGTAGCGGCGAGGGCGAGGCCCCGCGGCGACGAGCGATGCACCATCGAGATGGCGAGCGTGCCGACGATCGCCCCCGCACCCACGGCCATGACCATGGCGCTGAACGTGCCGCTGCCGCCCTCGAGATCGGTCGCAAGCCTCGGGAGCAGCGAGTTGAAGGCCATCGTGAACGAGCAGTGGAAGATGACGAGCCCGATCACGAGCCGGAGGCGCCGGTCGTCCCAGACGTGGACGAAGCCGTGCCCGACGTCGGCGACCACGCTCCGGGTGCCGACGGGCCCGCCCTCGAGCTCCGAGCGGTAGGCGATGCGCGCCATCGAGACGATGGCGACGCAGAGCACGACCGCGGAGAGCAGGAAGACCGATGCGGCCCCGAGCGTCGAGAGCAGGACGCCGCCGAAGAGCGGGCCCGCGAGCCGCGAGCCGTGCACGGTGATGCCGCCGAGCGCCACCGCGTTCATCAGGTGCTCGCGCGGCACCAGGTTGGCAAGGAGGGCCCGCTGCGCCGGCATCGCCGCCGCCTGCCCCCAGCCCTGCACCACGGCGAGCAGCACGACGTGCCAGACCTCCACCAGGCCGCTGAACGTCAGGAGCGTGAGCACGAGCGAGCTCGCGAGGGAGAGCAGCAGCGCCCCGAGCGCGAGCTCGCGGCGGTCGATGCGGTCGGCGACCGCCCCGGCGAACGGGCCGACGACGACGAACTGCGCGGCCCCCGCGAAGAAGGTGAGCCCGACCGCGAAGGAGGAGCCCGAGAGCTCGAAGACGAGCCAGCTCTGCGCGAGGACGAGCGCCCAGCGCGATGCGGAGGCGAAGAAGAAGCTCATGAAGAGGCGGCGGAAGTCCCGCGACTGGAAGGCCGGCAGCCGCTCGACGATCACCGATGCGCCGCTCATCTCGCCAGACTACCGCATCACTCCCGCCCGGACCCGTCGCGGGCGCCGGGAGCGGGGGCGCCGCCGCTCGGCGGCGGCCCGCGGATCGCCGCCGCCGGCGCGGCTATGATGGCCGCGCAGCCGTGGGGGGCCCTATGCCGCGCAGCCCGTCTCCGAGGGATCTCGTCTGGCCGGTGGACCGCGGCGGCGGCATCCAGGCCGGCTGGGATGCCGACCAGCCGCACATGGCGGGCGCGGCGCAGCCGGCGCCGTACCACACGATCCACCTCCCCTACGAGCCGCTGACGACGCCGCGGATCGCCTCCGACGCCGAGGGCGTCCTCTACCCGGTCGCCGTCGATCTCCAGAGTCGGCTCGCCGAGAGCTGGGAGTCCTCGGACGGCGACCGGACGTGGACGTTCCGCCTGCGGCGCGGGGTTGCAAGCCACGCCGGCAACGAGCTGACGGCCGACGACGTGGTGTGGATGGTGGAGCGCGTCTTCGCGCTGCGCGGCGTCGGGCTCTGGCGGCTCCGGCGCCTCGCCGGGATCAACGCCCCCTCCGACGTGGAGACCCTCGACCGGCACACCGTGCGCTTCCGCCTGCGCGGCGCGAACCCGCAGTTCGCCGCCTACTTCGTCTTCGCGACCGGCAACGTGGTGGACTCGACCGAGGCCCGCCGGCACGCCACCGACGAGGATCCGTGGGCGACGGGCTGGCTCTCACAGAACGCCTGCGGCTTCGGCCAGTTCACCGTGACGCGGCACACCGACGACGAGATCGAGTACGCGGCGCGCGACGAGCACTGGATGGGGCGGCCGGGCGTCGACTCCATAGTGCAGGTCGGCGTCGACAGCCGCTCCGAGGCGCTGCGCATGATCGGCTCGGGGGAGGCCAACATGGCGCTCGGCCTCTACCCGGAGGAGCTGCTGCGCTTCGAGGGCCGGCCCGAGTTCACGACGCGGCGCATGCGGGCGAACCACTCGACCCTCGAGTTCAACTGGGCCGAGCCGCCGTTCGACGACCAGAAGGTGCGCCAGGCCGTCTGCTACGCCCTCCCCTACGACCTCATCCTCGACCGCGTCTACGCCGGGCGCGCCCGGCGCAGTCGCAGCCCCATCTGCTCCTCCTCGGAGTTCCACACCGCCGCGTCCGACCCCTACGTCTACGACGTCGGGCGCGCCCAGAGCCTGATGCGGGAGAGCGGCTACGCCGAGGGGTTCAGCACGGAGCTCTGGGTGAAGGGCTCGTATGAGTGCCTGCGCCTCGCGCACATCGTCCGCGACTCCCTGGCGGCGATCGGCATCGATGTCGAGGTGCGCCTCGACACGCGCCTTCCCTTCGGGACGAAGGTGCCGATGTGGGTCAAGGAGGAGTGCAGCCACGCCCTCTACGAGCCGATGTACGACGTCGCCCACGACTACGACCCGCCGCTCGGGATGTGGGGCGGGAAGATCAACGTCGATCCCCAGTGGAGCAGCCGGATCCGCGCCATCCACGCCGCGGAGCCCGGGGAGCAGCCGGGGATCTACCGCGAGATCCAGCGCGACCTGATGGAGTTCGCGGCCTGCGCCCACATCGCCGAGATCGAGAGCGGCTGGGTCTTCCGCTCCGACGTCGATCCCTGGGCGCTCGACCCGGCCTTCCTGGGCGCCGCCACGACCGTCTGGTCGGCGCACCGCCCGATACTCGGCCTCCGCGAGCTCGACGACGAGTACGAGTGGTAGCGGCGCCGGGGCGCGCGCGGCGGGGGGGCTACTCGCGGATCGGGCGATGGAGGCGGAAGCCGCGCCTCACGACCTCCTGCGCGATGGGGCCGTAGTCGGCCATCGGATCCATGCTCCTCATCCGCATCGTCCCGCGCTGGATCATGATGTCCCCGGGGGCCAGCTCGGCCGCGCGCGCGAAGTGCCGTGCCGCCGCCTCGGCGCGCCCGCGCTCCCAGAGCCACTGCCCGAGGGCGAACTCGGTGCGGGCCCGCTGCTCCTCCGGCCCCGGCAGGCGATCCGCCATCAGCGCGCGCGCCCGCTCCTCCGAGGAGAGCGCCGGCGCCGCGCCGCGGGCCCAGGCGCGCACGCGGTCCCGGTAGGCCCCGGGATCGACCCCGACGAGCTTCGCGCCGCGCGGGTTCATCACGGCGACGTCGTTGGGCCGGACGATCCGCCCCTTCTCGTCGATCCACACGATCGTCGGGACGTTGAACATGTTGTAGAGCTCGGGGACGCGGTGATGCGTGTCCACCACCAGCGGGTAGCTCGCAGCGGCCGCCTCCATCCACGGGAGCGCATCGCCCAGGTCGCGGTCGGCCATGACGCCGAAGACGGTGAACGGGAGGCCCTCCTCCTCGGCCAGCTCGTGGTGGATCTCCTGCCACACGGGCAGGTCCTCCCGGCAGCCTCACCAGGAGGCGTGCACGGTGAGGAGGATCTTCGAGCCCCGGTGATCGGAGATCCGGTGCCTCCTCCCGGCCGCGTCGGGGAGCTCGACGTCGGGCGCCTCGAGGCGCGCCAGGGGCGCCGAGCGCTCGCCCGCGGAGACGCCGATCGCCGCCGCGCCCTCGGCAAGATTGAGCGCGAGCGGGCGTGCGAGCGCCTCAGCGAGCGCGGCGAGATCCAGGCCCTCGCCGGTCGCGAGCACGGCGCCGGGGCGGAGCGGAACGCAGAGGGGACCGCGGCAGAGCCCCTCGGGCTCGAGCCTCCAGCCGAGCTCGCGCGCCACGTCGGCGGCCGAGAGGAAGACCGCACCCCCACGGACGCGCGCGGCGACCCGCACCTCTCTGGGCGAGGCGCCGGGGCTCTCCGCATCCAGGAGCACGAGATCCCGGTCGATAGCGGCCATCGCGTCGCTCCTCCCCCGAGCCGTCGCCCGGCCCCAGCCGACGCCGCCGATACTACGGGCTCGGCCCCGATCGCACCCTGACTCTTACGTCCGCGCGAGAGTGGCAGTCGCCCGCCGGACTCGTGTAGGGTCCCCCGCACTACGTCCGTGGTGGACGCACGACCGGAAGGGGGTACGAATGACAGAGTGGCTATCGGGCCGACCGATCACGAGGCGAAGCCTCCTGCGGGGCGGAGCGCTGGGCGGGCTGGGCCTCGCCACGCCGCCGTGATCGGCTGCGGCGACGACGACGACGACGATGAGCCGGCCGCCGCCCAGCCGGCGGCGCCGGCGGCCCCCGCGGCCACCGCGGCGGCGGCGGCGGCGACGGCCGCCCCGG
>DAOULG010000135.1:0-2898 GCA_034420495.1 Dehalococcoidia bacterium
GGCGCGGCCGGCGCGGGGGGTGTGGCCGGCGCGGGGGGTGCGTCGGGGAAGGTCCAGGCGATCTCCGCGTCCGCGGCGATGACGTAGCGCTTCCCCGCCTCCAGGCGCTCCAGCGGAGCGGCCGCGGCCGAGCCGGCCCGCCAGGTGAGCCAGCGGCCGCTCTCGGCCCGGTGCCGCACGACGAGATGGTCGAGCGGGCGGGCGCTGCTGTTCGCGCCGAAACCGCGGGGCGGGCCCAGCGCCCCGTCGGCGAAGGCGTCGGCGACGGCGATGGAGTCGCGCTCCCAGGCGAGCTCGGTGGCTCCGGGCCGGATGAGGACGTCGCATGCGGGCGCTCCGGGAGACGCCGCGAGCGGGGCGGTGCTCTCCCAGCGCCCGCCCGCACCGGTCACCGCGAGGGCGAGGCCCGTGACGGCGCCGGCGCAGAGGTAGTGGCGCCCGAGCGGCCCCTCGAAGCTCCCGTCGTCGCCCAGCTCGGCGCCGGCCGGGTCGCCGCGGGGGGAGCGGGCGACGAGCAGGCCCGGCTGGTCGCACGCGACCGACAGCCAGGCCGCCGTCGCTCCCGAGCCCGGCGAGGTCTCATCTGCCGGCCGCACCTCCGCGCTGCAGAGCGGCGGTCCCGGAGGGTGGATCGCGACCGCCGCATCGGGCTCGGGGACGACCCCGGCCGGCCCGGGCAGCGGCCCGGGCGGCGGCTCGGGACGCGGGATCGCGGCGATCGCGAGCGTCACGATCGATGCCAGCGCGAGCAGGGAGAGGAGGGCGGCGAGCCGTCCGCCGCCGCCCGGGGACGGCGCAGCGACGGGCGGTCCCTCGCTGCGCGGCCGGGACGGCGTCGGCTGCACGGGCTCTCCCGGGGGAGGGAGCGATCATCCCACCGCTCCCGGGCACGCGCACGCCGATGCCCGTATCATCGCCCTCTCCCCGCCGCCTCGGCACCGGTCGAGGTCCGTGCCCCGGTGCACGGCGAGCGTGGAGCGCCCGATGCAGCGACGCGACGATGACCGGCGGCCTTCCGCCCGGGACGCGGGCGCCGGTCGCGGCGCGGCCGCACTCGACGGCTACCGATCCGAGCTCAGGAGGCGCTTCGGCTACCCGGAGCTCCGCGACGGCCAGGCGCGCGTGCTCGCCTCCCTCGCGGGCGCCGACGTGCTGGCGGTCATGCCCACCGGGAGCGGGAAGAGCCTCTGCTACGTCCTCCCGGCCCTCGCCGCAGGCCGCACGCTGGTGGTGTCGCCGCTCATCGCGCTGATGCACGACCAGGTGGAGGGGCTGCGGGCGGCCGGCGTGCCGGCGACCGTCATCAACTCGCAGATCCACCGGGACGAGAAGAACAGGCGCTACCGGGACTTCGTGGAGGGGCGCTCACCGCTGCTCTACGTGGCGCCGGAGCAGTTCCGCAACGAGGCGCTGGTGGCGGGACTGAGGCGAGCCGGGATCGCCCTCTTCGCCGTCGACGAGGCGCACTGCATCTCCGAGTGGGGCCACAACTTCCGTCCCGACTACCTGCAGCTCGGGGAGGTGCGCGAGCGCCTCGCCGCCCCGCGCACGCTCGCCCTGACCGCGACCGCCAACCCCCGCGTCCGCCGCGACATCCGCGAGCGCCTCGGGCTGGGCGCCCGGTCGGTGGAGGTGGTCACCTCGGTGGACCGCCCCAACCTGCTCTTCTCGGTCGAGCCCCTCGCCGGCGTCCGGGCGCGCCGCGACTGGGTCCTCGGCTACGCCCGCGAGCACGCCGGGCAGCCGGGCATCGTCTACGCCCGCACCCGGCGCGGCGTGGAGGAGCTCGCCTCCCACCTGCGGGCCGGCGGCGTCGGGGCGGCGCCCTACCACGCCGGCCTCGGCAGGGAGGAGCGCACCCGCATCCAGCGGGCCTTCACCGTCGGCGAGACCCCGGTCATCGTCGCCACCACCGCCTTCGGGATGGGGATAGACAAGCCCGACGTCCGCTACGTCGTGCACCTCAACATGCCCGGCCGGCTCGAGGCGTACTACCAGGAGGCCGGCCGGGCGGGCCGGGACGGCGAGCCCGCCGAGTGCACGCTGCTCTACGCGCGCTTCGACCGCCGGGCCCAGCAGGCCTTCATCGACGAGGCGCACCCCCAACCCGCCGCGGTGCGCGCGACCTGGCGCCGCTGGGTCGCGCTCGCGGGGCCCGACGGCCGGCTCTCCCCCGAGGCGGAGCCGGAGGAGGAACCCGGCTACGCGATGAGCGTCGTCGCCCTCAGGGAGAGCGGTCTGGTCGACCCGGTCTCGCTCCGGCTGACGTCGGCGGATCCCCACGCCCCCATCGAGACGCGCGCGATCACCGAGAGCCGCTCCTATGCGGAGGCGCGGCTCGCCGAGATGGTGGAGTACGCGGAGACGGGCGAGTGCCGCCGCGCCGTCATCCTGCGCTACTTCGGGGAGTCGCCCGATGAGCGCTGCGGTCGCTGCGACTCCTGCCTGCGCGGCGCTCCGGCGCCCTATCCGGAGGATCTCTTCTGCGCGCTTCTGGCGCTGCGGACGGCCATCTCGGAGGAGTCGGCTCGCGAGCCCGACCGCATCTTCGAGAGGCGCACGGCGCGCGAGATCGCCGCCGCCCGGCCCCGCTCGGAGCGCGAGCTCCTGGCGGTGTGGGGGATGGGCGAGCGGACCGTGGGCTGGTTCGGGTCGCGGCTGCTGCACGCCGTGGCGGAGTGGGAGGCCGCCCACCCGGCGGCGCCGCCGCGCGCCCCGCTCGAGGCGCCGGGCCCGGCGCGGGCGGCCGGCGCGGTCCCGGCGGGGCCGGCGGTCGCGGACGACGACCCGGTGCTCCTCGCGCTGCGCGCGTGGCGGGCCGAGCGGGCGCGGTCCGAGGGGGTGCCGGCGTACACGATCTTCGCGGACCGGACGCTGCGCGAGCTGGCGTTCCGCCGC
>DAOULG010000136.1:0-1573 GCA_034420495.1 Dehalococcoidia bacterium
GTCACCTCCTCCTTCGGCTTCGGCCTCGTCTACATCGTCGCCGCGCTGCTCGCCTTCCTCCCCGCCGCGGCGATCTTCGTCGTCAGCCCGCTCGCGGGCCTCGTCGCCGGGGCAGTGCTCGTGGGGCTCGCGGTCGCGACCGTGCAGGCTCTGGAGGGCATCTTCAAGGCGGCGCTCTACGAGTTCGCGAACGGTGAGTCGCCCCAGGGCTTCGACTCCGGCACGCTCTCCGGCGCCTACCGGGCGCTCTAGCCGCCGGCCACCCCGTCGCCCGGCGCCGGGATGATGAGGGGAGCGGCCGTGCGAGGCGCGGTCCACGCCGTGATCTTCGACTGGGGAGGGACGCTCGCGACCCACGCCGCCGTCGAGCTCGACGACATGTGGGCGCTCGCCGCCCGGCACATCGCGTCGACGCACCCGGCGGCGGCATCCGGCGGCCGGCTCGACGCGGAGGAGGTGCGGCGGCGCCTCGGCGCCGTCGAGGAGGCCTTCTGGTCGCGCACGGCGACCGATCAGCGCTCCGGGACCCTGAGCGACATCCTCCGGGACGCCGCGAGCGATCTGGGCGTCGACGTCGCGGGCGCCGTGCTCGAGGAGGCCGGGCTGCACTACCTCGACGCATGGACGCCGCACATCGTCCACGATCCGGAGGCGGCGGAGACGCTCGCGGCCCTTCGCGAGCGCGGCATCGCGATCGGACTGCTCTCCAACACGCACTGGCCGCGCGCCTTCCACGAGCGCTTCCTCGAGCGAGACGGCCTCGCCGGTCTCATCGACGCCCGCGTCTACACGAGCGAGCTCCCGTACATGAAGCCGCACGAGCTCGCCTTCCGGGCGGCGCTCGACGCGATCGGCCGCCCCGACCCGGCCCGGACGGTCTTCGTCGGGGACCGGCCCTTCGACGACGTGCACGGTGCGCGCTCCGCGGGGATGCGCGCGGTGCTGCGCCCGAACCCCCACGTGCCGCCCTACGCGGTGGAGCCCGACGCCGTGATCGAGCGCCTGCCCGAGCTCGTGCCCCTCCTCGACGGCTGGAGCTAGGCGCCGCGGCCGGCCGCTCCCCTCACGCACCCTCGCGGGCGCGGAACGCCGACGCGCTCTCGTGGCGCCGGCGCTCCGAGCCGGCGAGGACGAAGGTGAGGGCCAGCAGCATCGCCACGGCGGCGGCGGCGAGGAGGACGAAGGCGGCGCCGGTCCCGGCGCGCTCGGCGACGATCCCCGACAGGGAGCCCGAGACCGATCCGAGGCCGAAGGCCATGAAGAACTGGAATCCGAAGGCGCGGCCGAGCGCGCCGCCGGGGGCGTAGTCGGCCATCAGGGAGTTGAAGACCGGCTGCTGGCCCCAGTTCCCCAGCACGAAGCCGACGGAGGCGAGCACGAGCAGCCACCCCGTCGCCGGCGCCATCAGGAGCAGGGCCGGAACGAGCGCCACCGTGAAGAGGACGGCGGCGCGCTCGGAGAACATGCGGTCGATCATCCGCCCGCCCATGAGCTGACCCCCGATCCCGACCAGGAGGACGAGCGTCGCCGTCGCCCCGGCCATCGCCTCGGCGTCCCAGCCCAGCACGGAGAG
>DAOULG010000137.1:0-2490 GCA_034420495.1 Dehalococcoidia bacterium
GGCCCCAACGACTACGTCTACACCCTGGTCGGGACCGAGCGGATGTGGGATGCGCTCTGTGCGGCGATGGGCCGCCTCGACCTCCTCACCGACCCGCGCTTCCAGACGGCGGAGGCGAGGCGCGAGAACCGCGGCGAGCTCCACCGGGAGATCGAGGGCTGGACCTCGGGGCGCTCCAAGCACGAGGTGATGCGCATCCTGGCGGAGGAGGGCGTCCCCTGCAGCGCCGTGCTCGACACCGCCGATCTCTTCCGCGACCCGCACCTCTTGGAGCGCGGCTTCGTGCGCCGCGTCGAGCAGCCCGCCGAGGGCGGCGTCGAGGAGCGCACGCTGCTCGGGCCGCCGATGCGGCTCTCCGCCTCCGAGGTGCCGCTCGGGCCGGCGCCCCGGCTCGGCGAGCACACCGAGGCGGTGCTCCGGGGAGAGCTCGGGCTCGACGGCGCCTCGCTTCAGCGGCTTCGCGAGGAGGGTGTGATCGCATGAGCGGCGAGGGGGGCGGTACGGTCGGCGCCGAGCTCGTCGCCAGGAGCCTCAAGCAGCAGGGCGTGCGGCTCATCTTCGGCGTCGTCGGCGTGCCGGTGACGCCGATAGCCGAGGCGGCGCAGCGGCTCGGCATCCGCTACATCGGCATGCGCAACGAGCAGGCGGCGTCCTATGCGGCGCAGGCCGCCGGCTACCTGACGGGGCGGCCGCAGGCCTGCCTGGCGGTCTCGGGGCCGGGGGTGGTGCACGCGCTCGCGGGCCTCGCCAACGCGCAGGCGAACTGCTGGCCGATGCTCCTCCTGGGCGGCGCCTCGCCCGGCTACCAGGAGGGGATGGGCGCCTTCCAGGAGGAGCGGCAGCTGCTCGCGACGACGCCCTTCACCAAGCTCTCGCGCCGCGTCGATCGCACCGACCGGATCCCCTTCTTCGTGGAGCAGGCGGTGCGCACGGCGCTCTTCGGCCGCCCCGGTCCGACCTACCTGGAGCTGCCGGAGGAGGTCATCGAGGGGCGTGTTGCGGGGGAGGCGCCGGAGGCTCCGAGGGTCCCCGAGGCGCCCCGCCCCGAGGCGCCGCCCGAGGCGGTCGACGCGGCGCTCGAGGCGCTGCGCACGGCCGAGCGCCCGCTCGTCGTCGTGGGGAAGGGGATGGCGTGGGCGCGCGCCGAGGCGGAGGTGCGCGAGCTCGTGGAGCGCACGCAGCTCCCCTTCCTCCCGACGCCGATGGGGAAGGGGGTCGTCCCCGACTCCCACCCGCTCTCGGTGGCGGCGGCACGCTCGACCGCGCTCCGCGAGGCCGACGTCGTCCTGCTGCTCGGCGCGCGGCTGAACTGGATGCTCCACTTCGGCCGGCCGCCGCGCTTCCGCCCCGACGTGCGCATCCTCCAGCTCGACCTCGCCCCCGAGCAGATGGGCCAGAACGTCCCCGCCGAGGTGGCGCTCGCGGGGGACGGGCGCTCCGTCGGCAGGCAGCTGCTCCGGGCGCTCGACGAGCGCCCCTGGGAGTACCCGCAGGAGAGCACCTGGCGCACGACGCTCCGGGCGCAGGTGGAGCGCAACGCGCAGCAGGTGGCGCCGATGCTCGAGGACGAGAGCGCGCCGATGGGCTACTACCGCGCCTTCCGGGAGATCCGCCGCGCGATCCCGCCGGGGAGCATGATCGTCTCGGAGGGGGCGAACACGATGGACATCGGCCGCACGCAGCTCCCCAACGAGGAGCCGCGCACGCGCCTCGACGCCGGGACGCACGGCACGATGGGGGTCGGGCTGGGCTACGCCATCGCCGCGGCCTGCGTCGACCCGGAGCGGCCGGTGGTCGCCGTCGAGGGCGACTCGGCGTTCGGGTTCTCCGGGATGGAGCTGGAGACGGCGGCCCGCTACGGCCTCCCGGTCACGGTCGTCGTGCTGAACAACGGCGGCATCGGGAGCGGGATGCCGCAGGAGCCCCCGCCCGAGGGGATGCGCGCGCCGGGCGCGCTCTCCGCCGACGCGCGCTACGAGCTCGTCGCCGAGGCCTTCGGCGGCGCGGGCTTCCGCGTCGAGCGCCCGGAGGAGCTCGCGCCGGCGCTCCTGGCGGCGCTGGGGTCGGGCCGCCCCTCGGTGGTGAGCGTCGCCATCGACCCGGGGGCCGGCCGCAAGCCGCAGCAGTTCCACTGGAACACGCGCCTGGAGCCCGGGGCGGAGGGCGCCGGGGCGGGCGCCGGCGCCTCCGGCCGGTAGGGGCCGGGGCGCGGGGCGGGAGGGGTCGCAGGTGGGGGAGCGCGGCGGCGTCGACGGGGCCCGGGCCCGGCTCGCCAAGCGCGTGCGTGCGCGCGAGTTCACGCCGGTTCCCGGCGTCTTCGACCTGATCTCGGCGCGCATCGCCGACGGCTACGGCTTCCCGGCGCTCTACATGACCGGCTACGGCGCCGTCGCCTCGCAGCTGGGGCTGCCCGACGCGGGGCTCGCCACCTACACCGAGATGGTGGAGCGCGTCTCCCGCATCTGCTCCGTCGCGCACACGCCCCTCATC
>DAOULG010000138.1:0-12441 GCA_034420495.1 Dehalococcoidia bacterium
TGGTCGTCCCCGTCGTCGTCGTGGTCGTGGTCGTCCCCGTCGTCGTGGTCGTCCCCGTCGTCGTGGTCGTCCCCGTCGTCGTCGTGGTCGTGGTCGTCCCCGTCGTCGTGGTCGTCACCATGGTCGTGCTCGTGCGCATGGCCGCCCTCGAGAGGGGTGATACCAGTGGCGGCGATGACGAGCCGGGCGTCGTCAGAGATGTGCTCGAAGATGGTGTCGAGGACGCTCTCCTCGAGGTTGAAGCCGTTGACGATCACGACATCGGCCGCCGCGATGTTGCGGATGTCACCGGTGGAGACGCTGAAGGTGTGCACGTCGGCGCCCGGGGGGATCACCGCGACCACCTCGGCGTCGTCACCGCCGACCTGCTCCGCGAGGTGCGCGAGAATCCCGGTGGATGTGACCACCGTGATGGGCTCGGCCTCAGCGGCTGGCGCAGCGGTGGTCTCCACCGCGCCGTCCGTGATGTCGTCGCCCCCGCCGCACGCGATGAGCGCGGCAGCGATGAGCGCGGCGGTGAGCAGGGCGATGGGTGCGCCGATTCGGCGCCAGAGCACGCGAGACATGGGGGATCCCTTCGATTAGACCAGTCAGATCACCAGCACAAGATGATACGAGGTCTCAATTATCAGAGGCAAGCTGGACGCTGTGTCAGCTCGACGGCGCGATCGACTTCACCGCACCTCGACATGCATGAGCACGTGACGCACGGCAGCAGGAACCGGCACTACAGCCGGTCAACTCAGCTTCTCGTCCGTCCGAACGCGTACGGTCGCGATCGGCGTGGGGACCCCTCAGGTGGCCGTGGTACTCGTCGCCGCACTGCCACCCCGACGCCTAGGCTGTCGCGTCGACCGCCTGCGCAATGGCAGCCGCGAAGCGCTTGTCACCGAGGTCCTGCAGCCACCACACCACGCCGGGCGCCTGGGGTAGCTCTACCACGCCACTCGTCTCGCCCTTGCGCATGGGGCCGGGGATCTGGAACGAGGTGGGATCCAGCCGGAAGCCGTCGCCGTGCGCCTTGAGCAGCGCCTCCTTCATGGTCCAGAGCCTGAAGAACAGGTGGAGTTCCTCGGAGCCCTGCTTCGACGCCAGCTCGGCTCGCTCCTGATCCCCGAGCGCGGCCTCGACGAGGAGATCGAGCCTGCGGCGAGTCGCGCGCTCCTCGACGTCCACACCCAGCCGTCCCTCGGGTGCGATCGCGATGAGGCCATGCTCGCCGCCGTGGCTGACACTGAAGCTGATGGCGGCGGGCTGGTCCCGCACCATCGCGAACGGCTTGCCGTACGGCAGGATGTCAAACGCCAGTTCGTCGTTCCTGCACGCGAGCTCGCGGCAGAGGACGGCGCGAAGGGCGGCCCGCGACAAGACGAACCGTCGCCGGGCGCCGGCATACTCGAACCGACGCCAGCGACTCAGCTCCCCCTCGTCCAGAAGGGTCAGCGCCGCGGATTCCCGCTCCCCGTCCCGGGCGAGATCCACATACAGGACCGTCGCAGGGCCGACGGTCCGGAAGTGCTGCCACCACGGCACGGACACCACGGCCTCGGAGACCACCGCGGACCTCTCCGCCGGGAGTCTCCGAGCGACCGCGACGGGTCAGGCCGCGTTGGCGTCGAGGTACTCGAGCAGGCCCCGCGGCGTGAGCAGATCGTCGCAGTCGCCTGCGCTAATCGAGACGCCGAAGTGCTCGTTGACGAGCTTCAGGAAGGCGATGATGTCCGGCGACGGAACGCCCGCATCGGAGATGTCGCGATCCAGATTCAGCGGATCTCCCGCGCTTCGACCCTCGATCGACAGGTTGTCGTCGATGAGCTTGATCAAGCGTTCCTCGTTCGTCGCCATCATCATCACCTATCAACTGCGTGCGCCTGCACAACCGGGACCACCTGACGGTAGCTTAACAGCGATGGAGGTTACCAGATCGGCGCGGCGATGGACGGTGCCCGCATCGGTCAGCCCCTGTTAGACCCACTCCAGCGATAGCTCGTCCCCGAAGAACGCGGCCAGCAGCCCCGCCTCCCCTTCCGCCGCCTCCCGCACCTCCTGTGGAACACCGCCGAACGGCTCGATGCGCACCGCGAGCCGTCCCCCCGCCCGTTCGTGGGACCAGACCCCGTCGATGCGCCCATCCATCACCAGCACCGGTGATATCCAACCCTGCGGACGGTGGACGCGGGCCCTGTGCTCGGGAGCGAGGATCGCGGGCACGTCCCGCGCCGACCCGATGACGTAAGGGTCGAAGGCGGGCAGCAGACGCACGGCCCCTCCCGGTGCGGTGCCGGCGATCGCCTCGACATCGGCCGCGAGCGCCCAGTGCGGCTCGCCCTCCACGTCGACCTCCACTGCCTCCTCGCCGAGCGCGCGCAGGTAGCGCGTCGCCTGCGCAGGGCGGCGCGGACCCCACCAGCGCGAGTACTCCGCCGCCGTGGCCGGGCCGTACGCGCCCAGGTAGCGCCGCGTGACCTCGGCGAGCGCCTCCTCCGGTGGGGGGGCCGTCCGGCCGGCCAGCCACGCCGCCGGGCTTACGAACGTCACGTTCCGCCCGCGGTTTGGCCCGAAGCAGATGCTCCCGCGGAACGAGGCCGGCTTCAGGTAGGCACCCCAGCTATCGCCCAGCTTCTCGCCCAGCGCCGGCGACCCCGCGGCGTCTGCCACCCGATCCGCCAGTTCGTCACGTGTCAGCCCTTCCGCCCCGAGCACGTCGCGCACCGTGTCCAGGAGCAGGTCCAGCTCCTCGCGCGTGATGTCGAAACCGCGCAGCCAGGCGCCCTTGAGGTAGTGGTCGAAGGTGTCCAGCGCGGCCTGCCAGAGGCCGTACTCGAACGCGGGCAGCAGGTGCAGGGTGCCGCGCATCGCCCACGTCTTGACCAGGCTGCGACGCTCCCAGAGCTCCGCCTCGATCTCGCCCGGGCGCAAGTCGTCGAGGCGTGCCCACGCCGCGAGTTCGGCGGCGGAGAGCATCTGCGCGTGCAACCCGCCGATCCCCGCGACCACGGGCCCCAGCTCCCCCCGAGGCCGGCGGGACGCGAGGTGCTGCCGCGCCATCCGCCAGGCGAGCACGTTCGCCCAGCGCAGTTCCGCGCGCCCGGCTATTGGTCCCCTCCGAAGCGCGCCGGGTCGAACGGCGCCAGGTCGACCTCCCTGCTGCGACCTTCCGTCAGCAACTCCACCAGCGCCTCGGCGGTGGCGAGCGAGAGGATGATGCCCTTGCGCCCGTGCCCCGTCGCAAGGTACGCCCCCCGTCGCCCGGGTGCCGGCCCGATGATGGGCAGGCCATCGCCCGAAACGGGGCGCAGGCAGGCCGTCTGGTTGACCACCCTCATGTCCCCCAGCCGCGAGGTGTACCGCGCAAGTGTCTCGAGCACATAGGCGCGCGCCGCTTCCGTCGGCTCCTGGTCGAAGCCTTCCTCCTCCTCCGTCGTGCCCGCGAACACGAGCCCCGTCGGGCGCGTCACGACGTAGTGCCCGTCGAGGTCGGAGAAGCCCCCCGTCGGCGGCTCCGCCGTCGCTTCGAGGTGCAGGATCTGGCCCTTCAGCGGGCGCACCGGCACCGGCAGGTCGAGCCACGCGGCCGAGCGCAGCGCCCACGGCCCCAGTGCGATCACCGTCTGCTCCGCCGTCACGATGCCGTCCGCGAACTCGACGCCGTCGATGCGGTCCTCCCCGCCGACCAGCCCGACCGCTCGCCCCATCCGCAGCGAGGCGCCCATGCTCGTCGCGCTCTCCAGCAGCCGGTTCGTGAACTTCGCCGGGTCGATCTGCGCCGTTCGCTGGGCGAGCCCGCCCGCGACCGGCCGGTCCAGCCAGGGGAACCGCGCGGGGATGTCTGCCCTCGCGACCGGCTCGGCGCTCAACGCCTCCGCGCGCGCGTGCAGGTGGTCGACCTCGGCCTCGTCCCGCGCGACCAGGCACGTCTCGTAGCGCCGGTAGGCGTACGTCCCGGGTCCGTCCAGCCGGTCCGCCAGCGCTCCGTGCAGCGAGATGCTGCGGGCAAGTAGCGGGGCGAGCACGCCGCCGTCATCGTCGTCGTGCGGCAGCCCCGGCGAGAGCAGCCCCGCCGCCTTCCCGCTCGCCCCGTGCGCCACCTCCGTCCCCTCGATCACCAGCGGCTTCACCCCGCGCCGGGCGAGGAAGTAGGCGATCGCCGCCCCCATCACACCCCCGCCCACGATGGCGACGTCGACCTGCTGGTTCGGAGACATGCCCGGATTATCCCCCGGCCCGCGGCCCCGCGTTCAGCGCGTGGCCGCCAGCGTGCGGATGCCGTAGCGGGGAATGTCCGCCTCCGCTGTGGGCAGCACGAGGCCCCCCTTCTGCGCCTGCGCGATCACCTGCCCGCCCGGCTTCCACGAGGGTCTCGCGCACAGAGGTTGCCGTCCGGAGGACTGCATCCTTCGGCGAATGGCCCCAACAGAGCCCACGCGGCACGATCCGCAGGGTCCCAGCGCCCGATCTCAGGTTTGGAGAGTGGCGACCCCGATCGGATTCGAACCGACGATCTCCACCGTGACAGAGCCCCCGAGCCGGTCCCGGCGCGTCCCTTCTCATCCCGTCCAGCGTCGTGTTCGTATCTGGCGCGCAGGTGTTATGACGAGTCATGTAATCTCTCGTGAGCTCGCGTCCCATGCCGTACCAGCCAACATGTCCCCAAGATGGCCCCACGTTGAGGGAAGTGAGCCGCCCGTGGCCGCGCCGCTGACCCGCATTCATGAGCTCGTCGCCGAGCGCGGTTGCGATGTCCCGTACTCTCAGGGGCCGGGGCGCGCCGGCGTCATTCCAGCGAAAGCCAACTGGGGAGGATCGTGTACTCGACATCGCCCCAGCACACCGCTTCGCCGGCCAAGGTCACGGCGCAGGAGCGGTACTCGCTCGAGCTGATCGACACGAGGGGGCCAGAGGGCGGCCGGATCAACCGGTCCTCGTAGGGGCTGGGCTCGGGGGGAGCCTTATTTCTGCTCGACGCCCATGCCCAGCAGACCGCCTCGCCGGCGTTGGTAAGCGCGCAAGCGTGCTGCCACCCGACGGCGAGCGCGCTGTAGCGGCCCGGTGGAGCATCCATGCCTGGCCGGCGATGCCCCCAGCAGAGGATCTCTCCAGCGTCGGTCAGTCCGCACGAACTCCCTGCGTCGATCGCCGTGTAGCGGCCCGCCGGGGAGTCCCTTCCGCCGTGGCGATCCCAACAGGCCACCTCACCGGCCTCGGTCAGGGCGCAGCTCTGCCGCTCACCCACATCGATCGCCACGTAGCGGCCCGCAGGCGCCTCTCGTCGGGACGGCTCACCACCCCAGCAGGTCGCCTCGCCTGCCTCGGTGAGAGCGCAGGCCGCGCCCCCGTACTCGTACGAGCCCGTGGCGACCGCCCTGAACGGTCTCGCCTGTCCGTCGGGCGCCCGGGGGAAGATCTCGCCCCAGCAGAGCGCCTCGCCAGCCAGCGTGAGCGCGCAGGTGTGGAACTCGCCCGCGCTGATCGCCTTGTACCGTCCGGGGGGCACGCTGGTCTGACCATGGTTATTCCAGCCCCAGCAGACCGCCTCGCCGTCCTCGGTCAGAGCGCAGGTGTGGCTTCTGCCGTCGCTCACGGCCACGTAACGGCCCGGCGCGGGAACGGGCGGGGCCGTCGTCACGTTGCGCTCGGATGTCCAGCAGACGGCGTGGCCGGCATCCGTGACGGCGCACGCGTAGGAGCCGTCGGTGCTGATCG
Organism: Dehalococcoidia bacterium; assembly: GCA_034420495.1. Classification (GTDB taxonomy): domain Bacteria; phylum Chloroflexota; class Dehalococcoidia; order UBA2979; family UBA2979; genus VYDC01. The sequence continues at coordinate 5,704 of DAOULG010000138.1, forward strand.
AGACGTAGCGAGCGGGGGACGGATCGGGCGGGTGCATCACGCTGAGCGCTCCGGACGCCGCGGCGGCGCTGCCGGACGCCCAGCATCGTGCAGCGCCCGTCGGAGTGATGGCGCACGTGTGGCTCCGGCCGGCGCTTATCGCCGTGTACGCGCTCCCGTGCACGGTGCAGTCGGGATAGCCGAACCCGTTCACGGAGCAGAAGTCGCCGCGGGCGACGCGCTCGGCCGCGTCATGGTCCACCTGCCACGTCTCTCCCGGCCCGAGGGGGTCGTACTTCCCGCTGGACCGCCAGCACACGAAACCGCCGCCTGCCTTCGCGGCACAGGCGGACAGGAGGCTCCCGTCGAGGAAGTTCGAATACCCGACGGTGATCGCGACGTAGCGGCCGGGCGGCGGATCCGGCATCCACCCCAGCGGCCAGTTCTGCCCGACATCGCCCGCCCGAGCCTCCTGTTCGCGGGCACGCGCGCTGTGGGCGCCCCAGCAGGCCGCCTCGCCATCCTCCCGGAGGGCGCAGGTGTAGCCACTGGTGGTGCTGATCGCCGTGTAGCGGCCCGGCGGGGCTTCCGAGGCCGCTGCGTCGCTGCCCCAGCAGACGGCCTCGCCGTCCTCCGCCACTGCGCAGGTCGTGCCCTCGGCCGCGTCTATCGCGATGTAGCGGCCGGGCAGCGTCCCCACCGCCAGAGGATCGTTCGCGTTCCAGCACATCGCCTTGCCGGCCTCGGTCAACGCGCACGCGGCGTAATCGCCTCCCACGGCGACCGTCGTGAACGGACCCGGCGCCTCCTCCAGCCGTACGCCGTCGGAGTACCAGCGCAGGTACTCGGCGCTCGCCCAGCCCTCGATGCCGTCGTCCGTGCGGATGTGCATCCACCCGGGCTGGTACTCCTCGGTCTCGACGACTGCCCCTTCTGGCAGGCAGGTAAGAACGGGTGCATCGAGTGACGGCTCCTCGCGGAGGTTGAGGCAGGTGTCCACGACGACCTCGACCAGCAGCCGGTCGTCGAACGGAGGACGTTCGATGGCAGCGCCCGTATGAAGCCCCCGTCGGAAGCCGGATTCATAGAAGATGCCCGTAGTGACGCGGAGTTCCTGACTCGTGCTCCCCCAGCCCACCCGTGTGGAGCGGAGTCCCCGGATCTCGCGGCCGGGCGGGCCGAAATCCAGCGTTGCCAGCACTCGTCCCTCGCGGTTCCTGACCGTGGTTTCCTCAACAAACACGCCGGGATGGTCCGGCGCAGGGAGGCCCGGAGCCGATCCCCACTGGCCTGCGAGCGTTACGAGCCGAACGCCGCGCGACGTCCCGACCACGATTCCGGAGCTGTCAGCGAGCCATGACCCGTCAAGACGCGAGTCCCTTCCTGGTTGGCCGCCGCCCTTGATGCGAAGGAGTTCCTCGCCCGAGGCCGCATCGAAGACAGATATCCCGGTCACTTGCGGGAGAATGTCGTAATCGGATGGAATCCCCGATCTCGCGATTGCGACGAAGCGTCCATCCGGGGAGATGTCGATGGGCGGGCCGTAGTCCTGCCAGCAGGGGTAGCGATGGTCGGCGGGGGGCCGACCGTCCACCCTGTAGAGCGCGATACGACACGTGCCGGCGTCGATCGCGTTGATCACCGCGATGCCCCCGTGGAACGGCACGACCCAGGCCGAATCGAAGCCCTTCAGCGTGCTCCACGTCACCCAGTCCAGTGGCCAGGTGAAGGACGGCGTGAGTGCGCCGCCGCTCGCATGCATCAGATCGAAGAGTTGCAGCTCGCTCCGGTCGTGAGCGAACAGGTAGCGACCCCCGGAGTCGGGCAGGAGGTCAAGGGCGGCGTCCGCGAGTAGCGCCGTCGCCTGCATGTCGCCGTCCACCACCACGTACGCCTGCCGGGCGCTGGACCGGAGGATGAGCCGCTCGTCCGGTCCTGATCCCCACCCCACCAGGTCGTTCGGGTACGACGACCGCGCAATCACCTCGACGCCCTCGAACGTTCGCCCCGTCATCCGGTCGTGGAGGGCGCCACCGGGAAGCAGCAGGAAACGGTTGCCCGGCGACAGGCGGATTCCACCGGATACGGTTCCAACCGCCGTTCCTTCCTCGTCCACCGAATCGCCCTCGGAGACGACCCAGCCCTCAACCTCGCCGGTGGCTACGTCGAGGAGAAGGAGCCCCGCCTCCCACGGCACCTCCTCGCCCGCCGTGTAGCGGACGTGCCGGAGACCCGCCGCCGCCAGCACCTCGGCCGTGTCGACCCGGCGGATGCCGAGGTCCCTGGCGGTGATGAGCGGGGCCGGGGTTGCGGTGGGTGAGGGCGAGGGTGCAGGCGTCGCGGTGGGAGTAGACGACGGCGTCGCGGTGGGAGCGGGTGTCTGAGTCACGGGGGCCGTTGGCGTGCGAGCCGGCGTCGCGGTTGTCGTGGAAGTCGCCCTCGGCGTGGGTGAGGGCGCCGTGGTGGCGGTGGCTGAGGGCGTTGGTGTGGCCGGCTGCGCGGGCGAAGCGGCGGCCGTCGGCGAGAGCGTCGCCGTCGCGGTATCCGTGGGAGTTGGCGAGGGCGAGGGCGCCGCTGTCTCCGGCGGCGGCGGCGCCCCTGCGGGCGCGCCGGTGCACGCCGTCGGTCCGGCCGTCAGCGCGAGGACGAGCGCGGCCGCGAGCAGGAGCGAGACCGGACGGCGCGAGAGCATCGCGGTTCCCTCCCGGGTCGCTCGAGTCTAACGGTGGCTCGGCGTGACGGTTCCACCTGCAGCGAAGCCCTTTCGCTGAGCTCGCCGGCTCGTGGGCGGGTCGCGCGTGAGTCGGCGTCCGGCGGTCGGGATCCCGGCGCGACCCGGTCCTGCCCTGCTCGCCTCCACGAGCGTCGCGAACAGGGTGCCACGGCCCGATTCCCCGCCCGGCGGCTACATCGCGGTGAGCGACGGCTCCGGGCACACCTGCGCCCTCACCGCAGGCGGCGAGGTCGCCTGCTGGGGCTGGAACAACGTCGGACAGGTCGATGTTCCCGAGGGCCGCTACACCGCGATCAGCGCGGGCTGCGCGAGCACCTGCGCGCTCACCGAGGCGGGCGGCGCCGTGTGCTGGGGCGCTCGCCGGCACGCCCTCCGCGACGGTCGGTACCAGGCGATCAGCGCGGGCTACAGAGCGGTCTGTGGGCTGACCGACGACGGCGAAGCGGTGTGAGGTGGCCGGCTGCGCGAAGCTCCGGCGCCCCCAGGCCGAACATCAGGCAGCTCAGAGCCGTCAGGGCGAGGAGGAGGGCGAGGTAGCCCGTTCCCGGACGCGGCCGATCAGACGTCATGGTTCTCCATGGCCGGTCCGGCCAGGGAGCCGTAGCCGCGCCCGTGGCGGGTGCCGGGGCGGCCGTCGGGAATCCCGCCGGGATCGCTTCCTGACCACACCACGCGATTGCCCGATGTTCCCTTCCGTCATGCTCGCACACGGGGCCAACCTGCTCGCGCCCCTCCTCCGGCACCCGCCGATCCTCCTCGTTCCCGTCACATATATGATACGTTCCGTGCATGCCGGAGGTCGTCTACTACGAGACAGCGAGAGGAGATGAACCGGTTGCCGCGTACGTTGAACGACTCAGCCGTTCGGCGGACAGGCGCGATGTTGCGGCGATCCTCGATCTCATCGTGGAGCTGGAGGAGCGGGGGAGTGCGTTGCGCATGCCCGACGCCCCGGATCATCGACCGCAGCGCGCGCATCTTCGAGTTGCGCCCCCGCTCGCACCGGGTCGCAGCGCCTCGACCGACGAGCGCTCGCCACCGCACAGCAGCGGCTTGCAGACTGGAGGAACCGTCATGGCCAGGAACGCCAGACCACACATTGAGCAGATCGTCGCCGCCGATCCCGACATCCAGGCGGAGTACGAGACCCTGCGACTGCGCCGCGCGATCGTCGGCCAACTCCGCGCCCTGCGCGAACGACGGAGCTGGACGCAGCAACAGCTCGCCGATGCCGTGGGAGTGCCGAGAAGCGCGATCGCCCGTCTCGAATCAGCCGAGCACAGCCCGCGCCTCGAAACCCTGCACGCCGTGGCGCGGGTACTCGGGTACGACGTGGATGTTCGCCTGAAGCGCCGGCGGGTACGGGTCGCCTGAACCCGCCAACGTCGGTGAGTCCGCCTCGCGGCTCGTGACGCATAATCGATCGGGATGCGGGTCCTGCTGACCCTCGGGCGGGGCTTGTCGCCGTCCCTTCGCCGGTCCAATGGACTGATGCGCTGCGCCGTCCCGGTCCTGATGGTCGTCGCCGCGCTGGGGCTCGCGGCGTGCACCGCGGGTTCCGACGACCGCGTGCCCGCACCCGAGACGGCGACCGCGGCGTCCGTGTCGCCGACGGTCACGCAGGTGCCACCGGCCGCGCCGGTTCGTGAGGGTACACCCACCGCGACGCCTGCCGCACCGACGGCACCGACGCCGGCGCGATCGCCGCCGGTTCGCGAGGCGACGCCCAGCGCGACGCCCCCGCCATGGACCGTAGCGACGTCCACGCCGGAGCCGTCGCCCCCGACGGGTCGCGGGGCCGCACCGACCGCGACCCCTGCGGCACCGACGCCGGCGCCATCGCCCGTCCCTGGCCATGTGGGCGCACCCGCCGGGACGCCAGCGCCCACGCCTGGACCGGTGCGCCCGCCGCCCCCCTCGCCGACATTCGACACGCCGCCGGGAAGCTACACCGCGATCGCCGTGGGCGCCCACCACGCCTGTGCCCTCACCGAGTCGGGGGAGGCCGTCTGCTGGGACGTCGAGAGCGGCGAGCGGTGGGAGGCGCCGCCCGGCCGGTACACCGACGTCGCGGTTGATGACGATGCCACCTGTGCCGCCTCCACCGCGGGCGAGATCGAGTGCTGGCTCAGGCCCGGGTCGGGGTGGGTCCTGCCGGAGGAGGCTCCAGCGGGCACGTACGTCGCCGTCGCCGTGGCCGAGGCGAGCGCCTGCGCGCTGACCGAGGCGCGCGGGGTGGTCTGCTGGGGGTTCGGGGACGCTGTTCCCGACGGACGGTACACATTCCCGCCGGGGGAATACGCGACGATCGACCTCGGGTACCTCTTCGCGGACGAGTCGGGCAACCAGGCCGTATACCTCACGGCATGCGCCAGGACCGTCGAGGGTGACCTCGTGTGCTGGCGGGGACGTATCAGCGACGACCGCGTTGAGCGGGCGGTTGAGCGCACCCCGGGAAGCTACGCCGCCGCGCACGTCTACTTGCTCACCGTCTGCACGCTCACGGCCGAGGGCGATCCGGCATGCGGTGAGTGGGGCGGCGACGGCTCCACGCGCTACACGGCGATGGCGGTGGGTCACGAGTTCGTATGCGCCATCGCGGAGTCCGGACAGGCCCACTGCACGACGCATGCAATCCTGGGCGTCGTGTGGGGGCGGTTCGGGGCCCGCTGGCTGATGACCCCGCCCCCGGCTGGCCCCGGGCGTCGCTACGTCGCCCTCGACGTGGGTGGCGGGGCGGGCGGCGGGAACGCGTGCGCCCTCACCGACCTCGGCGAGGCCGTCTGCTGGGGGAGCGTCCAGAACACGGTGCCACGGCCCGATCCCCCAGCCGGCGGCTACATCGCGGTGAGCGACGGCTCCGGGCACACCTGCGCCCTCACCGCAGGCAGCGAGGCCGTCTGCTGGGGCTGGAACAACCTCGGACAGGTCGATGTTCCCGAGGGCCGCTACACCGCGATCAGCGCGGGCTACGCGAGCACCTGCGCGCTCACCGAGGCGGGCGGCGCCGTGTGCTGGGGCGCTCGCCGACACGCCCTCCCCGAGGGTCGGTACCGGGCGATCAGCGCGGGCTACAGAGCGGTCTGTGGGCTGACCGACGACGGCGAAGCGGTGTGCAGCACCCCCTACCCCGTTCCGGATGCGCCTTCCGGACCCTTCACCGAGATCACCCTGGCGTGGACCGGCGATGCCTGCGCTCTCCGGGTGAACGGGGAGGCCGTCTGCTGGGGACCACGAAGGGAGCTTGGCTGGCTTGATGTGCCCGAGGGCCGGTGGACGGCGATCGACGCGGGCGACAACCACGCATGCGCGATAGGCATCGCGGGCGAGGTGGTCTGCTGGGGCGATCCCTCCCTGGAGATTCGTGCTGCGCCCCCCGCGGGCCGCTATACGGCGCTCGGCACGAGTGGCTACGACCTCTGCCTCCTCTCCGACGCCGGCCAGGTCTCCTGCTGGAGCGTGGACGACTGGCCGAACGGGGCGCGCCGCTCCCTCGAGCCGAGCGATGGGGCCCGCGCGGTGGAGGTCAGCGTGGGCCTCGGCCGCGCCTGCGTACGGACCGAGACGGGCCTGGTGGAATGCTGGGAGACGCAGTACGAGGACGTGCCGTGGTTGAACAGGCACGGCTACCAGGCCCGCTAGACTGGTTCGCTCCTCCCGTGGACGCGCGGCGCGGCGGGACGGGTCGAACGCGTGTGCCGGCCCACCGCCAACCTCATCCTGCCGGACCCGGGCCTGTGCTCGGTACTCCGCTGGCCCGGATGAGTTCGGCGAAGGCCTCGAGTTCGGAGGGGCTGATGTAGTAGACCGCTCCGGAGCGCAGCGTGACCCGAAGGCCACCCGTCAGGCGGTTCGCAATCCCTCGCCCCCCACCCCAGCCGAGGACGCGCGGGATGAAGCCCACCGGTTCGACCGACGCCACATCGCGGTACCGGATCTCGGCCCGAATGACGAACCCGGACCGGAGACGCATCCCCCGATCCGAGATCTCGTAATGCGTCCGGAAGGCGGCATCGACCGTCGCG
>DAOULG010000139.1:0-12601 GCA_034420495.1 Dehalococcoidia bacterium
CTCGCCGCCGTTGTGCAGACGGTGCGCGTCGTGCTCGAGCGCACGCCGCCGGATCTCGCCTCGGACGTGATCGATCGCGGCATCGTGCTCACCGGAGGCGGCGCGCTGCTGCCGCACCTCGACGATCTCCTGCTCTACGAGACGGGCGTTCCGGTCCACATCGCCGACGACCCGCTGGAGTGCGTCGCCAAGGGCGCCGGGGCCGCGCTCGACTACATGGAGGTCGTCGCCCGCGCCCTCCCGACGCCCGAGGAGTCGCTCGTCGCGGAGCAGATGTAGGGGAGGCGGCGAGCCGCCCGTCCCCGGCGCCTAGCGGTATGACCCCGCTGCGGGCTGCTCCCCCTTGAGGAAGTAGGTCATGCTCTGCAGCGCGGCGGCGGGGTCGATCTGGCGCACGCGCACGTGCGCCGGGACCTGCACAGCGCGCGGCGCGTAGTTGAGGATCGCGTGCACGCCGGAGTCGACGAGCTGGTCGATCACCGCCTGCGCGTGCTCGGCGGGGACGGCGACGATGCCGATCTCCACCGGGCGCTCCCTCAGCCGCTGCCCCATCGCGGTGACGTGCTCCACCGTGTGTCCGGCGACCGTGGTGCCGACGACCGCGGGTGATGCGTCGAAGATCGCCGCGAGGTCGAAGCCCTGCGGCCCGAAGCCGCGGTACGAGGCGATCGCCCGACCGAGCTGGCCCGCCCCGACGAGCGCCATGCTCCAGCGTCTCTCGAGTCCGAGGATGCGCCGGAGCTCGCCGATCAGCCGCGGTATCGAGTAGCCGCGCCCCTGCTTCCCGAAGCGGCCGAAGTAGGAGAGGTCCTTGCGGATCTGCGCGGGCGTGACGCCGAGCTCCTCGCCGAGATCCTGCGAGGAGATGACGGAGTGCCCGTCGCGGTGGAGGCGATCGAGGACGCGCAGGTAGACGGGAAGGCGCTCGATGACCACTTCCGGGATGTCAAGCGGAATCGGTTCCACCTCGATCACTCGCCACCTGAGGGTCGCCGGGGAACATAGTAGGGGCCGGTACCGCTCACGCAAGCGTTTCCGGCGGCGCGCCGCGGCCGGATGCGCACGCTCCCCGCGCCCCGGGGGCGCGCGTCGTCAGCCGCCCCTCGACCGCAGGAGGGCCCGGAGCGCCGGCCCCGCCAGGAGGAACCCGAGCACCCCTCCCGACATGCTCGCCGCCCAGTCGGCGAGCTCCGGCTCCCGCCCGGGGATCCTCTCCTGCAGGAGCTCGGTCCCCGCGGCGACGATCCAGATCGCGAGCAGCGCCATCACGAGCGTGCGGCGCGGCGACCGCCGCGCCGCGCCGCTGGTCGCGTAGGCGAGCGCGAGCGAGGCGCCGAAGGCGGCGAAGGACGCGGCGTGCCACGCCGCGTCCGGGATGGACGAGGCGGGGCCGACCCATCCTCCCGGCGCCAGGGTCATGGCCAGGACGCCGGCGCCGCTCACCGCGACGGCGGCGCTCGAGACCGCCCGCAGGCGACGTGGATCCACGGATGCCTCCGCTCGGGATCGGACGGGCGCCGGGCGGCGCCTCCCGATCCTCGTACACCGCGCCGCGCGCGGCGGCAAGGGACGCCGGGGCCCGCCCCGGGCGGCCGTCTGGCGCCCGGCTCCTCCTCCGCCGGGTCCGCGGGCGCCGGGGCCGCGTATGCTGCCCGCGTGGGAGAACGCGCCCGGCCGCCCGATTCCCCGCTCCCCGCGCTGGTGGCGGAGGCGCTCGGCTCGCCCTTCGTCCCGGGCGTCCTCGCGGAGCTCGGGGCGGCGCCAGGCTACCTCGCATGCGTCTGGCCGCAGCTCGAGCCGAGCGTCGGCACGCAGGGATTCCTGAACAGCGCGCTCTACATGGCGGATATGGCGAGCGACGGCATCGAGGAGAGCTACGAGCCCGGTCTCTCGCGCGACGGGCTCCTGGCCGGCGGACTCGGGGCCTCCGATCTCGAGCGCCTGCTCGCGGTGCTCGACGTCTTCCAGTGGCTTCAGCCGCAGCTGCTCCTCCTGCTCGGCGCGCTGGCGGAGTCCCGCGAGGCGCCGACGGTCGGTGGCCAGGGCCGCCCGGAGCCGCGGGAGTCCTCGGGGCGGGCGCGCGCCCATCTCGCGACCGAGGTCTCTCTCGCCCCGCCGTCGGAGCCGCTCCTGGTGGAGGTCGCGCGCACGCTCGGGCTCGCGGCCCCACCCGAGCTCTACCGCGCCGCCGGGCGCTGGCCGCGCTACCTCGCGCCCGCCTGGGAGGAGCTCCAGCACCTCGCGGCGTATCCGGATATCCGCCGCCGGGGGCGCGCGCTCTACTTCTATGCGCGCTCGTCGACCCGCTTCCTCGCGCACCCGCTGCGGGCGAGCGAGGAGGAGCTGCACGCCCGCGGCGTCCCGCCCGCGGCGCGCGAGCGGGCGCGCGGGGCGATCGACGCATCGCTACCGGCGCTCGCGACGATGATGATGCACCTCGCCGCGATGCGGTGGGCGCTCGGCGTGCGCGATCGGGAGGTCGTGAAGCGGGCGTAGCGCCGGTCGCCGCCACTACAATGGGCCGCGGTGCCGTCCGGCGCGCGGGGGTCGGGGCGACCGGTGGGGGCGCGATGGATCACGCGCGGGGGACGGCCGCTCCCGCGCTCTGGCGCCCGGAGCACCCGGTGGTGCTCGAGGCGCTCCGCGAGGCCGAGATCGGCGAGTTGCACCTCCTCCCCGACTCGTCGAACTACGTGTTCCTGGCGGAGCTGACCCACGCGGAGCTCGGCGCGGGACTCGCCGTCTACAAGCCGGGTCGCGGCGAGAGGCCGCTCCACGACTTTCCCGACGGCACGCTGCACCATCGCGAGGTGGCCGCGTTCGAGCTCTCGCGGCTCCTAGGCTGGGGGCTGGTCCCCCCCACGGTCGAGCGGGAGGGGGAGCACGGTCCGGGCTCGCTGCAGCTCTTCGTCGCGCACGACCCGGCGCTGCACTACTTCGCCCTGCGCGAGCGGTCCGTCCTCAGGCCACAACTCGTGCGTATCGCCGCCTTCGATCTCGCCGCGAACAATGCCGATCGCAAGGCCGGGCACGTCCTGCTCGCGGCGGATGACCGGCTGTGGGCGATCGACAACGCGCTCTGCTTCCACCGCGACGGGAAGCTCCGCACGGTGATCTGGGACTTCGCGGGAGAGCGGATCGACGCGGGAGCGCTGCGGGATCTCGAGCGGGTGGAGCGGCAGCTCCGCGACGGTGCCCCGGAGGCCGATGCGCTCGCCGGCCAGCTCAGCGGCGCGGAGCGCGAGGCGCTCGCGGAGAGACTCGGCGGCCTGATCGCCGAGCCGGCGCTGCCGCAGATCTTCCCGTGGCGCTGCTGGCCCTGGCCCCTGATCTGAGATGCCTAGGCACCGCCGCCGCGGCGGAGCCACCCGCGGAGGCGGCGCCGCCAGCGGATCCACCGCCACCTCCAGCGGCGCTGGTGATGGCGCCGGCGAACCGTCGCCGCCGCATCCGCGGTTCCGATCACGAGCGGCAATCGCCAGTCCCGGAGCGAGGGCGCGCGCCGGGCCGCCTCATCGCGGCGCGCGCCGGTCATCCTGCGCGGCGCCTCGAAGAGGTCGAAGGTGCGCCACGAGCGCCCGTCGTAGAGCCAGACCTCGCGGCCCGCCGCCTGGACGAGCACGACTCCCGCCGCGACGTCCCAGATGTGGAGTCCCCAGAAGAGCGCGCTCTGGAAGATCCCCGTCGCGACGAAGACGCACTCGGAGACCGCGCTCCCGGTCGTGCGGTGGTCCCAGCGCTGCTCGCGGCCGGGCGATCCGCCGGGGGCGGCCGAGAGCCCGCGCCGGACGTTGCCCCTCCCGCTGGCCGGTCGCGGCGTCACGATCTCGCCCTCGAAACGGAGGGGCCCGCCGGTGCGCGCGTGGTAGACGCCCGGCCTGAGCGCGTGGCCCGTGGAGCACCAGATCGCGCCGATCACCGGCCGGCCGCGGTAGAGGATGCCGATGGAGGAGCCGAAGAGGGGGAAGCCGTTGATGAAGTTGGTCGTGCCGTCGACCGGATCGATGACCCAGACCCAGTCGGGGTCTCCCTCCACGTCCGGCTCCTCCGCCCCCTCCTCGCCGATGAGGCCGTGGGCGGGGAAGAGCTCCCCGACGCGCTCGCGCACCAGTCGCTCGATGGCGTGGTCGATCTCGGAGACCGGGTCGGTGGGCGCGTGTTCTCCCCGCGCCTTCCCCTTGTACTCGACCCGGATCTCGCCCTCGAGGGCGCTGGCGATGGTCCGGCCGGCCTCGCGCGCGAGATCGACGGCGAGCTCCTCGATCGCGTCGAGGGGCGCATCGGGAGGGATCCCGTCGGGCGCCTTCTTCCCGGCCGGTGCTGCTCGGCGCGGAGGTGCCGCCACCCTGCCTCCCTCCCGGGACGGCCGGCCGGAGCGAGCGGTGCTCCGGCGGCTGCGGCGAGCATAGCGCGGGTGGCGGATGCGGCGGCCGCCGCTAGTCTCGCGGAGCCCGGCCGACCGTCGGGCGCGTGCGCGGGAGGGGCCGGTGCACGAGAGCGGCGGCTGGGAACACTCGACCGAGGGCGACCTCGACCCCGAGCTCTCCGAAGAGACGGCCTACTCCTCGTGGGATCCCGCACCGCGCCGGCTCTGGACCCTCGCCTACCGCGTGCTCCTCGCAGCCGGGCTCGTCGTGCTGCTGGTCCCGCTCGTGCTCGCCGCTCTCAGGTAGGGGGCACGGGTGGCCGAGCCGCTGATCCCCGAGCCCACCCCCGAGAGCGCCGAGTTCTGGGCGGGCCTCCGGCGGCGCGAGCTGCGCATCCAGCGCTGCCGCGCCTGCGACCGCTGCTACTTCTACCCGCGGCCGTTCTGCCCCCGGTGCTGGTCGGCCGACGTGGCATGGGAGACGGCCTCCGGCCGCGCCACGCTCGAGAGCTACGTCGTCTGCCACCGTCCCGCGCCCGGCTTCGAGGAGCGCGTCCCCTACGTGATAGCGGTGGTGACGCTCTCGGAGGGCCCGCGCATGATGAGCAACGTCGTCGATTCCGGCGTCGAGGCCGGCACGGCGGCGGAGAGCATTCCGCGCCTCCTGCCCGCCGGCATGCCGCTCGAGATCGTCTTCGAGCAGGGCGGGCTCGCCGGCGGCGAGGGGCCCGTCCTTCCGCTGTTCCGTCCGAGCGGGCCTCGCGCCCCGGAGCGGTTTCCCCGCGGTGAGTGACGCGCGGGCGCTGCGGCGGGCCGCCGCCATCGTCGGCGCCGCCGAGACGGCGCGCGTCGACGTGCAGCCGGATCGCTCCGAGCTCTCGCTGCACGCCGAGGCGGCGCTGGCGGCGCTCGCCGACGCGGGGCTCTCGCCGGCCGATGTCGACGGGCTCGCCACGGCGGGGCCCCGTCCCTCCCAGATCGCCGAGTACCTCGGGATCGTCCCGCGCTGGGTGGACGGCACCGCCGTCGGCGGCTGCTCCTTCCTGGTGCACGTCGGGCACGCGGCCGCGGCGATCGCCTCCGGCTACGCCTCCACCGTCCTCATCACGCACGGCGAGTCGGGGCGGTCCCGCGTCGGCGTGGAGCGGCGTGTGCCGAGCCCGGCCACCCCCTGGGGCCAGTTCGAGATGCCGTACGGGGTCTTCGGGCCGCCGACGATGTTCTCGCTGCCCGTGGTGCGGCACATGGCCCGCTACGGGAGCACGGAGGAGCAGTTCGCCGCCGTCGCCGTGGCGACCCGGCGGTGGGCGGCGCTCAATCCGAAGGCGACGATGCGCGGTCCCCTCAGCGTCGAGGATGTGCTGGCGTCGAGGCTGATAGCGTGGCCGCTGCGCCTGCTCAACTGCTGCCTGGTCACCGACGCCGGGGGCGCCCTCGTGATCGTCGGCGGGGAGCGCGCCCGCGACTTCCCCCGGCCGCCGGTGTGGCTTTTGGGACGGGGCGAGGCGGTCGCGCACCAGAACGTCTCGCAGATGGCCGAGCTCTTCGAGAGCGAGGCCTACCGCGTCGCCGGCGAGGATGCCTTCCGCATGGCCGGGGTCGGACCGGCGGAGATCGATCACGCGATGCTCTACGACGCCTTCACGCACACCCCGGTCTACATGCTGGAGGCGCTGGGCTTCGTGGCGCCGGGCGAGGGGGGCCCGTTCTTCTCCGAGATGCGCACCGCGCCCGGCGGCGACCTGCCGGTCAACACCAACGGCGGCGGCCTCTCGCACACGCACACCGGGATGTACGGGATGTTCGCGATCCTGGAGTCCGTGGCGCAGCTGCGCGGCGACGGCGGCGCGCGTCAGGTCGAGGGCATCGAACTCTCGCTGGCGCACGGGGCGGGCGGCATGTTCGCCGCCGGCGCGACGCTCATCCTCACCAACCAGCCCTGAGCGCCCCTCGCCGCTACTCGGTGTCGATGTCGGCGGGGGCGAGGCACGTCGCGTGATTGCAGAAGCAGAGCTCGGCGGCCTGGCTGCAGTCGCAGCCCATGTCGCATCCCTGCCCGCCGAGCGCCCCGAGGCGCCGGAGCGCGGCGACGACGAGGCCGACGAGCATGCCGAGGAGCAGGACCCGGCTCAGACCGCGTCGCATCGCGCCTCTCCCGTCAGCGGCGGCGCCCGCGGCGCGCCGCCGCTCCGCACGGTCGGCGGCGGGCGCCCGCTCGTCGCGACGGACATTCTACGCCGAGGCCGCCGGCTCCCGGCGACGGGGTGCGGCGGGGCGGGCTTCACCCGCCGCCCGCGCCGTGCTTCGATGCGGGGAGAGGGCGGTTCGCGAACGGGGGAGTGATGATGGCGCAGGGTGGAGGAGGAGCCGGGGCGGCGGCGGCCGGTCCCGTCGGCTGCATCGGACTCGGCATCATGGGCCTCCCCATGGCGCGGAACCTGATCGGCGCCGGGTGGGAGGTCGTGGCGTGGAACCGCTCGCCGGGGCGGCTCGATGAGGCCGTGCGCGCGGGCGCGGAGCCGGCGCGGGCGCCGGCGGAGGTGGCCGCCCGCGCGAGGGTCGTCCTCCTCTGCGTGACCGGGAGCGCCGACGTCGAGGAGGTCGTGCTCGGGGCGGGCGGTGTCGCGGAGGGGCTGCGGCCGGACTCCGTCGTCGTCGACATGTCGACGATCTCTCCCGCGGTGACGAGGCGCCTGGCGCATGCGCTGGAAGGCCGCGGGGCGGTGCTGCTCGACGCGCCGGTCTCCGGCGGCGAGCAGGGAGCGGTGGCCGGGACGCTCTCCATCATGGTGGGTGGCCCCCTGGAGGCTCTCGACCGCGTGCGCCCCCTGCTCGAGGTCCTGGGCGGGACGATCACGCACTGCGGCCCGGTCGGCAGCGGGCAGACGGTCAAGCTCTGCAACCAGGTGGCGGTGGCGCTGAACAACCTGGCGATGGCCGAGGCGCTGCTGCTCTGCGCCGGCTCCGGCGTCGACCCGCGGGTGATGCTCGCCGCGATCACGCCGGGAGCGGCCGGCTCGTGGCAGCTCTCGAACCTGGGGCCGCGCATCCTCGGGCGCGACTTCTCGCCCGGGTTCAAGGTCTCGCTGCAACAGAAGGATCTGCGGCTCGCCCTGGAGGCGGCGTCGGAGCTCTCGCTGCCGCTCGCCGGGACGTCTTTGGTCCACCAGCTCTTCGCGGCGGTGGAGCGGCGCGGGGGCGGGGAGGCGGGGACGCAGGCGCTCGTCACGGCGCTGGAGGCGATGGCCGGCATCGATGTCGCGGCACAAAAAGATTAGGCGTTTACCCTCGTGACTATTTGATGTACGATCCTCCGGCCGAGCCCCGGGGGTGGGGGGCGGCGCCGAGGGACGAACGGGACGGCCGCGGTGCCCGCTCACCGCGCTCGAACGCTCGCCGCTGCTCTCCCCGGGGCGACGAGATCGTGCATGCCGTGGCCCTTGGTCGCCGACCCACCCCCGGCCGGCGCCTCCGCGGCCGCTACGCCCCCGCCGAGCCGATCCGGATCGCCATGTTCCCCGGCTCGTGGCGGTTCTCGTGCATCAGCTGGTGCGCCTCCCCGGCCTCGTCGAGCGAGAACGAGCGCGCCAGCACCGGCCTCACGCGGCCCTCCATGACCAGCTCGTTGAGCGCCGCGCAGTCCTCGGGATTGGCGAAGTGCGATCCCTGCAGCCGCTTCTGCCGGACCCAGAGGTAGCGCAGATCGACGTCGGCGTTGTAGCCGCTCGTCCCGCCGCAGATCACGACCATCCCCCCGGTCTCGCAGACGTAGATCGAGGTCGGGAGCGTCGCCTCGCCGGGATGCTCGAAGACGATGCGGGGCGCCCCGCTGCCGCCCATCGCCCCGCGCAGCGCCCGGCCGAAGGCCCTGGCGCCGCGCATCCATTCGCCGAACGCCGCGTCGTCGTCGATGTCCGGCAGCCGCCCCCAGTGGTCGAACTCGCGGCGGTCGATCACGCCCTCCGCCCCGAGCGCCCGGCAGACGTCCGCCCGTCCCTCGTCCGAGACGACGGCGACCGGGACGCCGCCGAGGGCGCGCGTGATCTGGATCGCCATCGTTCCGAGGCCGCCCGCGCCGCCCCACACCAGCACGCCGTCGCCCGGCCCGACGGTGTGGGGCGGGAAGCCGGCGAGCTGGCGGTAGGCGGTGGCCCCGGTGAGCATGTACACCGACGCCTCCTCCCAGCTCAGCCCCGGCGGCTTCGGATGGCACTGGTACTGCTCCACGCGCGCGAACTGCGCGAAGGAGCCGTAGCTGACGTCGTAGCCCCAGATGCCGGCGCTCTGCGATCCCATCGGCCCCGCGGGACCGCCGAGGTCGTCGGCCGCCTCGTCCCAGACGCCGCAGGAGAGCACCACGTGATCGCCCGGGGCGACCCGCGTCACCTCCCCGCCGACGGCCCAGACGACTCCCGCCCCGTCGGAGCCGCCGATGTGGTACTCCTCGGCGGCTCCGCGCCGGCGCGCGGCGGCGATCACGTCGACCGGATGCCCGAGGGCCGCCCAGACGACGTCGTAGTTGACGCCCCCGGCCATCATCGCCACGAGCACCTGCCGCGGGCCGAGCGAGGGCACGGGGACCTGCTCGACGGCGAAGGCGTCGCGGGGCTCTCCGTAGCGATCCTGGCGGAGCGTCGCGGCATGCATGAGCCGCGGCACGACGCCCGGGGGCGGCAGCTCCCCGACCGGCACGATTTCGGGGGCCTCGCTCACCGCCGCCTCCTCCCGGCCGCGGCGCTCTCCCCGGCGGCGGCCGTGGCTATGGTAGGCGGCGGCCGCGCGCGCTGCAGGGGCGCCCGCCCGGTGCCGCGCGCCGCTCCTCTTCTCGGCGGCTATCTCGCCGCGTCGACCTCGTCCGGCGCGGCGTCGAGGTCGGCGATCGCCGCCGTGACCGCGGCGCGGAGCCGCGCGATCTGCTCCGGCTCCGTGACGCGCCGGCCCTCCTCGCCCTGCACGTAGAAGGTGTCGACGACCTCCGATCCCCAGGTGTCGACCTTCGCGAGGTAGATGTCGAGCGAGAGCCCGTTGAGCGCGCGCGCGATCGCGTAGAGGATGCCGGGCCGATCGGCGACGCTGACCTCGACGACCGAGTAGCGATCCGACGCGGCGTTGTCGACGCGTACGGTCGGTGCGATCGGCGGCGGGGTGGAGCCGTCGGGACGCCGCGCCTCCCCGTTCCGCGCGCGCGGGCGATCGCCGTAGGTGGCCCGTGTCTGGATGAGCCTCTGGTCGATCGGGAATCGCCCGGCGAGCGCCAGCGGGATGTTCTCCTCGATGCGCCGCCAGCGCGCCGCGTCGATGCCGTGCCCGAGCGCGTCGTCGACGCCGATGACGTCGATCGCCCATCCGTCGTCCCGCGTGTAGCAGGCGCCGCCGAGCACCGTCGCGCTGTGCGCGGCGAGCGTGCCGGCGAGCGTCGCGAGCACGCCCGGTCGGTCGCGGGTGACGACGGTGAGGCGCTCGACGCCGCCGCTGCGGCTGCGCGAGAGGGCGGTCCGGGTGCTCGCGGCCGCGGCGCTCTCGATCAGCTGGAGATGGGCGGCGATCTCCCCCGGCGGGGTCGTGAGTGCGTAGGGCGCCGGGAGCGCGTCGATGTGGCGGCGCACGTCCTGCGCGGGCGGCCCGCCCTCGAGCGCGGCCACGCGTTCGATCGCCTCATCGCGCCGCGCCCGCCCCGTCTCGGTGGCATCCTCGCCCGTTCCGAGCGACTCGATGCGCGCCAGCGCGCGGTGGTAGAGGAGGCGCATCAGCTGCGCCTTCCACCGTCCCCACGCCTCGGGCCCGGTCGCCCGCGCGTCGGCGACCGCGAGCACGTAGAGCAGGTGAAGCGTGCGGTCGTCGGAGACCGCCCGCGCGACCTCCGCGATGACCCGCGGGTCGGCGATGTCCCGCCGGATGGCGATGGTGGGGAGCAGCAGGTGGTGGCGGACCGCTGCGATCAGACGCCGGCTGCGCTCGCCGTCGAGGCGCAGCCGGCGGGCGACGCGTTCGGTGATGGCGGCGCCGGCCTCCGCGTGATCGCCGGGCTCGCCCTTGCCGATGTCGTGGAGCAGCGCGGCGAGCAGGAGCAGCGGCTCGTCGTCGAGCGCGGCGGCGGCTGCGACCGTCCCCGTGTCCTCCTCCTCGATGCGCGCCGCGCGCCAGGACTCCGCCACCGCGCACGCCGAGTGGACGTCGACCGGGTGGACGTGGAAGGAGACGGCGTGCTGCCGGCCGCGGATCCCCTCCCACTCGGGGAGCAGCTCGGCGAGCCAGGCGGTGGGGGGGAGCGGCTCGAGCGGCGGCGGGGCGGCGCCCTCGTCGCCGGCATCTCCCCCGCGGGCGCCGAGCGCGGAGAGCGCCTCCGCGAGGCGCGCGGGGGCATCCGCCGGCTCGCCGCCCGGGGCCGCCTCGGGCGCCGGGTCGCCGCCGCCCCTCCCGCGCCGGAGGACGCCCAGCCAGCGCCGCGGCGCGGAGTCCCGCCCGGATGCCGCGCGGTCGAGGCGGCCGGCCGCCTCGGCGTCGATGGTCCGCATCGCGTCGAGGAGGCGGCGAGACCAGTGGTCGCTCTCCTCGCCGAGCCAGCCGGCCACGGAGGGCGCGAGATCGTGGTGGAGGCGGTCGGTGGGGCGATCGCTCAGGGCGTGCAGCGCCGTGCGCGTCGCGAGCAGCGTCTCGCGCGCCGCCCCGAGCGCCGGATCGCGCTCCGCGGGCCCCTCGGCCCCGCCGTCGAGCGTCTCCAGGGCATCGAGCCAGCGCGGGACGTGCAGGTCGCGCAGGCCGCCGCGCCCCGTCTTGAGGTGCGGCGAGGCGAGCTGCCACCTCTCCGCCTCGACCCGCTCCCGCCGCCGCGCCGCGAGCTCTCGGGCCAGCCAGCGCCGCTGCCGGCCGGCGAGCCGGCGCCGCGCCCGGAGGAAGCGGTCGAAGAGCGCGCGGTCTCCCCAGACGAGCCGCGCGTCGAGAAGGGCCGTCGCCGTCTCGGCGCTCTCCCGTGCGGCCTCGATCGCCTGGCCGACGTCGCGCACGGAGTGCCCGACGGTGAGCTTGGCGTCCCAGAGCGGGTAGAGGAGGGCCGCCGACCGCTCCTGGCTCTCCCGCTCCGCCAGCAGCATCAGGTCGACGTCGGAGTGGCGGGACTGCTCGCCCCGCCCGTAGCCGCCGACCGCGACGACGGCGACGTCGGGGCCGACGAGCGAGGCGGCGAGCTCGGAGAGTGCCGCGTCGAGGAGCTCCGTGAGCCGGGCGCAGGCGCGGCCTCCCGCCTCGCTGGCCGGCCGGGGCTCCCGCTCCTCGCGCGCCTCGAGGAAGAGCGCGAGCGCGGCGGTCTCACTCATCGGCGCTTCCCCGCGGGCCGCATGCTCGCCGACGCGCGGCGGCGCCGCTCGTCCCCGGGTCGGGAACTCCGCGGCGCCGCCTCAGCCACAGCCGGCCGCCGCGCCGTGCACGGCGCGGCGGGGCGTCAGAGGGCGTCCTCTCCCCGCTCGCCGGTCCGGATGCGGATGACGTCCTCGACGGAGAGCACGGCGATCTTGCCGTCTCCGACCGAGCCGGTGCGGGCGGTCTGCTCCACCGTCGATATCACGGTCGGCGCGAGCGTCTCGTCGACGAGCACCTCGATGCGCACCTTCGGCACGAACTCGACGTCGTACTCGGCGCCCCGGTAGATCTCCCGGTGGCCGCCCTGCCGTCCGAAGCCCTGGATCGTCGCGATCGAGAGCCCGGTGACGCCCGCCTCCTTGAGCGCGTCGCGCACCTCGTCCAGCTTGTAGGGGTTGATGTAGGCGATGATCATCTTCACGAGCGTGCCCCGTTTCCTCGTCCTCGACCGTGCCGTCTCCTCGTGGCGCCCCGGAGGCTAGTCGGACAGCACATACGCCTGCTCGTCGTGCAGCGACAGGTCGAGCCCTCGCCGCTCCTCCTCCTCGGTGACCCGCAGGCCGATCGTCGCCTGGATGATGCGGAGCAGCACGTAGGAGACGATGAAGGAGTAGGCGACGGCGATCACCACCGAGGCCGCCTGGCGCAGCAGCTGGTCGAAGCTGCCCGCGACGCCGCCGATGTCGGCGTCGGCGAGGACGCCCAGGAGGATCGACCCGACCACGCCGCCCATGAGGTGGACCGCCACGACGTCGAGCGAGTCGTCGAAGCCGAAGCGGAACTTGATCCGGAGCGCCCAGTAGCAGACGGCGCCGGCCGCGATCCCGATCAGGATCGCCTCCAGCGGCCCGACGAAGCCGGCGGCCGGCGTGATCGCGA
>DAOULG010000140.1:0-3762 GCA_034420495.1 Dehalococcoidia bacterium
CCCCAGCTCGTCGCGGGCGGCGGGCCGTAGCCGCCCATCGGCTCGCCCCGTCCTCCCGCCCCCGGGGAGGCGACGGCGGGTGTGATCGGCAGGCCCCGCGATCGCGTGGACGCGGCGCCGGGAGCGGGCGTATAAGCGCGTGGACCGGGATCCGGGTCGGGAGCCGCGATGCAGGCACCGGGCATGAACGACGCCATCCGGTACGAGGCGGACGAGCCCTGCTCGCCGGGGGTCGCCCTCGCGGTCGGGCTCCAGGGGGTCGTGCTGGCGCTGGCCCCGCTCGTGGTGGTCGTCGCCGTCACGGCCCGGGCGGGCGGTCAGGACGAGGAGTACCTCTCGTGGGCGATCTTCGCCGCGCTGGTGATCGCCGGGACGCTCACGGCGCTGCAGGCGGGCCGCGCCTGGCGCCTCGGTGCGGGGCACATCCAGATCATGGGCGCCACGCCCAACTTCGTGGCGGTCTCCGCGCTGGCGCTCGCCGAGGGCGGGCCGGCGCTGCTCGCGAGCCTCGTCGTCGTCTCCTCGCTGTTCTACCTGGCGCTGGGCATCTGGCTGCCGCTCCTGAGGCGGATCATCACCCCGGTCGTCTCGGGCACGGTGCTGATGCTGCTCGCGGCGACGATCCTGCCGGTGGCGCTCGACCGCGTGCGGGAGGTTCCCGAGGGGACCCCCGACGCCGCCGGACCGACGGTGGCGCTCGCGACGCTGGCGGTCGCGACCGCCCTCGCGCTCCGCGCGTCGGGCGCGTGGCGGCTCTGGTCGCCGCTCATCGGCATCGCCGCCGGGTGCCTCGTCGCGGCGCCGTTCGGCGCCTACGACCTGCAGCGCATCGCCGACGCGCCGTGGGCGGGGATCCCCGCCGGGGCCCGCTTCCCCGGGTTCGCGCTCCCCGCGGGGGTGGAGTTCTGGGCGCTCCTGCCGGTCTTCGTCGTGATCACGCTCGTCGGGGGCGTGAAGAACATCGGCGACAGCGTGGCGATACAGGGAGCGTCGCGTCGCAGGCCGCGGGTGACCGACTTCCGGCTGGTGCAGGGGGCGCTGAACACGAACGGCCTCGGCATCCTCCTCTCCGGCATCGCGGGGACGCCCCCGACCACGGTCTACTCCTCCACCAGCGTCTCGCTCGCGACCCTGACGGGGGTCGCCTCGCGCCACGTCGGCGTCGTCATCGGGGCGGGCCTCGTCTGCCTGGCGCTCTTCCCGAAGCTCCCCGCCGTCCTGCTCACGATCCCGAGTCCCGTGATGGGGGCCTACCTGCTGACGGCGATCGGCCTGCTCTTCGTCGGCGGCATCGCGACGGTGATCCAGGACGGGCTCGACCACCGCAAGGCGCTGGTCGTCGGGATCGCCTTCTCGCTGGGCGTCGGGATCGAGCACCAGACGATCTTCGCGGACGTCGTCGGTGGCACCTGGGGCTCCCTGCTCGACAACGGCATGCTGATAGGGGCGCTCTCGGCCGTGCTGATGACGGCCTTCCTCGCCCTGACCAGCCCGCGCACGGGCGGTCGGCTGCAGTCGAGGCTTCACGCCGCGTCCCTGCCCGAGATCGAGGCGTTCGTCCGCGGCATCGCGGGCAATCTCGGGTGGGACCGGGCGTCGGCGGACCGCCTGGGCGCCGCCGCCGAGGAGACCCTCCTCTCCCTCGTGCCGCGCGCTGATGAGGTCGCCGACGGGGAGGCGCCGCGCCTCATCGTGACGGCGCGTCCCACCGGGACGGCGGTCGAGATGGAGTTCCTCGCGGTCTTCGACGAGGAGAACATCGAGGACCGGCTGGCATACCTGGAGGAGGAGTCCGAGGGGCTGCAGGAGGGGGAGGTGTCGCTCCGCCTGCTGCGGCACTACGCCTCGTCGGTGCACCACCAGAAGTACTACGGGCTCGATGTCGTCACCGTGCAGGTGAAGGGCTCCCGGTAGCGACGGCGCGGCCGACGCGACGCCCATCGCCTTCGGCTCCGGCGGCTCCTGCTGCGGACCGTCCCGGCGCGGCCGGGGGGCGGATGGGGGGTGGCGGAGGCCGCCTGCAGAGCCTCCGGAGCGGGGAGCGTCCGGCGCCGATCTCCCCCTCGACCGGGCCCGCGGGGAGCGCTCGGCGGCGCGTTGACGGGGGGGTCCGCCGTGCCTATCGTTGCCCTCGCCGCCGGGGTCGGCAGGCGGAGGGGGAGTGTGCCCGTGAGCGCGATCGAAGAGCGACTGCGGAAGCTCGTTGACGACAGCCTCGAGATCGAGGGGCGCACGGCGGGCGAGCCGCTGGAGCCGGATCGCAACATCGCGGAGTCGGGCGTGCCCTCTCCCGATATCATCGCCTTCTGGAAGCTCGTCAACGAGGAGTTCGGCGTCAACATCTCCGCGGAGGAATTCGGGGAACTCCTGACTCCGGGCGCCCTCATCGCGTACCTCGACGCCAACGCCGCCTGAGGAGCGGGCGCTTCCTCCATAGCGAATCCCCGGCGGGAGCCCGCGGCTCGCGACGTCGGCTCCCGTCTCGGCTCCGTGGGTGCGACCCCTCCGCGTCGTGCGGGGGGCGCGGGTGGTCCACGTCGATCTCGCCCCGGGCGCTGCGCGCGAGGCGCCGGCGGTCGCGTGGCTCGCCGGCGAGGAGGTGGAGCGCTGGCGGGGTACCCGTACTCGGGCCGCGCCGGCAGTTCGCTCTCGCGTCGCGCCGCCCCGCGGGCCGGCCTCTGCGACGGGCTCGGCGGCCGCAACGATGAGATCGCCGGCGCCGGTCAGCGTCACCGCGAGCCACGGCGGCCGGCGCGGACGGATCGCGTTCGCACGGGAGGGCCGGCCGGGCGTGGATGTGGCGGAGCTTGCTCGGAGGCGTACCCTCGACCTGCTCATCCAGGGCGTCCGCGCCCCGGTGAAGCGGGACGAGGTGGCCTCGATGGCGGGTCGCGCTGGGCCGCGGCTGGTCCTGGGCCGTGGACCATGAGGGAGGCCGTGGTGCAGGTGCGCGGCGGGGGCCTGCTGCCGACCGGCAGCGGACAGGCGGAGAGGTGAGCGACTCCGGGGCCGTCTGGATGCTCCCGGAGCCGCTCTCGACGCTCGACGTCCGCGTCGAGGGCGACACGACGATCACGCTGAGGCGGCACGGCAATCCGGATGGAGCGCGGCTCGTCCTGAGCCACGGCAACGGGCTCGCCATCGACCTCTACTATCCGTTCTGGTCGCTCCTTCAGGAGGAGTTCGACCTCGTCGTCTATGACCTCCGCAACCATGGCTGGAACGCCCTGGGCGACTTCGACTACCACAACGTCCCGACGATGGCCCGCGATCAGGACGCGATCCTGGAGGCGATCGATGCTCACTACGGCGCGAAGCCGATGGTCGGGGTCTTCCACTCCGTCTCGGCTCTCTCGACGCTCCTCTCGCCCAGCAACTGCAGCGGCTACGAGGCTCTGTTCCTCTTCGATCCACCCCTGCGCAAGCCCGGTGTGAGCCACGAGGAGCTGGACGACGCGTCGATCCGGGCCGCCTCTCTCGCCCGGAGGCGCGCCCACCACTTCCGGGACACGGCGGCGTTCCTGGAGCTGCTCGAGTTCTCGCCGAACTTCCGGCGCGTGGTCCCGGGGGTGCTTCCGCTTATGGCCGAGACGACGCTGCGGGAATCCGCGTCCGGCGGGGGCTACGAGCTCATCTGCCCCGCGGAGTACGAGGCGGTGATCGTCGAGTACGCCCGCATCTTCTCGCTGTTCGCGGATGTGGCGGCGGTTCTGTGTCCGATCAAGGTCTACGGGGCGGATCCCACGCTTCCCTACGCCTACC
>DAOULG010000141.1:0-36244 GCA_034420495.1 Dehalococcoidia bacterium
TGCCGGCACCGTCGGGATCGCGGAGGTCGAGGGGGCCGCCCGCCGCATCGTCGGCATGGTGCGGCGGACGCCGCTCTGGCCCTCGCCCCGGCTCACCGCGCGTCTCGGCGTTCCGGTCTCGCTGAAGTGCGAGAGCCTGCAGCGCACCGGCTCCTTCAAGATGCGCGGCGCCTCGAACATGCTCGCCACCGCCACCCCGCGCCCGCCGGGCGTGGTCGCCGCCTCGGCCGGGAACCACGCGCAGGGAGTGGCGCTCGCCGCGCGCGAGGTCGGCCTGCCGGCGACCGTCGTGATGCCGCGCCAGGCTCCGCTGGCGAAGCGGCGGGCCACGCGCGAGTACGGCGCCGAGATCGAGCTCCTGGACGGGCCGCTCGCGGCGTGCCAGGAGCGCGCGCGCTCGCTCGCGGCCGAGCGGGGGCTGCTCTACGTCCCGCCCTACGATCATCCCGCCATCGTGGCGGGGCAGGGGACGCTGGGTCTCGAGGTCGCGGAGGAGGTGCCCGACCTCCAGACGATTCTGGTCCCGGCGGGCGGGGGCGGGCTGCTCGCGGGCGTGGCCGTGGCGGTGAAGGCGCGCTGCCCCGGGGCCCGCGTCGTCGGCGTCCAGACGCAGGCGATGCCGGGGATCCTCGACTCGCTCGAGGCCGGAGAGCCGCGGCAGCTGCCGGCGCGGCACACGATCGCGGACGGCGCCGCCGTCGCCGGCCCCTCCGGGCTCACGCTCGAGCTGATCCGCCGCCACGTCGACGACGTCGTCGCCGTCAGCGAGGAGGAGGTGGCGAGCGCCCTCCTCTTCCTGCTGGAGCGCTCGCACCTCGTGGCGGAGGGCGCCGGGGCGCTGGGAGTGGCGGCGCTGCTCACCGGCCGCGTCGAGCCCGGCGGACCCGCGGTGGCGGTCGTCTCCGGGGGCAACATCGACGTCAATCGCCTCGGCTGGCTCCTCGCTCGCGGGCTCGCCGTGGCCGGGCGGCAGCGCACGCTCACCGTGGCCTCGGCGCACGTCCCGGGCGAGCTCGCGCGCATCACCGGCGCGATCGCCGACGCGGGGGTCAACATCGTCGAGATCGGCCACGACCTGCGGTCGCCCGATCTCCCCGTGGGGGTCGCGCGCGTCCGCCTGCGGCTCGACGTCGACGGGGCGGCCGCCTTCGACGCGCTCGTCGACTCGCTGCTCGACGCCGGGTTCCGCCGGGGCGCCGCGACCGACCTGGAGACGCCGGCCGCGGCCGAGAATCCCCACTAGCCCGCCGCCCGCCGCGCGCGGCGGGGAGGCGCCCCCGCCCGCCGGACCCGGCGACGGCTACCTCCCCCGCGCGAGCTCGGTCGACCGGGCGCCCTCGGGCCAGCCGAGGTACTCGGCGAGCGCCCGCCCGAGAATCCAGGCGCGATCCTCCTCGCCCAGGAAGGCGGCGTGTACCCGGATCACGTCCAGCTGCTCCTCGTAGCGCTCGTAGCCGATGCGCAGCGCCTGCGTGTAGTCGGTGCCCCAGAAGAGGCGCTCTCGCCCGTACGCCTCGAAGACCCGCCGCACGAGCTCGACGCCGTCGGGGGAGCGGTCGAAGGGGGGCTTCGCCGAGACCTTCACCGCCACCCGGGGGTGGCGCGCGAGCGCGAGCATCGCGGTGATCTCCGGGTGGTCCAGGCTCGCCACGGCGTCGCCCCCGGCGCCGGCGAGCGCCTCCGCGACCGGCAGCCCCATGTGATCGATGATCAGGCGCAGGCCGGGGTGGCGCTGCGCGATGCGCTCCACGTAGTCCTTCGCCCCGGTGCTGAAGACGGCGACCGGGACGTCGTGGCGCTCGCACGCGGCCCAGAACGGATCGGCCGCCCCGTCGGATCCCCAGAAGGCGCGCAGGCGCGCGTGCACGTGCGTGCGGATCCCGATCATCCCGGGCTGCGCGAGCCACCTCCCGACCCGGTCGGGCGCATCGGGCGCGGCGGGGTTGATGAGCCCCATCACGGCGAGCCGGGTGGGGTGCCGGGCGGCGCACTCGAGGCCGTACTCGTTGTTCGTCCCCATGAAGCCGGGCGGCACGATCACGGCGCGCCCGACGCCGGCGCGATCGAGGACCGGGAGGAAGCGCTCGGGGCCGTAGGGCTCGGGGAGGTTGGGCTCGCTGATCGCCGTCCAGGGGCGATCGGGCCGGCTCTCCTCCCAGAGGTGGATCTGCGAGTCGGTGATCACGGCGCCGGCGGGCCGGGGGGTCGCACGTCGGCGCGGTAGCGCTCCACGGCGGCGTAGGTGCCCTCGGGGAGCGCGCGCAGGTACGCCACGATCTCCTCGAGCGGGAGCACGTCCCCGTACTTGTTGTGGATGTCGAAGAGATTGACGCGGTGGGTCACCTCGCCCCGGTCGAAGGTGCACTCCTCCGCGACCTGGACGTGGTAGTTGAGGTTGAAGGCCTCGATCACGGTCGCGCGCACGCAGCCCGAGGTCGCGGTGCCGCAGATGATGAGGTCGTCGATGCCGAGCAGCGTGAGGTAGCTCGCGAGCGGCGTCCCGTAGAAGGCCGCGGGCTTCGTCTTCTCTATCACGATCTCGCCGGGCTCGGGCGCGATCTCCTCGACGATCCGCATCCCGATGCGACGCGAGATCTCCGACTTGGCGCGGGTCTCGCCGCGGGGGTTCTTCCAGAGCCATCCGCCGCGCTGCAGGAGCGTCGCCTCGCTCGGGCCCGTGGTGTAGAAGACCGGGACGCCGCGCGCCCGCGCCTCGGCGAGCAGGATCCGGATCTGCTCGATCGCATCCCACGCCGCCTCGCCGCAGGAGTTGTGGAAGCGCCGCTGCGACTCGAGGATCGGCTCGCGCCGGTCCCCGGTGAAGTCGTAGCTCACGTCGACGACCAGCACCGCCGGCCGCGCCCCGAACTCGCCCCGCCGCCCGTAGCCCGCGGCGGCCCAGATCTCGCGCTCCGACTCCGGGATCACCTCGTCCCATATGCGCGGCATCGTCCGTCGCCTCCCGCCCCCCTGACCCTGCCCGGTGAGGCGGCTACGCCGCCGTCCCCGCACCGCGCCGCAGGTACCGGCCGTCGCCGGCCCTCCCGGCGATCTCGCCCTCCTCCATCACCACCCGCCCGGCGAGCACGGTCGCAACCGGCCAGCCGCGGAAGCGCTCGCCCTCGAAGAGCGAGTAGTCGACGCCGAGGCGCTCCGCGCGGAAGTCGACCTCGCGCGCGAGATCGACGACGACCAGGTCGGCGTCGGCCCCCGGCGCGATGCGGCCCTTCCCCGGGAGGCCGAAGATCCGCGCGGCGTTGGCGCTCGTCACCGCGGCCACCTGCGGCAGCGTGAGGCGTCCCCCGTTGACGCCGCGCGCGAGGAGGAGGGGGAGGATCGTCGCCGAGCCGGGGACGCCGCCCCGCGCCTCCCAGATGTCGTCGAAGCCGCCGGCGCTCTTCTGCTCCCAGCGTATCGGGATGTGATCGGATCCCATGCAGCTCACGCCGCCGTCGCCGAGCGCCCGCCAGAGCGCCTCGTTGTCGGCGCGCCACTTGACGGCCGGGTTGTACTTCGCGAGCGCCGCCTTCTCGTGCTCGGCGTGCACCTCGAGGTAGTGGGGGCAGGTCTCGCCGTCGATGCGCACGCCGCGCGCGCGCGCCTCGCGGACGGCCCGGGGGCCCTCCGCCGTGCTCATGTGCACCACGTAGAGCGGGCAGCCCTGGAGTCCGGCGTAGTAGGCGGCGCGGCGTATGCACTCCTCCTCCAGGGGGTTCGGGCGCGACTCGCTCCAGGCGGCCGGGTCGCGGCGGCCCTCGGCGCGCAGGCGCTCCGCGAGGACGGCCGCGATCTCCCAGTTCTCGGCGTGGACCATCGCGACGGCCGGATCGCCGAGCGCCGCGATCTGGCCCAGCGCCTCGTAGAGCACGCCGTCGTCGACGGCGACGGTGCCGGGGTAGAGCTCCCGGCCGCCGGCGGCGAAGTACATCTTGTAGGAGGTCGCGCCGTGCTCGCGGGCGAGCTCGGGGAGCTCGCGGACGTGATCCATCGACTCGATGATGGGCGAGAGGGCGACGTCGCAGTAGGCGGCGCCCCCGACGGCCGCCGCCTGCCGCGCGAGGAGCGGCCCGTAGGGCTCGTCGGGCGAGGCGGTGAAGACCATCGCCGTGGTGACGCCTCCGCGGATGAGCGACGCGGTCTCGCGCTCGCAGATCGCGGCGAAGTCCTCGCCGGAGGGCATGTGGACGTGCGGGTCGATCACGCCGGGGAGCACGTGGCGCCCGGTGGCGTCGAGCGTGTGGTCGGCCTCGAGGGCGGTGCCCGGCTCCGCCAGCGCGGCGATCCGTCCCCCGGAGACGGCGATCTCGCCGCGCCACTCCCCGCGGGCCGTCACGACGGTCCCCCCGACGATCGCCAGCTCGTACTCGGCCACGGCGCCCCCCGGTCCGGCGCTAGTCGCCGGTGAAGCTCGCGTCGCGCCCCTCGGCGAAGGAGGTGACGGCCTCGCGGTAGTCCCTCGAGGCGAGCACGCTCTTCGCGGCGTGGTGGAGGTACTCGCGCGCCTCCGTGTACCGGAGTGCGTGCAGCGCGACGTCCTTGTAGACCTCGACCGCCCGCGGCGGGTTCCGGAGGATCTTCCCCGCGATCTCGAGCGCGGTCGGCAGGAGCTCGTCGGGCTCCACCAGGTGGGAGACGAAGCCCCACCTGTGCGCGAGCTCCGCCGGGATCATCTCGCCGGTCAGCCCGAGGTAGCTCGCCACCGCCGGCGGGTAGGCCTTGACGAGCAGGTCGATGCGACCCACCTGCCCCGCCCGGATCTCGAGATCGCCGAAGCGCGCGGCGGTCGAGGCGATGCGGATGTCGCAGTCGAGCGCGATGCCGTGGCCGCCGCCGACGCAGATCCCGTTCACCGCGGCGATGATGGGCTTGGGGATCTCGTGCGGCCCGGGGAGGCCGAACCGCCTCGGATCGCGACGCTCCGCCCGGGGCGGCTGCCTCCCCTGGCGCGCGTACATCGCGCGCTCCTTCAGATCGGCGCCGGCGCAGAACGCCCGCCCCGCGCCGGTGATGATGGCGACGCGGAGCGAGTCGTCCTCCTTGAACGCCTCCCAGGCGTCGCCCAGGTCGTGGTGGAGCTGCTCGTTCAGCGCGTTGAGGGCCTCCGGGCGGTTCATCGTGATGATCACGATCTCGCCCTGCGGCTCGTAGAGGATCGTCTCGCGTTCCATCGCCCTGCATCTCCCGCGCGCATCTCCCGGGGTGTCGCCGCCGAGCATACCGTCAGGGGGGGCCGCGGGGCGGCGCGGGGGCCGCTCCCCCGCGCCGGAGGCGATCGCATCGCCGGCGGCGAATCGCCTATGCTCGCACCGCCGCGGGAGGCCCGGTGCGGAGGCTCCGATGATCGTCGACATGCACATCCACGTCTGGGACGAGGGCTACCAGCCCGAGGGCTACAAGCAGGGGATGGCGCTGGGCGCGGCGACGCGCCGCTGGCCGCCCCGCGATCCGGCGACGATCCGGCCGCGCGTGATGTCGGGCGCCTCGGACCCCGAGGGGGAGCTCCTGATCCCCGAGCTCGACCGCGCGGGCGTCGACGCGGCGGTCGCGATGGTGGTCGACATGGGGCCCGCCTTCGGCGAGGAGCAGGACGTCCCCATCGACGAGGTGCTGGCGCAGCACGTGCGGCTGATGGAGCGCTACCCGGGTCGCTTCTACGCCTACTTCGGGCGCGACCCGCGCCGCCCCGACACGCCGGAGCGCTTCCGGGACGCCGTCGCGAACCAGGGGTTCCGCGGCATCAAGATCTACCCGCCCTGCGGCTACCGTCCCGACGACGAGGCCTGCTGGCCCCTCTACGAGACCTGCATCGAGTTCGGGGTGCCGGCCCTCTTCCACACCGGGACGGCCTCGCCGCCGCTCGACCCCGGGCTCGTCCACCCGGGCCTGCTCTCGGCGGTCTCCCGGCGCTACCCGGACCTGACCGTGATCTACGGCCACGTCGGCCGCCCGCACTGGTGGCGGGACATCCTGCACATCGCCGGGAGCAATCCGAACGCCTACCTCGAGCTCTCGCAGTGGCACCGCGAGGCGAGCGACGACCCGGCCGGCTTCGCGCGCATCCTCGGCGAGATGCGCGACTCCGTCGGCGCTCACCGCATCCTGATGGGAAGCGACTACTCCGCCGGCCCGCGCACCACCGGGGAGCGCAGCTGGTACCCGGGCTGGATCGACTACCTGCGGAGGCTCCCCGAGCGGGGCGCGGACTACGGCGTCTCCTTCTCCGAGGAGGAGATGGGGCTGATCCTGGGCGGCAACGCGGAGCGGCTGCTCGGGACGGACTAGCCGGGATCGGCCGGCGGGGGGAGGCGAGCGATGAGGATCGCGCTGCAGTACGCGCCGGGGCCGAGGGTCACGGAGCTCGGCCCGCTTTCCCGGGCGGCCGAGGAGGCCGGCCTCGACGGCCTCGGCCTCGCCTCGCCGTACGGCTTCTACAGCGGCGCGGGCCGGCTGATCGAATCGACGACGCGGATCCGCGTGGCGACGAGCGTGCTTCCGCTCTTCCACGGCACGCCGTTCATGCACGCCTCCTCGGCGATGATGCTGCAGGAGATGTCGGGCGGCCGCTTCATCCTCGGCGTCGGCTCGCAGACCAAGGGCCAGGTCCGCACGCAGGCCGGCTTCGATCCGCAGAAGCCGGCCCTGCGCGCCCGCGACATGGTGCGCGCCATCCGGGCGCTGCTCTCGGGCGATCGCGACTACGACGGCGAGTACTACCGCGTCACCGGCGCCGGCTCGCTCGCCGCGGGCGGCGCCGGCGTCGCGCCCCCGCCCATCTACTTCTCGGGCGTCAACCCCCTCAACCTGCGCATCACCGGCGAGGTGGGAGACGGGATGCTGGCGCACCCGATCTTCTCGCGCCGCTACTACGACGAGGTGGTGTGGCCGGCGGTCGACGAGGGGATGCGCCGCGCCGGTCGCTCGCGCGCCGACTTCGAGATGTGCGCGATGCCGATGGTCTGGGTCGTGGACGGGACGACGAGCCGCGAGGAGGGTCTCCGGCGCGGGAAGCGCAACCTCGCGAACTACTACTCGACGCGCGCCTACGGGGGCTACATGGAGTTCCACGGGTGGGCCCGCGAGCGCGACGACATCCGGGCCGTCTGGCAGCGCGCGCGGGAGAGCGGGACGCCGATAGACGGACACGAGATGGAGGAGATCCTCTCGGACGAGATCGTGGAGGAGATCTGCCTGGTCGGCACGCCGGAAGAGGTGCGCGATCTCGCCCGCGAGCGCTACGACGGCGTCGCGGAGACGCTCTTCATGTACTCGGTGCACGACGGCTACAACCGCGCCGGGGACGAGGCGGAGAAGAACGAGCAGAACCTCTACCGCGTGATCGAGGCGTTCCGGGGCTTCGAGGGGTAGCCGGCCGCTCGCTGCGACCCCGGGGCCCCTCCGGCCGCGCGCCTCCGGCCGTCGCGACCGGAGGCGCTACCGGCGCGTCGGCCGGGCGAAGATGCGCAGCTGCGCCGGCTCGTCTGAGATCACGCTCCGCTCGCGCAGGCCGGCGATCTCGGCGTCGGTGACGCCGAGATCGTGCAGCACCTCGTCGTTGTGCTCGGCGAAGAGGGGGGCGGCGCGCGCGCGCGGCGGGGGCGGCGTCCCGGAGAACCGCCAGGGGATACCCTCCCACCGCTGGAAGCCGATCTCCGGGTGGACGGTATCCACCCAGTAGCCGCGCCGGAAGAGGTGCGGGTCGGCGACGATCTCCCAGTTGGCGAGCACCGGGCCCGCGGGGACGCCCGCCGCCTGCAGACGGCGCGTCGCCTCGTTGTGGTCGAGGGGGGCGCTCCATTCCTCGATCGCGGCGTCGATCTCGTCGTGGGCGGCGCGGCGCGCGCGGGCGTCGGGGTAGCGGGGGCCGAGCTCGGGCCGCCCGATCGCCGCTGCGAGCGAGAGCCACTGCTCGTCCGACTCGACGCCGATCGCGAGCCAGCAGTCCTCGCCGGCGGAGCGGTAGGCCCCCTGCGGCGCGATGGAGTGCGACCGGTTCCCGCGCGGCTCCGCGACGCGGCCGGTGAGCCGGTAGTCCATGAGGGGCTCCGTCGCGAAGAGCGCCCCGGACTCCGAGAGGGCCATGTCGAGGTGCTGCCCCCGCCCGCTGCGCTCGCGCTCCCAGAGCGCCGCCACGACGCCCAGGAAGGCATGGGTGCCGGTGATCGGGTCGGCCTGGAAGGAGCCGGTGGCGAAGAAGTCGCCCGCCGCATAGCCGGTGCGGGCGATCAATCCCGCTGCCGCCTCGATGTTGGAGCCCAGGCCCAGGTGGTGGGCCTCCGGCCCGGTCGCCCCGAAGCCGGACATGGAGCAGAGGATGATCCGCGGATTGCGCTCGGCGAGGGTCTCGTAGGAGAGGCCGAGGTTGGGGAAGACGCGCGCGCTGTTGTTCTCGAGCACGACGTCGGCGCGCTCCACCAGGCGCAGGAAGATCTCGCGCCCCTCCGCGGTGGCGAGATCGAGGCAGATCGCCCGCTTGTTGCGGTTGAACTGGTTCCACGCGGCGCCGCGGTTGTAGAAGCGCGGCCAGACCTGGGCGCCGGCGAAGTGCTGTCCCCGGGTCGGCTGCGTGAAGGAGCGCTCGATGCAGACGACGTCCGCGCCGAGGTCGGCGAGGTACATCCCGCAGAGGGGACCGGCCCAGCTGTTGGTGACCTCGATCACGCGCAGCCCCTCGAAGGGCGCGGACGGGGCGGCACCGGGTGCTCCGGTCTCCGGGCCGACCGCCCGGGCCCCGCCCGGAGCCGCTGCCGTCCCGGCGTCGCCGGCCGGATCGTCCCGGTCGGCGTCGAGGAGGGGGGCCGCGCCGGTCGGGCCGGCGGGCGAGCGCGAGAAGCGCCAGGGCGGTCCCGGCAGCTCGATGCCGCCGGCGATCGGGTGCTCCACCGCCCGCCAGAAGCCGCGGGCGGCCAGCTGCGGCGAGTCGGCGAGATCGGCCACCGTCTGCACCGGGGTCACGAGCATCCGGAGCTGCTGCGCCTGCTCGGCGACGTCGCGCTTGCGCCTCGCCGCGACCCAGGACGTGAACCGCTCGAGCACCTCCGGCAGCGCGTCGAGCCAGCCCTCGGGCGTCTGGAAGGCGGGGTCGTCGACGCGCTCCGGCTCGCCCATGAGCAGGAAGATCTCGGGGGTGAAGCGGGTCGCGAAGAGGTGCCCGTCGGCGCAGGGGACGATCAGCGCCGACGTCCCCTCCCCGCGGCGCTTGACCAGCCCCTCCTGGTTCCACACCGAGAGCACGAAGACGTGAGAGGAGACGAGCGACTCGAAGGTGGAGACGTCGACGTGCTGCCCGCGCCCGGTCCGGCGCGCATGCCACAGCGCCGCCGCCGCACCGGCCGCGAGCTGCATCCCGGCGTGCAGCTCTCCCTGGCGCCCGTGCACCATCAGCGGCTCCCGCTCCGGGTCGCCGCAGAAGTACATCCAGCCGCCCATCGCGTAGTCGACGATCTCGCTCGTCGCGCGCGCGGCGTAGGGGCCGTCCTGCCCGAAGGGGGAGTGCGAGGCGTAGACGAGGGCGGGGAGGCGCCGGAGCAGCTCCTCGTGCGAGAGCCCGCGGCGCTCCATCGCCTCCGGGCCGGAGGACTCCAGCAGGATGTCGGCGCGGGCGAGCAGCTCGACGAAGCGCTCGCGCTCGTCACCGCGGTCGAGGTCGAGCACGATGCTGCGCTTCCCGGCGTTGAGCGCGAGGTGGAGGCCGCCCTCCTCCGGCCCGGCCGCCCCCGGCGGGAAGGGCCCCATCGACCGCAGGGAGTCGCCTCCGGGCGGCTCCACCTTCAGCACGTGCGCGCCGAGATCGGCGAGCAGGCGGGAGGCGTAGCCGCCGGCGACCCCCTCCGAGGCGTCGACGACCCGCACGCCGGAAAGCGGCCCCCCGCCGGCGCCGCCCTCTCCCCCGATGCTCACGCGCCCTCCCGCCCGACGCCCGTCAGCCGCGCGGCAGCCCGAGGCCGCGCGTCGCGATCACGTTGCGCTGGATCTCGGAGGTTCCGGAGGCGATCGTCGCCGAGACGCCCAGGACGTGGCTCTGGGTGAAGCTCGCCATCATCGGCGCGTGCGCCTCCTCCCCGTCCCAGATGTTCGCGTAGAGGCCGAAGACCTTCGTGCCGGTGTTGGCGAGGCGCTGCATCAGCTCCGAGCCGAAGAGCTTGCTGATGGAGGCCTCGTAGTTCGGGACCTGGCCGGCGCTCTGCATCGAGATGATCCGGAACGAGAAGTTGAACATGACCTCCGCCTCGACGGCGTGCGAGGCGATCTGGTCCCGGATGGAGGGGAGCTCGTCGACGCGGGCGCGGGAGCGTCCGCGGCCGGCCAGGTGGTCGACGAGCTTGCCGATGCGCCTGCGGACCTCGATCGCCCCCGAGATGTTGGAGCGCTCGAAGTCGAGCAGCGTCATCCCCACGTACCAGCCCCGGTTCTCCTCGCCGACGAGGTTGCCGGCGGGGACGCGGACCGACTCGTAGAAGACCTCGTTGAAGTCGTGCTCCCAGCCCATGTTGATGAGGGGGCGCACGTCGACGCCCGGCGTCTCGCGGTCGAGCAGCAGGAACGAGATGCCGCGGTGCTTCGGGGCGCCGGGATCGGTGCGCGCGAGCGTGAAGAGCCAGCTCGCCTCGTGCCCGCGCGTCGTCCAGATCTTCTGCCCGTCGAGCACGAACTCGTCGCCGTCGCGGACCGCGCGCGTCGTGAGCGAGCTGAGATCGGATCCCGCGCCGGGCTCCGAGTAGCCCTGCGCCCACACGACCTCGCCGGAGAGCACCCGGGGGAGGTGCGCGCGGCGCTGCTCCTCCGTGCCGTGGAGGATCAGCACCGGCCCGAGCATGGAGACGCCGATGCCGCCCACGGTCGGCGCCCCCGCCTGCGCGAGCTCCTGGTTGAAGATGAACTGCTCCATCGGGGACATGCCGCCCCCGCCGTACTCCGCCGGCCAGTGGGGCGCGACCCAGCGCTGCTCGGCGAGGGCCTCCACCCACGCGTCGCCCGCGGCGCGCGCCTCGTCGTCGCCGGTGAGGCGGTCCGACTGCACCTGCAGGAAGGGGAGGCGGGGCCAGGCGTCGCTCTCGGCCCGGCGCCGGTAGAGCTCGGGGAGCCTCGACTCGACGAGGCGCCGCACCTCGGCGCGGAACGCCGACTGCTCCGGGCTGTCCGACCACTCCATGATGCCGCCCCCCCGCCGACGCGCACGCCCCGGCTGGCGCACGGCGGCAGCGTACCGCGATCGTCCGCGGCAGGCCCATCGGGCTCCCGCGGGAGCCCGGTGGGCGCGACGCCGGGGGGGAGACGCTGCCGGCACCGGATCGGGCGCCCGGCGGCGCACCCTCAGATCGTCGAGTCCTCGTCGAGCAGGGAGCGGGCGAGGTCGATGTCGTCGGCGCTCAGCGCGATCGTCGCCTGGCCGCCGTGGCGGTTCAGGATGTGCATGCTCTGGATGCTCACGCCGGCGTCGCGGAACCGCGTCGAGAGCCGCGCGAGAGCGCCCGGCTCGTCGGGGAGCCGGACCACCAGCGCGTCGTCGGCCACGGCGCGGTACCCGGCCTTCGAGAGCGCGAGCAGAGCGTCGTCGTCGTCGTCGGTCGTGACGATGACCATGCCGTGATCGCCGACCCCCTCCGTGTCGATGGAGTGGATGTTGATGCCGCGCCCGGCGAGGGTCGCGGTGATGCCGGCGATCACGCCGACCTCGTTCCTCGTGCTCACGATGATGCGCTTCACGGGCCTCCTCCACGGGCGCGGCCGCGAGGGGCGGCCGCGAGCCGTCGCGCTCCCCTCAGGCGGACTCGATGACGGCGCGGTCGGCGACGAGGTCGTCGGCGAGCCGGTCGATGTGGTCGCGCGTCACGTGGTGCATCGTGATCAGGTGGGCGATCTCGCGGTAGGGCGCGAGCTGCCACTTCGCGATCACGTCGTCTGCCGGCCTCGGGATCACGACGGTCACGGAGTTCCTGTGGCGCCAGGCCGGGATGCCCAGCCCGTTCAGGCGCTCGACCGCGTACGCGGCGACGTCGAGCATCTCGCCGACGATCTCGCCGAACCCCTCGGCGCCGAAGCGCTCCCAGGCGAGCCAGAGCATCAGGGGCGTCAGGCCGTTGCGCGAGCCGGTGAGCGTGGTGTCCATGACCCCGACGTACTCGATGGAGCG
This sequence comes from Dehalococcoidia bacterium, assembly GCA_034420495.1. Classification (GTDB taxonomy): domain Bacteria; phylum Chloroflexota; class Dehalococcoidia; order UBA2979; family UBA2979; genus VYDC01. Next base: position 12,131 of record DAOULG010000141.1, read on the forward strand.
CGCGATGCGCGCCACGTAGGGCGCGCGGGTGAGCGCGACGCCGCACGGTATCGGGGCCCCGATCAGCTTGTGACCGCTGATCGAGATGCTGTCGAAGCCGTCCGCGAAGGTGTGCGGCTGGGGATCATCGACGAACGGGAGGATCATCCCGCTGAGCGCGGCGTCGGCGTGGATGTAGCTCCGCGTGACGGCGAGATCGTCGAGGATCGCGCGGACGCGGCGCACGTCGTCGACGGCTCCCTTCATCGTCGTGCCGACGTTGGCCATGAAGATGACGGGGACGTCGCGGTTGATCCGAATCGTCTCGTAGAGGTCGTCGTAGTCGATCTCCCCGCTCTCCTGGCTCTTGATCATGATGTTCCGGGTCCGGAGCACGCGAGTGATCTTGAGCACGCTGTAGTGGGTGTCCTCGGAGAAGTAGACGATTCCCTCCGGGAAGAGCTCCCGCGCGAGGAAGAGGCCGTACATGTTCCCCTCGGTCCCGCCGTTGGTGACATAACCCCATACCTGATCGGCCGGCAGGCGCATGAGGGTGGCGAAGCGGCGGATCACCTCGCGCTCGATCTCGTGGGTGTTGGTGGCGAAGTTGCTCTCGTGGAACGGGTCGCCGACGTTGTTCACGCAGTAGCGGAGGAAGGGCAGCAGGGCCGCGTAGTCGAAGTTCTGGTTGGTCGGGTAGCCGACGAAGCGGGTCGCCAGGTCGTCGAACTCCGACCGCAGCTCATCCAGCCGCCGCAGCGCCTCCGCGCCCAGCTCGGTCATGGTGGGGGCCTCTCTGGGGCGGTGCGGCGCCGGCCCGATCGCGCCGTCTCTCCCCCTCAGGCTATCGCCCGGAACGGCGACTGCCTAGGCGCTCCCCATCGGAAGCAGGGCGCCGCCCCGCGCCGACGCGCCTCGACGGCGGCGGGCGCGTCGGCTCCGAAGGGCCCGGCGGACGCAGGCGCCGCGGAGGCGGGCGATGAGCGCTGACGGCATCGCGGAGCGCGCGCAGCTGCCGGGCCGCGCGCTGCTCGGCGGGGCGTCCGCCTGGGCGTCGCCCCCGCCGGAAGGCCGGGAACGCGCCCGGCTCGCTAGGGTCGGGCGGCGCCCCCCGGCGCCTCTCCCTCACGCTCCGCTCGGCCCGACGCGGCGAGCAGCGCGGCGATGCCCGTCGTGATCGGCACGGCGGCGACGATCCCCATGCTGCCGACGAGCGTGCGGACGATCTCGGTCGCGAGCAGGTCGCGGCTGATGAGGAGGCCGAGCGGCTCGGCCTGCGAGGCGAGCAGGGCCATCAGCGGCAGCGAGGCGCCGGCGTAGGCGAGCACCAGCGTGTTCACCGTCGAGGCGATGTGGTCGCGGCCGACGTTGAGCCCCCGCGCGAAGAGCTCGCCGACCCCCAGCGCCCGGTTCGCGCGTCGCAGCTCGAAGACGGCGGAGGCCTGCGTCGCGGTGACGTCGTCGAGGACTCCCAGGGCGCCGATGATGATCCCGGCCAGGAGCAGCCCCCCGGCGTCGACGGCGCCTCCGGAGAGGATGTTGAGCGCGACGGAGTGCTCGTCCGCGAGCCCGGTCAGCTCGACGAACCCCACGCCGAAGCGCGCGAGCGCGAAGGTGAGCGCGAGGCTCAGCTCGGTGCCGCCGAGGGCCGCCGCCGTCTTCCAGTTCGCGCCGTGGGCGAGCACGAGCGTGGCGAAGGCGATGGCGGCCGCGCCGATCACGGTCGCGACGACGGGATCCCAGCCCGTGAGGATGGCCGGCAGGATGAAGCGCACGATCACCAGGAAACTCGCCGCCATCCCGAGCAGCGACCAGGCGCCGCGGGCCCGTCCGACCAGCGCCACGAGAGCCGCGAAGGCGACGGCGAGCCACCACAGCGGCTGCGCCCGCGAGCGGTCGGCGATGAAGTAGACGGTGCCGCCCGGGCTCTCGTTCGCCGTCACGAGCACCCGGTCGCCCGTCTCGACCGGGAGGCCGATCGTGTCGTCCTCGACCAGCTGCCGCTCGACGACGACCGCCTCGCCGCCCCGCAGCCGCACGGCGATGCGCTCGCTGAGGATCGCGCCGACCGCGCTCGGCTCGCGCCCGATCTCCTCGACGGCGAGCACCTCGCCCTCGAAGGACTCGGCGCCGAACGGGTTGAGCGGCGGGATCTCGAAGGCGCCCGCCCGGGGCACGATCACCGTGGTGAGCAGCAGCACGGCCGCCACGAGCGCGTAGGCGAGCGCCTGCGGGCGGCGAAACGGGCGGAGGAGCGGCGTCACGCGCGCAGTCTGACCGCGCCCGGCGCGGAGCGCCAGCCGGGCCGGACCCCCGGGACGGGGGCCGGCGGGGGGCCGCGCCGGGGATGCGGTTCCGGCCGGGCTACATCTCCATCTTCTTCTCGCCGGAGAGGTAGCCCGCGGGATCCTCCCCGAACTCGAGACGGCAGCCGGTGGCGCAGAAGTAGTACGTCACGCCCTCGTACGTAGCCGATCCGCCCGCCGGGTTGCGGCGGTCGACCTCCATGCCGCAGATCGGGTCGATGGCGGCGCGATCGCCGAGTATCCGACCCCTCAACCATGAGATCACGGCCCCCCCTCTCGTCGATTCGCGGAGAGGCACACCGTACAGTGTTGGAGCGGCGAGCGAGAGCCCCGCCGGTCGCCCGGGCGGGGCCCGGCGGCCCGCGCCGCGGGCTCCCGCACCGGGGAGGTGGACGATGGCGCCCGACGGCGCGGACGGGAGCGGGCGCAACCGGCTCGCACGGGAGAGCAGCCCCTACCTGCGCCAGCACGCCGGCAACCCCGTCGACTGGTACCCCTGGGGAGAGGAGGCGTTCGCCCGCGCCCGCGCGGAGCAGAAGCCCGTCCTGCTCTCGGTCGGCTACTCGACGTGCCACTGGTGCCACGTGATGGCGCACGAGTCGTTCGAGAACGCCGCCATCGCCGAGCGCATGAACGAGTGGTTCATCTCGGTCAAGGTCGACCGCGAGGAGCGCCCCGACGTCGACGCCGCCTACATGCTGGCGACGCAGGCGCTCTCCGGCCACGGCGGCTGGCCGATGACGGTCTTCCTCACCCCTGAGCGCGAGCCCTTCTATGCGGGGACCTACTACCCGCCCGAGGACCGCCACGGGCGACCCGGCTTCCCGCGGCTGCTCGAGAGCGTCCACCAGGCGTGGGAGGAGCGCCGCGGCGACGTGGTCCGGGCGGCCGGCTCGATCACGGAGCGCCTGCGCGCGGCCACCCGCCATGAGCCTCCGGGCGGGCTCGCGCTCGACGACGCGGCGGCGGGTGAGGCCGTGGCGCGCCTGCGCGCGGGCTACGATCCCCTCTGGGGCGGCTTCGGCGGCGCGCCGAAGTTCCCCTCGCCCGCCACCCTCGAGTTCCTGCTCGCGCACGATGCCTTGGCCGGCGGCTCCGCGGAGGCGCCCTCGGCGACCGGGATGGTCCTCCACACGCTCCGGCGGATGGCAGCCGGCGGGATCTACGACCAGCTCGGCGGCGGCTTCGCCCGCTACTCCGTCGACGAGCGATGGCTGGTCCCGCACTTCGAGAAGATGCTCTACGACAACGCGCAGCTCGCGCGCCTCTACCTGCACGCCCACCAGATCACCGGTGAGGCGCTCTTCGCCCGGATCGCGCGCGAGACGCTAGAGGCCGTCGAGGAGGAGCTCGGCCTCCCCTCGGGCGGCTACGCGGCGGCGCTCGACGCCGACAGCGAGGGGATCGAGGGGAAGTACTACCTCTGGAGCGCCGCCGAGATCGCCGAGGTCCTCGGCGCGGGCTCGCGCGAGGAGCGGCTCGCGCGGCTCGCCTACGGGGTGAGCGAGGGCGGGAACTTCTCCGACCCCCACGCCCCCGAGCTGACCGGGCGCAGCGTGCTCACGCGCGAGCGGGGGGCGGCGGAGCTCGCGGAGGAGCTCGGGGAGCCGGCCGCCGCCGTCGAGGAGCGCCTCGGGGCGGTGCGCGCGAGGCTCCTCGAGGCCCGCCGCCGGCGCATCCCGCCGCACCGCGACGAGAAGCTCCTCGCCTCCTGGAACGGTCTCGCCCTGGGCGCGCTCGCGGAGGCGGCGCGCGTGCTCGACGAGCCGCGCTACCTGGCGCGCGCCGGGGAGCTCGCCGTCCTGCTGTGGGAGGGGATGCGCGACGGCGGACGGCTGCTCCACGTGCGCCGCGAGGTGGACGGGAGGGCCGCGCACGTCCCGGCGATGCTGGAGGACTACGCCTTCGTCGGACTCGGCCTCCTCGAGCTCTACCGGTCGGGGGGCGACCTGGCCCAGCTCGAGCGGGCCGAGCGCCTCGCCTCCGAGATGGTGGAGCGCTTCCACGACGCCGAGGGGGGCGGCTTCTTCGAGACCGCGGCGGATGCCGAGCCCCTGATCCTGCGCCAGAAGGCGATCGCCGATCAGGCGACGCCGTCGGGCAACGCCGCCGCGGCGCAGCTCCTCGCCTGGCTCTCCCGCTACCGCGGCCACCCGCGCTACGAGGAGCTCGCCTCGGAGGCCGTGGCCCTCGCGCAGGGGAGCATGGTCGAGCACGCGGCGGGCTTCGGCGCTGCCTGGCTCGCGCGGTCGCTGCTCGCGGCGCCGCGCCGGGAGCTCGCCCTGGTGGGCGACCGGGAGGCCCGCGCGCCCTTCGCGCGCGAGGCGGCGGCGCGCTACCTGCCGGCGATGGTCATCGCGCCGGCGGAGACGGGCGGCGGGCTGCCGCTGCTGGAGGGCCGCGGCGCCGAGGGGGGCGCGGTGGCCTATCTCTGCGAGCAGATGGTCTGCGACCTCCCCGCGGCGACGCCCGGCGAGCTGGCGCTCCAGCTCGACCGGGTGCGCCCCGCCCCGCCGGCGGGGGGCGCCGGCGGGGGGTAGGGCGCCGCGCGCGCGGGAGACTTGTCCCGCGCCCGGTTCGCGGCGATGCTCGGGCGGCCTCCCCCGGGGAGCGCCGGAGGCCGGAGGCAGGGAGGCCGCGTGCCCTTCGTCACCGCTTCCGGCGGCGTGCGCCTCCACTACCGCGACTCAGGGAGGGCGCGCGACTCGCTCCCGATGCTCTTCGTGCACGGATGGTGCAGCAACCTGCGCGACTGGGAGCCGCAGGCGCGCGCCTTCTCCCGCCGCCACCGGGTGGTGCGGATCGACCTCCGCGGCCACGGCGCCTCCGAGGCGCCGCGCGGTGGCTACCGGCTGCGCACCTTCGCCGCCGACGTGGAGGCGGTGGCGAGCCGGCTCGCCGTCGGCCGCGCGCTCCTCGTCGGGCACTCGATGGGCGGCGGCGTCGTGCTCGAGCTCGCGCGGCGCGCGCCCGAGCTCGCCGCGGGCGTGGTGATGGTCGACGGCATTCTGGGGCGGGGCCGCCCGGGCCGCGAGCTTCGCGATCACCCGGCCGTGGCCCCCCTCGCCGGCCCCGGCTACCGCGACGAGATCGAGCGCCGCTACCGCGCCTTCTTCCGCCCCTCCGTCCCGCGGGCGCTCGTCGAGCGCGTGGTCTCCTCGGCGGTCCGGACGCCGCAGCACGCGGCGCTCGGGAGCATCCGCGCCATCTACCGCGACAACGTGCGCGCGGCGGGGCGCCGCGTGCGGGCGCCGGCGCTCTACATCGCCGCCTCGACCGGCAGGGCCGGGCCCGCGACGCTCCGGGAGGTCGCTCCGTCGGCGGCCTTCGCGCAGGTGGTGGGCTCGGGGCACTTCGCGCAGCTCGAGGTGCCCCGTCAGGTCAACGAGATGCTGCGGAGCTTCATCCGGGGGCTCTGAGCCCCCCGGGGTGAGGGGAGGGGACCGTGTTCGTCGCGATGAACCGCTTCTCGGTCGTGCCCGGGCAGGAGCAGCGCTTCGAGGAGGTGTGGCGCGGCCGCGAGAGCTACCTGGACGGCGTGCCCGGCTTCGTGCGCTTCGCACTCCTGCGCGGCGACGAGGCGGGCGAGTACATCAGCCACAGCAGCTGGGAGTCGCGCGAGGCCTTCGAGGCGTGGACCCGGAGCGAGGCCTTCCAGGCCGCCCACCGGCAGGGGGCGCTTAAGGGAGTGCTCGGCGGCCCGCCCCGCGTCGCGCTCTACGACGCCGTCATGGAGCAGGGCCGGCCGTAGCCTCGCCCCCGGGGTCCCCCTCCGGCCGCGGCGCGAGGGCGATGCCGGCCGGCGCCCGGGCGTCGGCGAGGATGGCGGCGCGCCCGGCGAGCCAGCTCAGGAGCCGCTCGCCGGCGAGCTCGCGGCGCCAGCCCGAGAGCAGCGGCAGATCGGGCGCGGGCTCGGCACCGCCGCGTGCCCACCAGCGCGCCAGCTCCTCCGCGTCGCTGCGGGAGGCGACGAAGCGCGGCGCGACCTCCTGCGAGCGGCAGAGCGCCGCCACGAGCGCGGTGAGCATCGCGGCCCAGCCCTGCGCCGCGTCGGGGAGGGGCGGCCGCGGCCGCGGACGCTCGGGCGGGTCCTGGGCGCCCTCGCGGAGCGCGCGCATCATCTGCTCGCCGTAGCGTCGCACGGTGCCGCGCGAGAGCCCGCGCGCCTCCTCCATCTCTGCGGCGCTCCCCGGGATGCGCCGCGCCAGCTCCACCACCGTGCGATCGGCGACGATGCGGCTCGGCGGCAGGTTGAGGCGCATCGCCTCGGCCTCGCGCCAGGCGGCGAGGCCCCGCAGCGCCCCCTGCGCGCGCGGCCGCAGGCTCGCCCCTCCGCGCAGGCGCCGGTAGGCTTCCTCCGGCGACGCCCTCCGGGCGTAGCGGGCGACGAGGCGTGCCGACTCCTCCTCCACCCAGCCGAGGCGCTCGCGGCCGGCCAGCTCGGCCCTGAGCCGCTGCCACGCCCGCGGGAGGTAGCGCACGTCGTTGAGCGCGTAGCGGATCTGGTCGTCGGAGAGCGGGCGGTCGAGCCACCTCGTGAACTGCCCTCCCTTGTCGAGGCGGACGCCGAGCAGGCTCTCGACCAGCGCGCCGTAGCCGATCTGATCGCCGAGCCCCAGGAAGCCGGCCGCGATCTGGGTGTCGATCACCGACTGCGGGATGATGCCGTACCGGTCGGCGAGCAGCGAGACGTCGGCCTGCGCCGCGTGCACCACGGTCTCCCTCTCCGGATCGCCGACGAGGGCGACGACCGGCCCCGGATCGACGGCGAGGGGATCGATGGCGGCGACCTCGGGATCGCCGACGTCGCCCCAGGCGACCTGGACCAGCCCGAGATCCGGGACGTAGCGCCCCTCCGAGACGAACTCGAGGTCGACGGCGAACCACCCGCAGGCCCGGATCCCGTCCGCGATCTCCCGGACGGCCGGCGCCGAGGTCGCCGGCTCGGGGGCCCGGGCGTCGCTTCCGGGGCCGCTCACGGCGCGGCGGGGCCGCCGCCGCCGGCCTCCCCGGCGAGGGGGGCGGCGAAGGAGATCTCGTGACCGTCGGGGTCGCGGAGGTGGAAGTAGCGCTCGCCCCACTCCGCGTCGCGCGGCGGGCCCTCGGGCTCCAGCCCCGCCGCCCGCGCCCGCCCGTAGAGGGCGTCGACCGCCGCCGGGTCCGCGAGGTGGACGATGACCCGCCCCCAGCCCGCCGCGCCCCCGGCGGGCGCGGGGGCGGCTCCCAGCGCCAGGTTCAGGTGCTCCTCCGCGCCGACGTCGAGGACGGTGAAGGAGGCCGCGGGGCCCCCGTAGCTCGGGCGGAGGCCGAGGGCGCCGTAGAAGGCGACGGCCCGCGGCATGTCGGCGGTGGCGAGCGTCACGGCGTTGATGCTGCGGAACCACGCACCCGCGCCGCGGCCCTCTGCGCTCGCTCCCATGGCGCCAGCATACGTGCTCCCCGGCCGGCCGCCATCCGGCCGGCCCCGCTCCGCCGCCCTCTGCGCCGCCCGCTCCGGGGGCCGGCGCTCATCCCGCGAGGAAGGAGAGACGGACGCGCCGCGACGGGTTGTCGGGATTCAGGTCGACCAGCACCACGCTCTGCCAGGTGCCGAGCGCGGGATGCCCCCCGCCGACGGGGAGCACCAGCGAGGGGCTGAGCAGCGCCGGCAGGAGGTGGTCGGCGCCGTGCCCGGGCGATCCGTGGCGGTGGAGGTAGCGGTCGTCGCGCGGGAGCAGGCGGCCGAGCGCCTCCACGAGGTCGTCGTCCGAGCCCGCCCCCGTCTCGACGAGCGCCAGCCCGCAGGTCGCGTGCGGTGCGAAGAGGGAGAGCAGGCCGTCGCCCCGTCCGCGGCAGTAGGCCCGCACCTCGTCGGTGAGATCGACGACGCGCCGGCCCGAGGTGTCGACGTCGAGCTCGCGGCTCTCCACTAGCGGCCCTCGGCGGCGCCGGCGGCGGGCGCTGCGGAGGCGACGCCCGCCTCCTCCGGGGCGCCGTCGACGAGGACGACGGTCCTCCCCGGCTGCGACGGCACGCGCGCGCCGGGGAGGAGGACCCCGCTGAGGTTGAGCGGGTCGACGGCCGCCACGACGACGCGCTCGCCCGAGTGCGGCTCCCGGCGCAGCCGCCGCAGCGCCTCGACCGCCTCCGGCAGCGCGAACTGCTCGCCGTGGAAGCCGGTGACGAAGCGCCCGCCGCGCACGAGGCCGCGGGCCTCCAGGCGCCGGAGCGCGCGCAGCACCTCGCGCCAGGGCACCGTGAAGCTCTCGCGCAGGGCGAGGTCGCGGAAGACCACCCCCCAGCGGTCCAGCAGCACGCGCGCCACCTCCTCGGCGAGCTCCTCGGCATCCAGCGCGCTCTCGCGCCCGGGCGGGACGGCGCTCTCGAGCAGCGACCAGCGTCCCGTCGGCCGCCCCCGCAGGAAGAGGCGCGGCTCCTCCGCCCGGCTCGTGCGCCACGGCGCCAGCGGCCGGCGGCGGGGGCCCCGCCGCCGGCTCCCGCCGCCGCGGTGGCGGCCCGCCACGTCCCGGAGGGGCTGCACCCCGTCGGCGGTGATGAGCCCGAGCCCGACCAGCACGCGCAGCCCCCGCTCGACGTCCTGCGGCAGCCTCCGGGTCGCCGCGACGATCTCGTCCAGGAAGAGCGCGCCGCGCTCGGCGAGGAGCGCGCGGATCTCCGCGCCGGCGCCCGTCTCCGGCGCCGGAGCGGGCGCCGGGCCGTAGCGCCGCACCGCCTCGAGCAGCAGCCCGAGGTCGGCGCGCGGGGCGAGCGTGACGGGCGTCGCCCGCGAGGCGGGGCCGCGGCCGCTCCCCGCGGCGGCGCGGCGCGGCGTGAGCCGCGCCCACGCCAGCTCGCCGGAGAGCGCGAGCTCGTCGAGCCAGGGCGCCTCGTAGTCGACGACGCGCGAGGCGAGCAGCTCGCGCTCCCAGGAGGCGGCCGGCGCCTCGAATCCGCGGAGGCGGGTGAGGGCCGCGCGCAGCCCGGCGCGCCCCCGGAGCTCCGCCCCGGGCGCCGCCCCGTGCCAGCGCAGCAGGAAGCGCATCAGCTCCTGGACGGGGAGCGGGGCGATCTCCTGGCGCAGCTGCTCCAGCGTGTAGCGGTGGATGCGGGCGAGCAGCGCGCGATCGCAGATCTCCTCCTCGGCGGCCGCGGGCGTGAAGCGGCCGCGGAGCACGAAGCCGCCCGCCTCGAGCTGCGCGACGCCGCGCTCGGCGTCGACGGCGGAGAGCCCGCTCCGGGCGGCGAGCTCGGCGACGGTGAGCGGCCCCGAGACCTCGGCGTGGCCCCGGAGCAGCCGCAGGCGCGCGTCGTCGCGGTCCGCGACCGCGATCTGAGCCTCCGCCGGGGGCGGGCGGGCGAGATCGCTCTCGCGCCCGGGGTAGAGGAGGGAGACGGCCGGGAGGTGCTCGGCGGCGAACCAGAGCGTCCCCCCGCCTCCGCCGCGCGCGCGCCCCGCGCGCCCCGCCTCCAGGAGCTCGGCGAGCCACCCCTCCCAGCCGGCTGCGGTCTCCTCACGGACGGCGACGAGCCCGAGCAGCGCGTCGTGGACCTCCTCGGCGTCGCGCGGGTCGGGCCACGCCTGGTCGCGCACGCGCTCGATCGCGCCCGGGTCGAGAGCCCCGAGATCGCGCTGGTGCTCGGGGAGCGTCCTCCGCAGCTGCACGGCGCGGGCGCGGCGCTCCTCGAGCGGCGCGTCGTCGAGGTAGGTGAAGGGGCGCCCGGCGACGATCTCGTGCGCCATCGGCGAAGGCTCGGTGGTGTCCCGCGCGTGCAGCCGGATCGCCCCCGCCTCGACGCGCTCGAGGAGGGCCCGGGCGCCGTCGACGTCCATCACCTCGCGGAGGCAGTCCCGCATCGTCTGGCGGATCAGCACGTGATCGGGGAGCTCGAGCGCCCCGGTCACGTTCTCCTGGCAGCCGACGACGTCGGGGAAGACGGAGGCGAGCAGATCGTCGGCCCGCATCCGCTGCACCCAGGGGGCCACCCGCTTCCCGCCCCGGCGCCTGGGGACGGCGAGCGCGCGGGTCGCGTTCCAGCGCCAGCGCGTCGGGAGGAGGGGCGTGTAGAGGACGGACTGCTCGACGGCGTGCTCGAGGTTCCCCGCGGTGACGTAGCGGAACGACTCCGCCAGCGGGAAGGAGTGCTGCGGGCCCAGCGAGAGCAGGATCGCGTCGTCGGAGGCGGCGGCCTGCAGCTCGAAGTCGAAGACGACGCAGAAGCGCTTGCGCAGCGCGAGCCCCCAGGCGCGGTTGACGCGCTGCCCGAACGGCGCGTGCACGACGAGCTGCATCCCGCCCGACTCGTCGAAGAAGCGCTCGAAGACGACGTCCTCGTCGGTCGGCACCAGCCCGATGCCGTCGCGGGTCGTGCGCAGGTAGTCGACGATCTGCGCCGCGCCGGCGTCGGGGAGCGAGGACTCGCTCGCCAGCCAGGCGCGCAGCGCCGCCGGGTCGCCGTCGAGCCGCGCCGCCACGTCGCGCCGGAGCCGGCCGACCTCCGCGGAGAGCTCCCTGGTGCGGCCCGGCGCCTGCCCCTCCCAGAAGGGGATCGTCGGGGGCGCCCCCTGCGCGTCGGCCACGCGCATCGTGTCGCCGACGAGACGGCGGATGCGCCACGACGTCGAGCCGAGCAGGAAGATGTCGCCGGCCGCGCTCTCGACGGCGAAGTCCTCGCCGACGCTCCCCACCACGGTGTCTCCGGGCTCGGCGATCACCCGGTAGTCGCCCATCTCGGGGATCGTGCCGCCGTTGAGGAGCGCCGCGAGGCGCGCCTGGCGGCGGCCGCGCAGCATGCCGTGGATGCGGTCCCGGTGGATGAGCGGCGCGGCGCGTCCGGCGCCCGAGCCGATGCCCTCCGCCAGCATCGCGACGATCTCGTCGTAGTCGGAGCGCTCGAGATCCCGGAAGGGGTGGGCGCCGCGGGCGAGGGCGAAGAGATCCCCCTCGTCCCACTCCTCCGCCGCGCACTCGGCGACGAGCTGCTGCGCCAGCACGTCGAGCGGGGCGGGGAGGGGCTCGACGCGGTCGAGCCGGCCCGAGCGCACGGCGCGCACCAGCGCCGCGGCCTCGACCAGGTCGTCGCGGGTCGTCGCGAAGATGCGGCCGCTGGGCCGGAGCCCCAGCGCGTGCCCGGAGCGCCCGACGCGCTGCAGGAAGGTGGCGATGCTGCGGGGCGATCCGACCTGGCAGACGAGATCGATGTGGCCGATGTCGATGCCGAGCTCGAGCGAGGCGGTGGCGACCAGGGCGCGCAGCTCCCCGGCCTTGAGGCGGGACTCCACGCGCTCGCGCCGCTCGCGCGAGAGCGAGCCGTGGTGGCTCGCGACCGCGTCCGCCCCCAGGCGCTCCTCGAGGCGGTGCGCGACGCGCTCCGAGAGCTGCCGGGTGTTCACGAAGACGAGCGTGGTGCGGTGCCCGCCCACGAGCTCGGCGAGCCGGTCGTAGATCTCGTCCCACTGCTCGCGGGGGGTGACCGCCTCCAGGTCGGTGGGGGGGAGCTCGATCGCCAGATCGAGATCCCGCTGGTGCCCGAGGTCGACGATCTCGCAGGGGCGCTCCGCGCCCCCGGGCGCCCGCCCGACCAGGAACCGGCCCACCTCGCCGACGGGCCGGACGGTCGCCGAGAGGCCCACCCGCACCGGCCGCCCGCCCCCCGCGCCGCCGACGACGTGGTCGAGCCGCTCGAGCGAGAGCGCCAGGTGGCTCCCCCGGCGGTCGCGGGCGAGCGCGTGTATCTCGTCGACGATCACGGTCTGGACCGTGCGCAGCGCCTCGCGGCCGCGCCGCGCGGTGAGCAGGAGGTAGAGCGACTCCGGCGTCGTGATGAGGATGTGCGGCGGGCGGCGGACCTGCTGCTGCCGGATCGACGGCGGGGTGTCGCCGGAGCGCACAGCGACGCGCAGCGCCGGGAACTCCTCGCCCCGGCGGGCGGCGAGGGCGCGGAGCTCCGCGAGGGGCGCCTCGAGGTTGCGGTGGATGTCGTTCCCGAGCGCGCGCAGCGGCGTGACGTAGAGGATGCTCGTCGCATCCGGCAGCGCCCCGCCCGCGGCGGCGGTGATGAGATGGTCGAGGCCCCAGAGGAAGGCGGCGAGCGTCTTCCCGGAGCCGGTCGGGGCCGTGATCAGCGTGTCGCGGCGGCGGGCGATGAGCGGCCAGCCGGCGGCCTGCGCCGGGGTCGGGGCGGCGAAGCGCCCGGTGAACCACTCGCGCACGAGCGGGTGGAAGGCGCCGAGGACCTCCCGGGGGGTCGGGGCCGCAGCGTCCATCTCTCCTCCGGGGCGCCCCGGCGATGGTACCAGCGCGGCATGCGCCTGACCGTGAGCGCCCCGGGGACGATGATGGGCGGGCCGGCGGCGCGCTGGGAGGAGGGCCCGATGATGTCGACCGACCCGGGGAACGAGGCGGACGCCCGCCCCCGCGCGGTGCTCGCCACCGACGTCGGCGGGACGCGGATGCGCCTCGCCGTCTACGACGCGCGGGGCCGGCAGCTCCACCACCGCGTCGGGCCCACGCCGGGGCGGGATCCCGGCGCCCTGCTCGGGGCGCTGCGCGAGGGGGTCCGGGCCTCGCCGATCCCGGTCGGGGGCGCCGTCGTCGGCATCGCGGGGCCCATCGACTACCGCCGCGGCGTCCCGCGCGCGCTCCCGCACATCCCGGGCTGGGAGGGGCGGGTCTCCGCGCAGGGGCTCGCGGACGCGCTCGGCCTCCCGGCCGTCGTCGCCAACGACGCCGACCTCGCCGCGCTCGGCGAGCAGCGCTTCGGCGCCGGCGCGGGGGCCGAGGACGTCCTCTACCTCACCGCCAGCACGGGCGTCGGGGCCGGCGTCGTGCTGGGGGGGCGCCTGCTCCACTCGCGCTACTCCCTCGCCGAGATCGGCCACACGGTGATCGACCGCGCGAGCGGCGCCAGCGTCGAGGAGCTCGGCTCGGGCAGCGCGCTCGCCGCGCTCTCGGGCGAGGACGCGGCCGAGATCTCGGCGCGCGCCGCCGCCGGCGACGAGCGGGCCCGGGCGCTCTTCCGCGAGGCGGCGGAGGCCTTCGCGCTGGGGGTCCTGAACGCCGCGCTCTGCTTCATGCCGGAGCGCGTGGTGATCGGCGGCGGCCTCTCGAACGCCGGGGAGCTCCTGCTCGGCCCCGTGCGCGAGCGCCTCGCGCGGGCGCCGGCGGTGCTGCCCCTTCGCCCGGAGGACGTCGTCCGCGCGACCGGCGGCGACGACGCCGGCCTGCGCGGCGCCTACGCGCTCTGGCTCGACCTCACCGATCCGCGGCGGGCGCCGGGCGGGATCGAGATGGCGGCGCCGGCGGGCTAATCGGGCGCCGGGGGCGGCGCTAGATCGTGAGCGGGCTCCGGGCCTGCCGGGACCGCACCGTCGTCCCGTAGGGGAGGACGGAGACCTCGAGCAGCTCGGGTCCGACCATGGGGCCGACCACGGCGTTCCGCAGGAGCGTGAAGCGCGGCGGGATGCGCGCCCGCTTGCCGACGATGTTGAGGCCGCTCCACAGGAGGTCGGGGCGTTCCGCGTTGGGACCCTCGACGGGGCCGACGCCGACGCGAGCGCCCGCGCCCACCTCGACCTCCTTGTCGAGGATCGCGCGCTCCACCACCGCGCCCTCGGCGACGCGGCTGCCGTGCAGGATCACCGAGTCGCGGACCACGGCGCCGGGCTCGATGCGCGCGCCCGGCGAGATCAGCGAACGCGCCACCGAGCCGCGCACCACCGATCCGGAGCCCAGTATCGACTGCCGCACCTCGGCGCCCGCGCCTATCTGGGCCGGGGGCTGCTTGTGCGCGCGGGAGACGACGCGCCTCCCCGGCTCGTCGAAGTGCACCGGCGCCGGCTCGCCGAGGAGCTCCATGCTCGACTCCCAGTAGGCCTCGATGGTGCCGATGTCGCGCCAGTAGCCCTCGTAGAGGTGGCCCTGGATGCGCAGACCCTCGCCCATGGCCTTCGGCAGGACGTCGGCGCCGAAGTCGTGGCGCGAGCCCGCGTCCCCGGCGTCCTCGACCAGGAGGCGCGTGAGCACCTCGGCCCGGAAGACGTAGATCCCCATCGACGCCAGGTCGGACGACGGCCGCTCCGGCTTCTCCTCGAAGCGCGTGATCCAGTCGGCCTCGTCGAGCTCGACGAGGCCGAAGCGCGAGGCCTCCGCCATCGGGACGCGGGAGAGCCCGATCGTGACGTCGGCGCCGCTCTCGTGGTGGCGGGCCAGCATCTCGCGGTAGTCCATGACGTAGACGTGGTCCCCGGCCAGCACCAGCACGGTGTCCGAGCGGTTCTCGTCGCGGTTGAGGAAGAAGAGGTTCTGGTAGACGGCGTCGGCCGTGCCGAGATACCAGTCGCCCGCGGTGTGGCGCGAGAGGTAGGGCTGGAGCACCGAGACGCGCGTCACGTCGCCGCCGTAGCCCCACGGCTCTCCCGAGCCGATGTGCTCGTGGAGCGAGAGCGGCATGTACTGCGTGAGGACGCCCACGCGCGGCAGGCGCGAGTTCGCGCAGTTGGAGAGCGCGAAGTCGATGATGCGGTAGCTGCCGCCGAAGGGGACGGCCGGCTTGGCCCGCTGCTCCGAGAGGACCGAGAGCCTGTCCCCGGCGCCGCCGGCCATCAGGAAGGTCATCACCTGCGGCGGGGGTCGCTGCATGGCTCCTCGCCCCTAGCCTACACGGTGCCCCCCGTGCGATCGTGGCCCGGCGCGCCGGGGGAGGATCCGATGCCCGACGCGGTGGACGCGCTCCCCGCGCCGCTGGAGCGGGTGCTCGAGCGGGCGGCGGGGCGGCGGAGCCTGCTCGTCCTCGACTACGACGGGACGCTCGCGCCGTTCCGGGCGGAGCGCATGGAGGCTGCGCCGTCCCCGGCCCTGCTCCCGCCGCTCCACCGCCTCGCCGCCTCGCCGCGCGTCCGGCTGGTCGTGCTCTCCGGGCGGCCGCTCGCCGAGCTCGAGCGGCTGCTCCCGCTCGACCCGCTCCCCGAGCTGTGGGGCTCGCACGGGTGGGAGCACCGGCTCCCCGACGGCCGGCGCGACGATCCGCCGCTCCCCGAGCCGGCGGCGGCGCTGCTCCGGGCCGAGCGGGGACGCCTCGGCGACCTCCCCCCGGAGCGGCTCGAGCGGAAGGTCGCCTCGCTCGCCCTGCACTGGCGCGGGCTCCCGCCCGCGGAGGCGCGGAGGCTCGAGCGTCTCGTCGCGCCGCGCTGGAGCGCGCTCGCCGCCGAGGGGCCCGCGCTCGAGCACCGGCGCTTCGACGGAGGCCTGGAGCTCCGGGCCTCCGGGCGCGACAAGGGGAGCGCCCTCGCCGAGCTGCTCGCCGGGGAGGCCCGGGAGACGGCGGCCTGCTACCTGGGCGACGACGAGACCGACGAGGACGCCTTCCGGGTGCTCCTCGCGGCCGCCGGGGAGCGCCCCGCCGCGGGCGTGCTGGTCGCCGAGGAGGGCCGCGAGACCCGCGCGGCCTGCCGCATCCCCCCGCGCTCGGTGCCCCTCGTGCTCGGCCGCTGGGCCGCCGCCGCGGAGGCTCCCCGGCCCGGGGGCCCGGCCGGGGAGCCGGGGAGGCCCGCCCCGTGAGCGGGCGGCTCGTCGTCGTCTCCAACCGGCTGCCCCCGGCGGGGCCGGGGAGCCCTCCCCCCGCGGGGGGCCTCGCCTCCGCCCTGGGGAGCGCCCTCGCCGAGAGCGGCGGCCTCTGGTTCGGGTGGAGCGGCGCGGAGTCAGACGTGGAGGCGGAGCCCGCGCGCCGCCGCGACGGCGCCGTCGAGTACCTCGCGGTCGACCTCTCGGCCGAGGAGATCCGCGGCTACTACGAGGGCTTCAGCAACCGCGCCCTCTGGCCGCTCTGCCACGGCTTCGACGATCGCGCACATCCCGGCCGCGCCGACTACGAGATCTACCGCCGCGTCAACGCGCGCTTCGCCGCCCGCCTCTCGGCTCTCCTCCGCCCCGGCGACCGGGTCTGGATCCACGACTACCACCTGCTCCCCCTGGGCGAGGAGCTGCGCCGCCGCGGCTGGGCGGGGCGCGTCGCCTTCTTCCTGCACATCCCGGTGCCGTCCGCCCGATCGTGGCGGCGCCTGCCGGGCGCGGCGGAGCTCGCCCGCGCGCTCGGGGCCTGCGATCTCATCGGCGTGCAGACCGGGCGGGACGCGGAGGCGGCCCGCGCCCTGCTCGGGGCGCACGGGGCCGCCGGGGCGGCGGGGCGCGTCGCGGCGCACCCGATCGGCATCGACCCGGAGCACTGGCGCGATCTCGCCGCGCAGGAGGCGGCGAACCCCCTGGAGCCGGCGGCCGGCGGCCGGCGGGTGCTCCTCGGGGCCGATCGCCTCGACTACAGCAAGGGGATCCCGCTCCGCCTCGAGGCCTTCGAGCGGCTGCTCGAGCGCGAGCCGCGCTGGCGCACGCGGGCGCTGCTCGTGCAGTGGTCGGCGCCCTCGCGCGAGGCGATCGCGGAGTACCGGGCGGAGCGCGAGCGCGTCGAGGCGCTCGCCGCGCGCATCGAGGCGCGCTTCGGCGCCCCCTCGCCGCCCGCCGCCGGGGGCGCGGGCGGCCCCGTCCTGAACGAGGTCGCGACGCGCGCCGCCTCCACCATCGCCGCCGCCTACCGCGAGGCCGCCGTCTCGCTCGTCACCTCCCACGCGGACGGGATGAACCTCGTCGCCAAGGAGTTCGTCGCCGTGCAGCGCCCGGCGGATCCGGGCGTGCTCGTCCTCTCCCGGGGATGCGGCGCCGCCGAGGAGCTCCGGGAGGCCCTGCTGGTGCCGGCGGGCGACGTCGACGCGCTCGCGGCGGCGATGGCCGCGGCGCTCGCCATGTCCCCGGGCGAGCGCCGCGATCGCTGGCGGGCGCTCTCGGAGCGCGTCGAGGGATCGACCGTCCACGACTGGAGCCGCCGCTTCCTCGCCGCGCTCGACGCGGCGCCCCCCGCCGGGCCGGAGGAGGCGCCGCCTAGGGGGTGAGCCCGCGGGCGGCGTCGGCGTCGGCCAGCACCTCGACCCGGGCGGCTCCGACGCGCGCCGCCGGCAGGTCCTCGCCGGCGGCCCAGCGCCTCAGCGGCTCGCGCTTGCTCGCGCCGGCGACGAGGAAGATCGCCACGCGCGCCGCCCCGAGCGCGGGCGGGGTCAGCGTCAGCCGCGCGTGATCGGGCCGCTCCACGCGCGCGACGAGCCGGCGCCGCTCGCGGAGCGCGGGATCGCCGGGGAAGAGCGAGGCGGTGTGCCCGTCCTCCCCGAGGCCGAGCAGGGCGACGTCGAAGGAGATCGGGCCGTCGCCGAAGACGGCTGAGAGCTCGGCCTCGTAGCGGGCGGCGTCGCAGCGGGAGCCGCCCATGGCGTGCACGCGCGCCGGGACGCGGTCGAGCAGCGCGCGGCGCGCCATCCCCTCGTTCGAGTCGGGGTGGTCGGCCGGGACGCAGCGCTCGTCGGAGAAGAAGACGTCGACCCCGGGCCAGTCGAGATCGGCCGGCGTGAGCGCCTCGTAGAGGGCGCGGGGGGTGGAGCCCCCGGCGAGCACGAGGCGGCGGGGGCGGAGCGCCCGCAGGCGCTCGCGCGCCGCGGCGGCGAGCTCGGCCGCGGGGACGACGGTGAGCTCGGCCCGCACCGTCGGCCCCCGCTAGTCGTCGACGTGCCAGGCGCGCGGTGAGATGAGCCGCTGCGCCTCCGGCGGCCCCCAGCTGCCCGCGGGGTAGTAGGTGACGGGCGGGGGATCGCTCACGACGGGGTCGACGATCTCCCAGGCCCGCCGCACGCCGTCGGAGCGCAGGAAGAGCGTCCGGTCGCCGTCCATCGCGTCGTAGAGCAGCCGCTCGTACGCCTCCTGCGGCTCGGTCATGAACGAGTCGCCGTAGGAGAAGGTCATCCGCACCGGTCTCGCGTCCACCTCCGGCCCCGGCGGCTTCGCCAGGAACGAGAGGGCGATCCCCTCGTCCGGCTGCAGGCGCAGCGTGAGCCGGTCGGGGCTCAGCGCGGAGATCTGCGTCGGCCGGAAGAAGCGGATCGGCGCGTCGCGGAACTGGATCGTCACCTCCGAGACGCGGCGCGGCATCCGCTTGCCGGTGCGGATGTAGAAGGGGACGCCGGCCCATCGCCAGCTGTCGATCCGCAGGCGCGCCGCCGCGAAGGACTCGGTCTGCGAGTCGGGGGCGACCCCCTCCTCCTCGCGGTAGCCCGGTATCGGCTCGGCGCCGATCACGCCGCGTGTGTACTGGCCGAGCACGACCTCCCGCGGGTCGATGGGGGCGATGGCGTGGAGCGCCTTCACCTTCTCGTCGCGGATCGCCTCGGCCTCGAAGGAGGTCGGGGGCTCCATCGTCAGCAGCGAGACGACCTGCAGCACGTGGTTCTGCAGGATGTCGCGGAAGGCGCCGACGGTCTCGTAGGTGGCGCCGCGCCCCTCGAGGCCCAGCGACTCGGCGACGGTGATCTGCACGTGATCGATCGCGTCCCGGTTCCAGAGCCGCTCGAAGATCGCGTTCCCGAAGCGGAAGACCAGGATGTTCTGGACGGTCTCCTTCCCCAGGTAGTGGTCGATGCGGTAGATCTGCCGCTCGTCGAGGTGCCGCTGCAGCGCGGCGTCGAGCGCCGCCGCCGAGCGCAGGTCGTAGCCGAAGGGCTTCTCTATCACGATCCGCCCGCCCCGCGTGAGGCCGTGCTCGGCGAGCTCGCGCGCCGTCTCGGCGAAGAGCGAGGGCGGCGTGGCGAGGTAGACGAGCCGCCGCTCCCGCTCGCTGAGGCCGGCGACGCCGGCGAGGCCGTGCTCGCGCGCGCAGATGAAGCGCAGCCGGCCTGCGAGCGCCTCCCACGCGCGGGGATCGACCGCGCGGCGCGAGTGCTCGCTCACGGCCTCCCGCGCGCGCCGCCGGAACTCGTCGTCGGA
The DNA here is from genome assembly GCA_034420495.1 of Dehalococcoidia bacterium. Lineage (GTDB taxonomy): Bacteria > Chloroflexota > Dehalococcoidia > UBA2979 > UBA2979 > VYDC01. Next base: position 31,248 of record DAOULG010000141.1, read on the forward strand.
GAGATCGCCCCGCGCGTAGCCGATCACGGCGCCCTCGGCGGGGAGCAGGCCGTCGAGCGCCAGGTTGTAGAGCGCCGGCAGCAGCTTGCGCCGCGCCAGATCGCCGGTCGCCCCGACCAGCACGATGTCCTGGGGCTCGGCCGCCTCCATCCCCCTCATCGAGCCACCCTCCCCCGGGGCCCCGTCGCCGCGGGCGCCCGCGCCCTAGCCGCCGGGGTCGTCGTCCGCGGCGGGCTCCACGGCGTGGCCCCCGAACTCCCGCCTCAGCGCCGCGATCAGCCGGAGCCCGAGCCCGTCCTCGCGGCGGGAGTCGAAGCGGGCGAAGAGCGAGTGCGCGATGCCCGCCGCCGGCACGCCGCGCTCCACCGCCTCCGTCACGGTCCACCGCCCCTCGCCGGAGTCCTCGACGTGGGCGCGCAGGCCCCTCAGGCCGGGGTCGCGCGCCAGCGCCTGCTCGCCGAGCTCGAGCAGCCACGAGCGCACGACGCTGCCGTGGTTCCAGAGCGAGGCGACGGCCCGGAGGTCGATGGGCTCGTCGTAGGCGTCGAGGAGCTCGAAGCCCTCGCCGTAGGCCTGGAGCATCGCGTACTCGATGCCGTTGTGGATCATCTTCACGTAGTGGCCGGAGCCGGCCGCTCCGACGTGGAGGTAGCCGCCCGCGGGCGCGAGCGCGGTGAAGAGGGGCTCGACGCGCTCGACCGCCTCGCGGGATCCCCCCACCATCAGGCAGAAGCCCTCGGTGAGCCCCCAGACGCCTCCCGAGGTGCCGCAGTCGACGAGGTGGATCCCGCGCCCTGCGAGCTCGGAGGAGCGGCGGATCGAGTCGCGGTAGTGGCTGTTGCCGCCCTCGATCACGACGTCGCCCGCACCGAGCGCGGCGGCGAGCGCGCCGACGCTCTGCTCGGTCGGGCCGCCGGCGGGCACCATCACCCAGACGATGCGCGGCGCCGGGAGCTGCGCCACCATCTCCTCGAGCGAGCCGGCGTCGGAGATGTCGGGGTCCCGGTCGTAGCCGATCACCTCGTGCCCGGCGCGCCGCAGGCGCTCCCGGATGCCCGCGCCCATGCGGCCCAGACCGACGAGCCCGATCCTCATCGTGCCCCCTCCCGCCGGCGCCGCGCCTCAGCCCGACGCCGCAAGCGCCTCCAGCTCCTCCCGGTCGACGCGCGCGACGGCCCGGCCGTGCGCCCGGAGCGCCGCGAGGTCGCCCGCCGCCTGCGCCCGCTTCAGCGCGCCGAAGTCGTACCCCGCGCCGGGGATCGGGAGCGCCACGGAGTCCTCGCCGACGAGCTGCAGGAAGACGCCGCCCGCCGGCCCCCCCTTGTGCAGCTGCCCCGTCGAGTGCAGGAAGCGCGGGCCGTAGCCGACGGTCGTCGCGACCCGGTAGCGCTCGCGCAGCGCGGCGCGGACGGCCTGCAGCCCCCGGTCATTCTCCTCGCTGCGCGGCAGGTACGCGAGGATCGCGATGTAGCCGCCGGGCTCGATCGCCGCGAGCAGCTCCCCGGCGCGCGGCGTGGCGGTCTCCACGGCCTCGCCGGCGAGGACGCCGGCCGTCCGCTCCTTCGCCTCCTGGACGTTCGGCTGATCGAAGGGGTGGACGCCGAGCAGGTGCGAGGCGACGGCCGTCGCGAACTCCCAGCGGTAGAACTCGCCGCCGAGCTGCTCCGGGCCGACGTGCGGGAGCCGGATGACGGGGTGCCCGGCGGCCTCGAGGGCGTCGAGGGCCGGCCCGGAGCCGTCGGGCTCCCCGATCGCGACGAAGAGCCGGTCGCTCCCGTAGTGGTCCGGCGGGCCCAGGGGCTCGCCCTCGACGGGGAGGATCCCCGTCCCCCCCTTGCCGGTGGACTCGGCGAGGAGCTGCTCGACCCAGCACCCGAAGCTCGCGATCTCCCCGGGCAGCACGAGCGTGAGCTTGTCGCGCCCGGCCGCCTGGGCCTCCCCGAGCGCGGCGCCGAGCCACGCGCCGGGGTTGTCCGAGGCCGGCACGCAGGTGTGGCAGGCGCGGCGCATCGAGGCGGCGTCCTCGAGCACGGCGCCGATGGGGACGCCGGCCAGCGCCGCCGGGAGCAGGCCGAAGTAGGAGAGGGCCGAGTAGCGCCCCCCGACGTCGGGCGGGTTCTCGAAGACGCGCCGGAACCGCCGCCGCTCGGCGAGCGCCGCGAGCGGGCTCCCCGCGTCGGTGATCGCGATGAAGTGGCGGCCCGCGCCCGGGTCCTCGCGCTCCAGGCGCTCCCAGAAGAACTCGAGCTGCGAGCGCGTCTCGACCGTCGTCCCGGACTTGCTGGCGGCGATGTAGAGGGTGCGTCCCGGCGGCAGGCGCTCCGCGGCCCCCGCGATGGCCTGCGGGTCGGTCGTGTCGAGGACGACGAGCTCGAGGCCGTCGGGCGCCGGCCCGGACGCGGCGGCCATGACCTCCGGCGCGAGGCTCGACCCCCCCATCCCCATGAGCAGCGCGGTGCGATAGCCCGCGTCGGCGACCTGCCGCGCGAATCCCTCCATCTCGGGGACGCGGCCGCGCATCTCCTCGTCGAGGGCGAGCCAGCCCAGGCGGTCGGCGATCTCGCGGGGACCGTCGGCCCACAGCGTGTGATCGCCGGCCCAGAGCCGGCGGACCACCTCACCCTCCGCGAGCGCCGCGAGGCGGTCGGAGAGCCGGGGCGCGAGCGCGCCGAGCCCGCTCCCGTCGCTGCGGCCGCGGGGATCGGTCAGCGCGGAGAGGGAGGCGTCGATGCAGTCGAGCAGGGAGCGGAAGTCGGCGGCGAAGGAGTCCAGGCCCTCCGTGAGCAGCTCGTCGGTGGCGCGCCCGACGTCGATGCCCGCCCCGGCGAGGCGCTCCATCACCGCCTGCGCCTCCGCCATCGCGGGCTCGTCGATGCCCCCCTCCGGGTTCCCGTGGTCGGCGAAGGCGAGCAGCGTCGCCTCCGGGAGGGTGTTGACGGTGTCCGGGGCGACGAGCTCGTCGACGTAGAGCACGTCCGGGTAGGCGGCGTTCTTCGTGCTCGTCGACGCCCAGAGCGGGCGCTGCACGCGCGCCCCGGCGGCGGCGAGCCGCTCCCAGCGCGGTCCGCTGAAGCGCTCCAGGAAGAGCCGGTAGGCGAGGCGGGCGTTGGCGACCGCGGCGCTCCCGAGGAGCGACGAACCCTCGGGGAGCCAGCCGTCCACCTTGCTGTCGAGGCGCGAGACGAAGAAGGAGGCGACCGAGGCGAGGTCGCCGAGCGGCAGCCCCTGCTCGAGCCGGCGCTCCAGCCCCTCGATGTAGGCCTCCGCGACGCGCTCGTAGACGCCGACGCCGAAGAGCAGCGTGACGTTGACGCTCGCGCCCTGCGCGGTGAGCTCGCGGAGCGCCTCGACCCCCGCGTCGGTGCCGGGCACCTTGATCATGACGTTGGGGCGCCCGACGGCCTCGCGCAGCCGGTGCGCCTCGCGCACGGTCGCCCCGGCATCGTGCTCGATCCCGGGCGGCGCCTCGAAGGAGACGTAGCCGTCGGCGCCGCCGCTCTCGTCGTAGACGCCGCGGAAGAGGTCGGCGGCGCGCCGGAGGTCGTCGCTCGCGATGCGGACGAAGGCCTCGTAGGCGCCCTCAGCGCCCGCGCGCGCGGCCTCGCGCAGCGCGTCGTCGTAGCGGGCCGAGCCCGAGATCGCGCGGTTGAAGATGGTCGGGTTGGAGGTGAGCCCGGTGATCCAGCCCTCGCGCACGTAGCGCTCGAGCTGCCCCGAGTCGAGCATCCCGCGGTGGATGAAGTCGAGCCACACGCTCTGCCCGCGCTCGCGCAGCCGCCCGATGGTCTCCGGCATGCGTCCCTCCGGTCGCCCCGTCCCGGACCCTACCGCACGGACGCCGCCGGCCGGACCCCGCCGGCCGGACCCCGCCGGCCGGACCCCCCACCGGGGGCCCTACCCCGCGGCTCCGGCCTCGCGCCCGACGAGGCGCGCGGCGCGCCGGGCCACCTCCTCCGCCGTGAACCCGAACCGCTCGAACAGCACGGCGCCCGGCGCGGAGGCGCCGAAGCGATCGAGGCCCATCGCCTCCCCGCGCTCGCCGACGTGGCGGTGCCACCCCATCGTCGCGGCGGCCTCGACGGAGAGGCGCGCGCCGACGCCGGGGGGGATGACCCGCTCCCGGTAGTCGGCCGGTTGCTCGTCGAAGATCTCCCAGCTCGGCATGCTGACGACGCGCGCGCCGATGCCCCGCTCCCGGAGCAGGTCGCGCGCGGAGCAGGCGAGGGCGACCTCCGACCCGGTCGCGAGCAGCACCACGTCGGGCTCGCCGTCGCCCGGCGCCTCGGCGAGCACGTAGCCGCCCCGCGCCGCCCCGGCGCGCACGCGCTCCACCGGGCCGAGCACCGGCAGCCCCTGCCGGGAGAGCGCGAGCGCCGCCGGCTCGCGGCGCTCTATAGCGAGCCGCCAGCACGCCGCCGTCTCGTTCGCGTCGGCCGGGCGGTAGACGGTGAGCCCGGGCATCGCGCGCAGCGAGGCGAGGTGCTCGATCGGCTGGTGCGTGGGGCCGTCCTCGCCGAGCCCGATGGAGTCGTGCGTGAAGACGAAGGCCGCGTGCACGCGCTGCAGCGCCGCGAGGCGCAGCGCGGGGCGCATGTAGTCGGAGAAGATGAGGAAGGTCCCCGCGAAGGGCAGCACGCCGCCGTGGAGCGCCATCCCGTTCACGACGTTGCCCATCGCGTGCTCGCGCACCCCGAAGCGCAGGTTGCGCCCGTCCGGCTGCTCGGCCCCCTGGTCGGCGTAGCCCTCGAGGTAGGTGTTGTTCGAGGGGGCGAGGTCGGCGGAGCCGCCGACGAGCGTCGGAAGCGCCGCCGCCACCGCGTTGAGCACGCGCCCGGACGCGGCGCGGGTCGCCAGCGCCGGGCCCCCGGGCTCGAAGGAGGGGATCGCCCCGTCCCACCCCGGGGGGAGCGTCCCGGCGAGCGTCTGCCGGAACTCCTCCGCGAGCTCGGGGTGCTGGCGTTCGTACTCCTCGAGCAGCCTCTCCCGGGCCGCCTCCT
>DAOULG010000142.1:0-10159 GCA_034420495.1 Dehalococcoidia bacterium
GGCTTCCCCCGCCGCCGTCCCGGCTCGCCCCGCCGCCGTCGCGGCCCGCCCCGCCGCCGTCCCGGCTGCCCCGGGCGCGCGTGCCCGCTGCGCCGGGCTTCTGCGCGCCGGCCGCGGGCGCCGGACGCTCCGCCGGCGCCGCGGATGTCGCCGCCTGCCCGCCGGTCGCCGCGGTGCCTCCGCCGCCGCCGCGTCCGCGGCGCCCCCGCCGCCGGCGCCGGCGCCCCTCCGTGGGGGCCGACGCGGCGCTCTCCTCGCGGACGGGCGCGGCGGCAGAGCGCGGGTCGCCCCGCTGCTCCCGCGCCGGGGTGCGGTCGGCGACGCGCGAGAGTATGCGGCGCAGCGCCTTCACGACCGGCGCACCGACGAGGAGGCGGCGGCGCCGCGCGCGATCGGGGGGGCATCGTGGTGGAGGGGCGCGCTGGCCGGTTGAGGCGCGCGGCCCTGCGACTGGGTCATCCGTTACATGATAGCAGGCTCGCCGCTCCGGGCACGGCGGCGCTACCGCAGGACGATGACGCGGCCGCCGTGGACGAAGAGGCGATCCTCCGCATGCCACCGCACCGCCCGGGCGAGGACGGAGCGTTCCACCTCGCGGCCGATGCGGACCACGTCTGCGAAGAGATCCCTGTGGGTCACCCGCGCGATGTCCTGCTCGATGATCGGACCCGCGTCCAGCTCCTCCGTCGCGTAGTGGGCGGTGGCGCCGATGATCTTGACGCCCCGGTCGAAGGCCTGGCGGTACGGCGCGGCGCCCGGGAAGGCCGGCAGGAAGGAGTGATGGATGTTGATCACGCGCGAGGGGTAGTGCTCGAGAAACCCCGGGGAGAGCACCTGCATGTAGCGGGCGAGCACGACGAGCTCGACCTCCCCCAGCACCCGCCGGATGGCCCGCTCCTGCTCGCCCCGCGTCTCCGGCGTGACGGGGAGGTGCTCGTAGCGAATGCCGAAGGCCTCGACCTGTTCGCGGAGCACATCGTGATTGGAGACGACGACGGGAATCTCGATGGGGAGGTATCCGCGGCTGGCGCGCCAGAGCAGCTCGATCAGGCAGTGCTCGGAGCGCGACGCGAGGATCCCCACGCGCGGCCTGCGGGCGGCGTCCACCAGGCGCCACTCCATGCCGAGCGGAGCCGCGACCTCCTCCGCGAAGCCCGCCGCCACCTCATCCCGCGAGGCCTCGATGGCGAGCGCATCGATCTCCGCGCGCAGGAAGTAGCGTGCGGCCTCCCCCGCCGGGCCGGCCTCCGACACGTGCTGATCGGCCTGCACGATGTTCGCGCCGCGCTGCGCCAGGTAGGAGAAGACGCTCGCGTTGATCCCGGGCCGATCGCGGCAGTGAGCGACCAGCCGCCACAGCGCGCCCGCGTGATCCGGCATGCCGGTCATCGTACGCGCGGGGCTGAGCGCGCGACTACGCCGGGCGGCCCCGCCCCGGCACCAGGACCCCGGCGGGCGCCTCGAGCAGGAGCCGCTCGCTGCGGGGGAGGAGGCACTCGCTCTCCGAGCACGCCTGGTAGCGCACCCCGACCTCGATCGCAAACGTCCCCTCGGCTCGCTCCGGGAGCAGCGGCACGACGACCTCGACCGCGCCGGCGTAGGCCGGGAGCTCCATCCCCAGCCCGCGCACGTAGTGGGGCTCGGTCGGCGGGTAGCGCGCCGGGGCGACCTCGAGCGGCGGGGTCGACGTGACCGTGACCGTCGTCGGATGGAGGCCCTCCGGCACCGGCCGGCCGTAGAGGTGCAGCCCCGGCGCCGGCTCGAGCCGGACCACCACATCGGCGACCTGGCCGACGCGGAGGCCCGGCGCCTCCAGCGCGGCGCTCACGGAGACCTCGCCGGAGGAGACCGACGCGCTCGGCCAGGCTCCGGCGGTGGCGCGCCCTCCGACCCGGCGGACGAGGGCGGCGCCGGCCTCCCGGACGCGGTGCGAGCGATGGAAGAGCTTCTGCTCCACCCGGCCGTCGCGGCCGACGAGGTAGGAGCCCGGCACGGGGATCCCGTAGTGCTCGTCCCCCGGGGCGAGCTCGGGGTTGAGGATGCCGTAGCGGCGGATCACCTCCGAGCGCCGGTCGGAGAGCAACGCGTACTCGATGCCGTGGTCCCACGCGAAGGCGGCGAGGACCGCCGGCTCGTCGCAGCTGACGGCGAGCGGGACGATCCCCTGGCCGGCGAGGTCCGGGAGGCTCCCCTGCAGCTCCACGAGCTGCGTGCGGCAGAACGGTCACCACCGCGCGGAGCGGTGGAAGACGACCAGCGCGCGCGACCGGCGCAGCACGCCCGAGAGCGTCACCGCGCGGCCGAGCTGGTCGACCAGCGAGAAGTCGGGCGCCGGCTCGCCGACGTCGGGTCCGGTCGGGAACCCCTCCGCCCCGGCCCCGGAGTCGGGAGCACCCCGCCGCGCCCCGCGCCCCTGCCCCATCGCGCCGCCTCCCTCAGGTGACCGGCTCGCATCCTCTCACGGACGCGGGCGCGGGTGGGCCCGGGGCCGAGCGGCCGTAGACTAGGGAGGTGGTGATGCCGGAGCCGGGCCTCTGCGGCGGCTGCCAGTGGGGGCGCGCCCTCGACAACGATCGGGGGTCGCGCTTCCTGCGCTGCGGCCGCGCCGACGACGATCCCTCCTACGCGCGCTATCCGGCCCTCCCGGTGCGGGAGTGCCCGGGCTTCGCCCCGGCGCGGGGAGCGCCGGTGCCGCGCGCCCCGGCGCCGATCCCGCTGGCGTCCGCCCCGCCGCCCGGGCCGGCCGGCGCGCCCGAGCCGGCGCTCACCCTCTTCCGGCGCATCGGCGGCCGCCCGACCGTCGAGCGCCTGGTGGCGGAGTTCTACGATCGGATCGAGCGTGACCCCGAGCTGCGCCCGCTCTTCCCGGACGACCTCGGGCCGGGCCGCGAGAAGCAGGCGCTCTTCCTCGAGCAATGGCTCGGCGGCGAGCCGCGCTACAGCGCGCTCTACGGCCACCCGAGGCTCCGGCGGCGCCACTTCCCGTTCGTCATAGACGGGCGCGCCGTCGGCCGCTGGCTGCGACACATGGCGGAGGCGACGCGCGCCGCCGGCATCGGCGCGCCGGAGCGCTCCGAGATCCTCCGGGGCCTCGGCCCGCTCGCCCACCACATGGCGAACGCCGGCGACGACGTGCCGCGCGCCCCCCTGGAGGATCCGCGCCTCTCCTAGCGCCCCCGCCGCTCCGCGAGGTGCAGCGAGACGCCGCCGAGGGCGAGCAGCCGGACCTCCGCGACCCGGAAGCCGGCGCGCCGGAGCGCCGCCGTGAGCTCCCGCGCCGAGAGAAAGTGACCGACCGACTGCGGCAGGTAGCTGTAGGCCTCGCGGTTGCGCGATACGGCGCGCCCGAGCAGGGGGACGACGCGGCCCATGTACAGCCTTCCCGCCCGGGCCACGGGCCCGCCCTCCATGCGCGGCAGGTCGAGGATCGCCAGGCGGCCCGACGGCCGCAGCACGCGGTGCGCCTCGGCGAGTGCCGCATCGACGTCGGGGACGTTGCGCACCACGAAGGCCGAGCACCAGGCGTCGAGGGAGCCGGAGGCGACGGGAAGCGCGGTCGCGTCGGCGATCGTGAAGGTGACGGCGCCGGCCTCCGGCCCGCCGCCCTGCGTCGACTTCTCCCGGGCGCGGGCGACCATCGGGGCCGCGAAGTCGACGCCGAGCACGGAGCCGGCGCCCGCCGCGGCGAGGGCAAAGGCGAGGTCCCCGGTGCCGCACCCGACGTCGACGACGCGATCGCCCGGCCGGACGAGCGCGCGCGCCGCGAGCCTCCTCCAGGCCCGGTGACGGCCGGCGGTCATCAGCGCGTTCATCACGTCGTAGCGGGGCGCGATGCTCGCGAACATCGCGCGGACGTAGCGCGCGCGGTCGGCGCCCGCCGCGAACGGATCGCCCTCCGCGCGCCCCGGCGCGCCGGCGCCTCCGGACGGCTGCTCCATCGCCCCTCCCGTGGGGCCAGCCTACGGCGAAGCGGGCGCAGCGGGGAGCCGGCGACGCCGCGGACCCTCCCGGCCGCTCCGCGTATACTCGCCCCATCCCCCGACGACTCCCCGTCCGGCCGGCCTTCCGGCGTGGTGGTGCGCATGGCGCTCAGGCTCCTTCCCTGGGCCTCCGAGTTCGGGGCCGGCATCGAGGCCGCCGCGGAGAGCGAGCCCGATCCCCCGGGCGGCGTCGACACGGGCGTCGAACGCGCCGAGTGGAGCGCCGTGACGCCGTCCTTGGCCGCACCCGGCGCGGTGCGCATCGTGGACGGCGTGCGCCGCGTGGAGGCGCACGCGATGGAGGACGCCCCCCCGGCCGGCGAGCCGCCGGGAGACCGGGCTCCGGCGCTGGGGCTCTTCGGCTCCTTCGCGGTCGGCGCCGTCGCACTCGACGCCGGATCCCCCGCGCGCGTGCTCACCTCGTCGATCCGTCTCGAGCGCTGCTACCTCCGGAGCTCGGGGGAGGCGGCGGAGCGGGTCATCCCGGCGGGGCGCGCCGAGCTGCGCTTCCGGCCGCGGCTCGCGCCGAGCGCCTCGACGCCGCGCGATCTGGTCGCCGCCCTGAACCGGGCGATGCTGGACGACGAGGCCGCGCTCGCGGCCGAGCTCTGCTCGCGCGGCGACGCTCTCGTGCTCGTCGACGGGCCACTCCGGCTGCGCTCGACGGGGGAACGCGCCGTCGGCTACGTGAAGCGCATCCACCAGTGGTACGTCGGAGCCCGTGAGCGCGCGCTCGCCGGGACGCTCGCCGTCGGCGAGCGGACGCCGCTCTTCCGGATCGAGGGCCCGCGCGAGGCGGGACGCCTCTCCTGGTACGCGCGCACGGCGGATCTCGAGGCCCGCTTCCACCCGCTCGCCGGCGTCGTGCGGATGGAGTGCGACGGCGCCCTCCCCCTGGGCGACGCCTCGGCGCTCGCCGACCAGTCGACCGCCGCGCTGCCCCGCCTCGTCCCGACCCCGGCGCGCGACCCCCGGGCGCCGCAGAACCTGCTGCCGGTCGGGGCGCTGGAGCGCGCGCTCGCGCACCGACTGGGCGACCGTCGCTGGGTGCGCCGGATCCTCACCGCCTCCTTCACCGGCGAGAGCCTCGCGATGGAGCGGCCGGCGTGAGCCCCGCGGGCGAGGCCTCCGGGGTCCCCGCGGCCGAGAGCGCGGGACTCGTGATCGGAAGGGCGGGACGGCCCGCGACGCCGCTCGGCTTCTGGCTCTACGTCGACCCCCGGCGCACGCTCCAGCTCGACGACGTCGTGCACGTCGCCCACGAGCTGCCGGAGGGCGACCCGGTCGACCTCTACGGCATCGTCGACGAGCTCGACGCCGTCCACGAGGGGGTCTCCTTCGACTCCGACGTCCGGCTCGTCACCGAGGGCGTGCTCCCGGCCGACACCGCCGTGACGGCGCACGTTGCCGTCACGCGCGTCGCTCCCGAGATCTTCACGCCTCCCCTCCCCGGCCTGGTGGCCCACCGCGCCCGCGGGGCGAGCCGCGACCGCGCGCTCTCGTTCGACCGCATGGAGCAGCACGTCCCCCTCGGCCTCTCGCGCGGCGGCGAGCCGATCGTCGGCAACCTCGCCTTCCTGGACGGGCGCCGCGGGGCGCACGTCAACATCTCCGGCGTCTCCGGCGTCGCCACGAAGACCTCCTACGCCGTCTTCCTGCTCCACGCCCTCTTCCGCAGCGACGCGCTCGGCACCCTCGCCCCCAACGCGCGCGCCCTCATCTTCAACGTGAAGGGCGAAGACCTCCTCTTCCTGGACCGCGCGGGTCCGGATCTCGACTCCGACGACCGGGAGCGCTACCGGGCGCTCGGCCTCCCGGCCGAGCCCTTCTCCTCCGCCGCCTTCTACGCCCCGGCCAGGCGCGGCGAGCACGCGATCCCGGACACCGGATCGCGGCTCGAGGGGGTGACCGGCTTCTTCTGGACGCTGCGCGACTTCTGCGCACGCCGGCAGCTGCGATTCCTCTTCACCGAGGCCGACGACGAGAGGACCCAGCTCGGCACCGTGATCGACGCCGTCGAGCGCCAGCTCGAGCTGGCGGCGCGGCTCTCGCTCCCCGTCGAGGCGCCGGACGTCGAGATCGGCGGCGCGCGCATCCGCGACTTCGGGTCGCTGGTCGACGCGATCTCACAGCAGACCGACGAGGGCGAGGGGGGGACCTGGGCGAGGCGGGCGGCCCCCGCGACCGTCCAGGCCTTCCTCCGGCGCCTCGAGGCGGCGATCCCGCACGTGGGCCACCTGCTGCGGGGGGAGGGCGAGGCGGACCCCGGGCGCCACCGCATCGACTGGTCGCGCGAGCAGGTGACGGTGGTCGATCTGCACCGGCTGCACGACCGCGCGCAGCGATTCGTCGTGGGGGCGCTCCTCGCCGAGGTGCTCGAGACGCGCGAGGGCCTCAGCGCATCGGGCGGCTCAGCCCCGGTCTTCGTCGTGCTCGACGAGCTCAACAAGTACGCCCCGCGCGAGGGGCGCAGCCCCATCAAGGAGCGGATCCTCGATATCGCGGAGCGGGGGCGATCGCTGGGACTGATCCTGATCGGCGCCCAGCAGACCGCCTCCGAGGTCGAGCCGCGGGTCGTGGCGAACTGCGCCTTCCGCGTCGTCGGCCGCCTCGACGCGGCGGAGGCGCAGCGCGGGGAGTACGGCTTCCTCACGCAGGCGGCGCGCGCGCGGGCCCACCTGCTCACGCCGGGGACCATGATCGTGCAGCAGCCGGAGATCCCGGTGCCGCTCCTGCTCCAGTTCCCCCGGCCGGCGTGGGCGACGCGGCCCTCCGAGGCGGCGACGCCCGCCCGCGATCCCTTCGCGCGCTTCGACACCTAGCGCCGGCGGGCCGGGGCGAGAACCGGGGGAGCAGCGTGCGCGTCCTGCACACCGCCGACTGGCACCTCGGCCGCACCATCCGCGGCCGGAGCCGCGCCGCCGAGTTCGAGGCGGTGCTCGGCGAGGTCGTCGAGATCGCCCGGGGCGAGCGCGTCGACCTGCTGCTGGTCTGCGGCGACATCTGGGACGCCGCCTCGCCCTCCCCCGAGTCGGACCGCCTCCTCTTCGAGACGCTGCGCCGACTGGTCGAGGCGAAGGTCCAGGTCCTGCTGCTCGCGGGCAACCACGACTCCCCCCGCAAGCTCGAGGCGGTGGGGCGGCTCTCCGACCTGCTCGGGGTCCACACGCGGCACCAGGTGCAGCGCCCCGAGGACGGCGGGGTGCTGACCCTGCGCGCCGGCTCCGAGATCGCCCGCATCGCCTGCGCCCCCTGGATCCGGGAGGGGCACCTCGTCTCGGCCGAGGAGCTCGTCGGGCTCCCGCCGGCCGACGCCTTCGGCAGCTACGCCGAGGGCTGCCGCGAGATCTACCGGGCGCTCTGCTCCGGCTTCACCCCCGAGACGGTGAACCTCCTCGCGGGGCACATCTTCGTCGCCGGATCGCTCGTCCCCGGTATCGACGGCTCCGAGCGGCGGCTCGACATCGGGCACACCTACGGGGTGCCGCCGGGGATGTTGCCGGGGAGCCCGCAATACGTCGCGCTCGGCCACGTCCACCGGCCCCAGGAGATCGACGGCGCCGCCGCGCCGGCCGCCTACGCCGGATCCCTGCTGCAGCTCGACTTCGGCGAGAGGGGGCAGCAGAAGGTCGTGCGCCTCGTCGAGGTGAGCCCGGGGGCGCCCGCCCGCCAGCGCGCGATCCCCCTCACCTCCGGCCGGCCGCTGATCGAGCTCCGCGGCCCCTTCTCCGAGGTCCTCGCCCGCGCGGCCGAGGCGGCGGGGAGCTACGCCCGGGTGATCGTCGAGGTCGAGCGCCCCGAGCCCGGACTCGCGGCGCGGGTGCGCGACGAGATCCCCACGGCGGTCGACGTGAGGCTCGAGTACGAGCAGGAGCGGGCGCTCCCCGAACCCGAGCTGGCGCGCCTCGCCCCGCGCGAGCTCTTCGTGCGCTACCACCAGGCGCAGCACGGCGCGGCGCCGGCCGAGGAGCTGACGGCCCTCTTCGACGAGCTGATGGAGCAGGCGGCGGGCGCCCCGTGAGGCCGCTGCGGCTCGAGCTCCGCGGCTTCACCGCCTTCCGGGAGACGATCGTCGTCGACTTCTCCGGACGCGAGCTCTTCGCCATCACCGGGCCCACCGGCGCCGGCAAGTCGTCGCTCCTCGACGCGATGACCTGGGCCCTCTACGGTCAGGTACCGCGAGTCGGCCGCGCGACGCGGCAGCTGCTCTCGCACGGGGAGCAGTCGATGTCGGCGCGCCTCGACTTCACCGCGCGCGGCCGCCGCTACCGCGTCACCCGCCGCGCCCCCGCGACCGCCGGCACCCGGCTCGAGGAGCTCCGCGCCGACGGGGAGCCGCACCTGCTCGCCGATCGCGCCTCCGAGGTGACCGCGGAGGTCGAGTCCGCGCTCGGGCTCGACTACCCGACCTTCACCAAGACCGTCCTGCTCCCCCAGGGCGCCTTCGACTCGTTCCTCCGCGGCGACGACCAGCAGCGGCGGACGATCCTGACGCGGCTGCTCGGCCTCGGCATCTACCAGGAGGCGCGACAGCTCGCCCGCGCCCGCTCCCAGAGCTCCGCCGACAGCGCGACGCTCCTCGCCGCCCAGATCGAGAGGCGCCCGCTCGCCGCGCCCGAGGCCCGCGCCGCAATCGAGGAGCGCCACCGGCGCGCACGCGAGCGGGAGCAGGCGCTCGAGGCGAGGCGGCAGCCGATCGCCGAGCTCTCCGACCTCGCCGCGGCGCTCGGGCGCGCGCGTGCCGCCGCGGCGCAGCGCGCCTCCGCCGAGGAGCTCGCGGCCCGACGCGGCGCCGAGGCCGCCGAGGGCCTCGCGCTGACCCGGCGCGGGCGCGAGGCCGCCCAGGCGGAGCTCGAGCGCCTCGAGGCGGCGCGCGCCGACCTCGCGCACGACCCGGAGGAGCGGGCGCGGCTCGTCCGCGAGCTGGAGCGGGCCGAGCGCCGCGAGGAGGCGCGGGCGCTGCTCGCCCGCGCCCGCGCGGCGCTAGACGAGGCCGCGGCCGCCGAGCGCGCCGCCGATGACGCCCGGCGCCTCGCCCGGAGCGAGGCGGGCGGACGGGAGGAGGCGGCGGCGAGCGCCGCGCACCGCGCCGGCGAGGCCCGGGACGCGCTCGCGCGGGCGGCCGCGCAGGGCAGCGACGCCGCGAGGAGGCTCGCGCTCGAGCAGGCCGGGCTGGAGCGGGAGGGGCGCGAGGCGGAGCGCGAGAGCGAGCGCGAGGAGAGGCTCGCGGAGGCGCTGGACCGCCTCGCGGCCCGGCTCGCCGAGGCGCTCGACGCCGAGCAGGCCGCCCGCGCGGAGGCCGCGGCGGCCGCGGAGCGCGCCCGGGAGGCGGCCGAGGCGGGGGCGGGGGCGCGCGCGGCCCTCGTCCGGGCGGAGAGCGCCCACCGGGAGCTGCGGGAGGCGCGCGAGGCGGCGCACCGCGAGCACGCCGCCGACGCGCTCCGGCAGGGGCTTGCGCCCGGCGACCCGTGTCCGGTCTGCGGCGAGCCCGTCGGGGTGCTCCCCCGGGCGGAGGCGCCCGACGTCGGCGCCGCCGACGCGGCCGAGGCGGAGGCCGGACGGGCGCTCGCCGAGGCCCGCTCGGCGGCGGAGCTCGCCGGCGCGGGCGAGCTCGGCGAGGCGAACCGCCGCGACGTGGCCCGCGAGGCGCTCGCAGCGCGCGAGCGCGCGCTCGCGGGCCTCCACGGGGAGCTCGCCGATGCGGGGAGCTCCCAGGCGACGCTTCCCGCCGACGCCGAGCGGGCCCGCGCCGCCGCCCTGGCGCGCCGCGCCGAGGCGGAGCGGGTCGCGAGCGCGCTCGCGGCGGCGCGCGGCTAGGAGCGCACGCTCGCCGTTCTGGTGGAACGCGCGGCGTCGGCCGCGGGCGGCGGCGCGGCCGGTAGCGACGGCGGCGGCGACGCCCCGCCTCCCGAGGAGGCGTCGGCGGCGCTTCGCGCGGTCCTCGACGAGCACGACGCTGCCGCCGAGGCGGCGCGGATCGCCGAGGCCGAGCTCCGCGACGCGGGCGAGCGCGAGCGCGCGGCGGCCGCCGAGGCGAGCGCGCGCTCCGAACTCCGCGAGCAGCTCGAGCAGGGGGTGGGCGAGGCGGAGGGGCGCCTCGCCGCCCTCACGGAGAGCGACGATCCGGGTGCCGACGGCGACGTCGGCGCGCTCCGCTCCCCGATCGCGGAGCTCGAGGA
>DAOULG010000143.1:0-2946 GCA_034420495.1 Dehalococcoidia bacterium
AGGGGATCCCGACCGTGGAGAACGGCGGCGTCGCGCCCGACGGGAGGCGGATCACCTGGCGCCTGCGCCCGGATCTCCGGTGGTCGGACGGGAGCGAGCTGACGGCCGCCGACGTCGTCTTCACCTGGCGCTACTGCACGGCCCCGGAGAGCGGCTGCACCAACGACGGCGCCTTCGCCGGCATCGCCTCGGTGAGCGCCCCCGACGACCGGACGGTGGAGATCACCTTCGAGGCGCCCCGGAGCTACCCCTACGACGCCTTCGTCGGCGCCTCGACCCCGGTCATCAGCGAGGCGCAGTTCTCAGGCTGCGTCGGCGCCCGGGCGAAGGGCTGCGTCGAGCAGAACGAGGCCCCGCTCGGCAGCGGCCCCTACCGCATCGTCGAGTTCGTCCCCGGCGAGCGCGCCCTCTACGAGCGCAACCCGCACTACCGCGGGGAGCGGCCCTACTTCGACCGCGTGGTGCTCGAGGGCGGCGGCGACGCGCTCTCCGCGGCGCGCGCCGTGCTCGAGAGCGGGGAGGCCGACTACGCCTGGAACCTCCAGCTCGAGCCGGAGGAGCTCGCCCGGCTGGAGGCCGGCGGGCGGGGCACGGTGGTGGCGGCCTTCGCGGGGATCGTCGAGCGCATCGTCCTCAACCAGACCAACCCGGACCCCCGGCTGGGGGAGCGGCGATCCGAGTACCTCGGCGGGACGAACCCACACCCCTTCCTGACGGTCCCGGCGATCCCCCGCGCGATGTCGATGGCGATCTCGCGCGCGCGCATCGCCACCGAGCTCTACGGCTTCGCCGGGACGCCCACCTGCAACCTGGTAGCGGCGCCGCCGCGCTACGCCTCGACGGGCACCGAGGACTGCCTCGTGCAGGACATCGCGGGCGCGAACGCCCTCCTCGACGAGAGCGGCGTGACGGACGCCGACGGTGACGGCGTCCGCGAGTACCGGGGCATCCCCCTGCGCATCACCTATCAGACCACGGCCAACCCGGTGCGGCAGGCGACGCAGGAGCTGGTGCAGGGGTGGTGGCGCGAGATCGGCATCGAGACCGAGCTCCTCCGGCACGACGCCGGGGTCTTCTTCGGCGCCGACGTGGTGAGCGACCCCGCCGCCTCCTTCCGCCGCTTCTTCGCCGACGTCCAGATGTACGCGGCCGGGCCGGGCATCGACCCGCAGGGCTACCTCGAGGGGCTGAGCTGCGATCACATCCAGACCCGGGTGAACAACTGGGCCGGCGGGAACAACGCACGCTCCTGCGACCCGGCCTACGACGAGCTGCTGGCGCGGCTCGCCGGGCTCCCGCTGGGGACGGAGCGGGAGGCGCTCGTCCGGGAGCTCAACGACCTGCTGGTCGAGGGCGGGTACGAGATCCCGCTGGTGCTCCGGGGATCGGTCTCCGCCCACGCGAACACGCTCGCGGGCGTGCGCATCACCGGGTGGGACAGCGAGCTCTGGAACATCGGCGAGTGGCGCCGCCAGGATGACACGCCGTAAGCCGGGGCGTGGGCGCGACAGTACACAAGGGGTCCTCGCGGGAGAGGCGATCGCCTGACCCCGGGTGGTCGGGGCGCCTCCTCCCGCGGCCGGCGGGGCGAGCTCTCCGTCAGGGTGCCGCGACGTGGACGTCGACGACGGCTGCTTGCCCGCGATCGACGGCCGCGACCGCCCGCTCGAGAGCCGGGCGGAGCTCCCCCGGCTCCTCGACCGTCTCGCCGTGGGCGCGGCAGGCGCGCGCCAGCGCGGCGTAGTCCGGCGGCGGATCGATGCGGATGCCCGGCCAGTTCCCGGTCGCCTGCGCGTAGCTCTCCGGGAAGGCGCCGCGCAGCGCGTTCCGGGTCGCGTTGTGCATGCGGTTGTTGAAGATGAGCGTCAGGAAGGGCGCGTCCTGCACGTCGGCCGCCCACAGCGCCGCCGTCGGGCAGCCGTAGACGAAGGTGCCGTCGCCGACGAAGGCGATGACGCGACGCGCGGGCTCCGCCAGCTTCACGCCGACCGCGGCGCCGAGCGCCCAGCCGAGCGAGGAGCCGGCGCTCTTGAAGAGCGAGCCGGGCCGCGTGCGGCTGAGCATCCGCGAGACCCAGGGCGAGTTCCCGACCGCCTCGTCGAGGACGGTCCACTCCTCGTCGATGAGCTCGCCCGCGACCGCGGCGACGTGATCCGCCGCGAGCGGCGAGAGGTGCGCCTTCTCCACCGCCGCCTCGCGCCAGCCGCGGCGGCGCTCGGCGTTCGCGCGCTCGACCGCCTGCCGCCTCGCCGCGGCGCGCTCCGCCTGCTCCGGCGTCCGCGCCTCCGCCAGCGCCCCCAGCAGCGCGCGCAGGGCGAGCGCGGGGTCCGCCTGGATCGCGATGTCGACGGGGAAGCCGGTGAGCGGCACGGTCGCCTTCACCGGATCGGCGTCGATCTCGATCACCGTCGCGCCGGCGCGCGGGCGCACCTCCTGCGGGATGTAGGGGACGAGCGTGTCGACGGCGAGGATCACGTCGGCCTCCGCGACCGCCTCCGTCGCCTGCGTCCCCGCGAAGAGCGGGTGCGTGGTGGGGATCGAGAGCCGGAAGCCGTTGGCGTAGACGGGGGCGCCGAGCGCCTCGGCGAGCTCGACGAGCGGGGCGACGGCGGCCGGGTCGCGGCCCGCCATCGCCGTGAGCAGGAGCGGCCGCTCGGCGGATGCCAGAGCCCCGGCCGCCCGCGCGATCAGCTCCGGCCGCGGCCCCGGGGCCGGGACGGGGGCGTGGCGCTCCGGCGCGACGAGCGAGGGCTCCTCGGGCCGCTCGAGCAGCACTTCGCGCGGGAGCGAGAGGTAGACCGGGCCCGGGGGCGCGCTCGCCGCGACCTGCAGCCCGCGCTGCACGGCGGGGGCGACCATGCCGGCGCGCGTCGGCTGGTAGTCCCACTTCGTGTAGTTGCGGACGATCCCGTGCTGGTCGAGCTGCTCCTGCTGCCAGTGGATGGG
>DAOULG010000144.1:0-6309 GCA_034420495.1 Dehalococcoidia bacterium
GGAGGCTGGCTCGTCCGTTACGGCGGACGGCTGGGGGAGCCCTTTCACTTCGGTGCCACCGACGCGCCGGCCCGGGTCGACGCACGTCGATTGCTGCCGGGCGACCTGTATCACGGCCCGCTGGAGCCAGCGCAGGAACTCCGATTCCGCAAGCGCCGAGGGGGCGTTATCGCGAAACGGCGTCCCGGGACCGAGGTCTTCGCCGTCGGCGATCACGCCGAGGAGCTCGTCCGGGTCCTGCGGGAGCTCAACCGCACACATGGTCCCGTATCGAGGTTCTTCGTGAACGAGCTCGGACACGCATTCTGGCGGGAGAAGGGTGCTGCGCGGTTCATCAGCGCGGAAGCAGGGGGCCTGTTCCCAGTTGACGAGCAGGCACCATGAGCATGTTCACGGTTGCTACCGAAACTCCCCGACGGTGGTCGGGACGCTATGCAAGGGTCCCGGGAGAGACCACCGCATTCCATGTGCGGCTCGTCGATGGCGTGTGGTGGCCGGTTGTCGATTGGGCGTTCGATTCGACGACGGCCGAGTGTCCAATGGTCGAGTCGGCAGGGGCCGCTGCGCTCGCGTCCGCGGTCAACGAGGGAAAGAGATTCCTCGGGGGAGAGCAGGGTGGCTCTTTCCTCATCAACGAGTACGGACAGATCCTCGTCCCCGCCTTGACTCCATCCGACGCGCGCGTCGCGATTGTCGGCGAATGCACGGGACCGCTCGAGTTCATCAACAGCGCTGCAGGCTACGGGTCTTTCGATCTCGCAGACGCCAATGGACTGGGGGCCGGCGATGACTGGGAGCGCCCCTACGTCGGCGTCCCGCACCACCTGAGCAGTCGCAGTGAACTCTATTTCTGGGAAGACGGCGCCGGCGGCGAGAAGCTCCTGCCACAGGTGCAGGACAGCGAGTTGATCGGTTCGCTCCGCCACCTCCGAGGACACGGTGCCGTGCGGTTTCTGGCCGCCTACGGTGGGTTGGTGTTGACCAAGGTTCCCGTCGGGCGCTGGCCGGACGGGCGGTGGGAACCGCGCTATGTCGGTCGGATCGACTTCAGGCAATGGTTCGCGAAGGAAGGTTGAGATGAGCGAATTCGCAACGTTCGAGGGGAACTGTCCAAGGAACGTCAATCGCGACGCGAAGTACGCCGTGCGTACGAGTCGGGGCGGTCCGGTCATCGCGCTGCGCTACTTCACGGCAGATGGCGAGGAGTGGCTCGCTACCACCGAGAGCCACCCCGATCTCGTGGAGATGGTGAACGCCGTCAAGACTACGATGGGTGAGGCTCAGAACGGGCCGTTCTACATCAACGAGTACGGGCAAGTCATCGTCCCAGTCGCCGATGGCACCTACTACCTCGCCGGTGACTATGACATGCCCCTGCGGTTCAAGTTCGAGGGAACGACACTTTCGGGCGAAGGTGTCGACGTGACAGGGCGGGCCCTCGCGCCAGGAGATGTCTGGGATGGGCCGCATCCCGGAATCCCCTACATCCTGAAGGCCGGGGGCGGGGATGTGGCCTACCACGCAGAACTGCGGCCGAACGTGACCAGAGAAGTCAGGCTGAGTTCGCAAGTCGGCACAGAGGCGGCGCGCAGACTCGCTGACCGCATTCAGGCCGTGAAGGGGCCGCAGGGCGGACGGTTCTACATCAACGAGTGGCACGAACTCTTTGCCCCGATCGTCGACGGGGACGGACTCACGTACGTCTACATCGGGCACCTCGACGCGGGCGAGCCCTGGTACCCGAGGCCATGAGTACTCGGAGACTGCGGTCGATGGCTCCGCGCTGACGTCTTCTCTCCAGAATCGTTGCTACTAGACGGTGCGCGTTCGCGCGCGCGACAGGCCATTCTCCGGGAGAGGTGCGCCCGCGGATGCCACGACAGACCGGGCGGGCGCGACGACGTCCGGAATCCAGTCGATACGAATCCAGGGTCGAGACCCACGTTACCGGGTTAGTCGCCGGATCCGGGCCTCCGGATCCGCCTGTTCAGAGGACCCTAGACGCTCCGCTCGAGAGCCGTGATCCGCCGTTCGTGGTCGCGAACCGTTTGCTTGATCTCGGCCACGTCCTCAAGCAGCACTCGCTGGCCCTCTGCGAGCTGACCCACGGCATCGAGCAACGTGCGCTGGCCTGCCGCGAGCGGTTCCAGCTGCTCGCGGATGAGCGGCGGAACCTCCTCGCGGAGGATCTCCCGGACCTCGCTGGCCGACACTCCGGCGTTGCTGGATCCCATCCGCGCTCCTCCCGCCCTTCGCGCTCAGCGTAGCACGGCGGCCTGGAGCGGGCCCTCGACCAGGAGCGCTTCGGCGAGCCGGCGGTCCAGCGCTTGCTGCCCGCGGCGCGAGGGCAGTCGACGGTCGCGGTGCCGGAGGCGCTGCCGGTCTACGAGGTCGAGCGCCCAGGCCGCGATCTACGACTGCCTGATCGTGGCGACGGCAGCGCTAACAGGGCGGTGCTCGCGAGGCGCTGGCGGACATGCACCGCCTCGGGCAGTACAGCCAGGGCCCATTTAGATTCATTCGAGTATGGGCAATGGAGGTGGGCCCCGTGATACTATCGGGTTAGCTGGCCCTTGGCCTGAGACTGCGGCGGTGTGTTTGCTTGCGTTGGTGCGCGCCGTTGCCCAACTCGCCGTATCCGTGCCAGCGTGCGTCGGAGTGACATTCTGGGCCGCTATGGGCGACCGTAGTACGGCAGTACCAGGTTGGCGCCCTCGTTGAGCAACGCGGAAGTGAGGTAGACGTGGCCATCTACCAGTTTGTCGTCGACGGCGAGCGAATAAACGTTCAGGCCGACGATCACAAGTTCGATAGTGGCTACATGATCGTGATGCGTGACGGGCAAGAGGTCGGGCGGTTCCCGTCCAGCACACCCTGGACAAAGCACGACCAGCCGCCCTCGGCGCCGAGGAGACGAAGCGCCGTCTAATCCGTTGGTGACAGTCCCTAGCCGCGAATGCTTTGAAGGGTGCTCCTGCGCGGCACGGGCAGCACCGAGTCCATCAGGTCCGCCGCCTCCCGCTGCTGGTCGGGGAGGACGTGCGCGTAGGTGTCGAGCGTGAACGCCACGCTCGCGTGCCCGAGGCGCTCGGAGACGACCTTCGCGGGCACGCCGGCCTTGAGCGCCAGCGTCGCCGACGTGTGCCGCAGATCGTGGAAGCGGACGCCGGCGAGCCCGAGCCTCCGCACGACCTTCCGGAACGCGCCGGACGCGGTATAGGGCGCCACCAGCCCGCCGTCGGCCGCGGCGAACACGATCCCCTGATCGCCGTACGACGACCCCATGCGCAGCCGTCTCTCGTTCTGCGCAACCCTGTGCTCACGGAGCACGACGAGCGTCGACGGCGACAGCGAGATCGTGCGGCGGCTCCGCGCCGTCTTGGGCGCCCGCAGCTGGACCCCCTCCGGTCCCAGGTACTGCGACGTCCGCCGCACGGCCGCCGTCCTCGCCTCCAGGTCGACGTCCCCCCACCGCAGGCCGAGCAGCTCGCCGAGCCGGAGGCCCGTCGACACCGCGACGAAGACCAGACGGCGCATGTCTTCGTCCTCGCAGGCATCCACGACCCGCTCCACGTCGTCCGCGTCGAGCGCCCGCATCTCCGTCCGCTCGGGCCGGGGTGCCGACACGGAATCAGCGGGACTGCGCTCGAGGAGCTGCCAGCCGACGGCGTGGCGCAGGGCCTCCTTCAGGACGCGGTGGTGGTGGAGGACGGTGCGGGAAGCCAGGCCGTCCTCCCGGAGCCGCGAGTACGCCGCCTGGATGTGCGCCGGCCGCAGGGCCTGCAGCCGCAGAGCGCCGATCTGCCCGGAGAGCCGCCTGCATACCTGCCGGTAGCGTGCGAGCGTCGACGCCGCGACGTTCGGCTCGGCGTATTCGCCCAGCCAGCGCTCGAGGTACTCCTCCACCGTGATGCGGCTCGGCGCGATGTCGATCCCCTGATCCCGCAGCCGCAGCGCCTCGGTCAGGGCGCGTTGCGCATCCCTCTTCGTCCCGCGGACCGTGAAGGTGCGCTTGCGCCGCCGGCCCCGCACGGGATCACGTGCCAGCTCCACCCGGATCCGCCAGCTGTCCTTCCCGCGTCGCTCGATGTGACCGCTCATCATCACCCGCCTCCCGGGCACCGCGGGCCGGTGTCGTGTTCACTCCCCGCGCCGCCGCCCGCTCAGACATTCCATTCTAGCCGCACGTTAGTTCTGTTGCCGCTCCCGGTCGCCCCCCGCCTGCGCCCGAATCCGGGCGCGGAGTTCGTGCCGGGGAATCCGTATCACCCGTCCCAGCCGCACGGCCGGCAGTTCCCCCCGCGCCACCAGCTCGTAGGCGAGGTTGCGCGAGATGCGAAGCAGTCGCGCGGTCTCCGGGACGGTCAGCAGCTCTGTGTCGTCGTTCATCGGTACCTCCGGCGACGGCCCCGTGGGGGGACGTCGGTCATCCTGCACATCTCGCGGCCCTCGTCCCCACCCGGCCTCCCTCCGATGCCGTCCTGTACGCCATCACTCCCCGCCGGTTGCCGGATGACCGGCGCACCGACGGGCGTCATCGGTCCCCGGATGTGGCCCCGGCCTCGTCGATCAGGCCGTGGACGTGCCCGCTCCGGGCCGCGTGCCGCCGCTCGGCGACCACCAGCACGGGCATCCGAGCCGACCACGCG
Source organism: Dehalococcoidia bacterium (assembly GCA_034420495.1). Taxonomy (GTDB): domain Bacteria; phylum Chloroflexota; class Dehalococcoidia; order UBA2979; family UBA2979; genus VYDC01. The sequence goes on from DAOULG010000144.1 coordinate 4,650, forward strand.
CACGCCGCCCGCCTGACGCGGTGCTCAGCGCGCTGGTCGCTGCACACGAAGAGCAGCGCCGGCTCGGCCGGGAAGTCGTGCTCCCACTCCCGCGCCGCGTAGTACCGGCGGTACCCCTCGAACTTCGCGCGGTAGTTCCCCGGGTCGAGCGTCCCGCGGTCGTACTCGAGGAGGAACGGCCGCAGCTCCCCGCCACGCGCGAGCACGCCGGAGGCGTCCGGGCGGATCCAGGCGGCCCTCCCCTGCTCCGCCGCGAAGCGGCGCGTCGCCTCCGCCTCGTTGCGCCACTCGGCGAGGCGCCAGCCCGACTCCCGGGCGTCGAGCGCGAGCCGGGCGGCGACGCGGTTCACGCCGAGCGCGTGCTCGCGGTGCCGGACGGCGCCGCCGCCGGACGGCTGCTTCGCGGAGAGGAAGGTCACTCCCCCGTACCGCGCGAAGACGGCCGGGGGTACGCCGGCCCGCGCCGCGATGGAGCGCATCCCCAGCTCCGTGAGCAGGTACCGGGACTCGCCGCCCTCGTTCTCCCCGGGCGGGTCGGCGTCCGTACGGATCGCGCCGCAGCTCGCGAGCCGCTCGAGGCGCCGCCCGACCACTCCCGCGGGCTCGCCCGTGAGCGTCGCGAGCTCGGCACGGCCCAGGAGCGGGTGCCGCGCCACCCACTCCATGAGGGTCTTCTCGGCCGCGGTGGTCGCGAGCGCGAGGCCGGCAAGGCGTTGCCATGCCGGTCCCGCCGGCGCGCCGGCCGCCCCGGCAAGCGCGCGGACGGCGCTCCGCGGCGGAGACGCATAGCTCTCGAGGGCCCGCTCGAACCGGACCGCGTCCACCGCCGGCGCCGCGCCCCACCCGAGCTGCTCGACGATCGCGGCCGGCGCGCGGCCGGGCCGCCACCACCGGGCGTCGCCGGCCCCTGCCCCGTCCAGCTCCTCGCGCGTCGTGAAAAGCACGTCGAGGCGCCCGGCGTCCCGCTTCTCGAGCGCCTCCTCCCACACCCGCAACTCCCCGCCGGAGGAGCAGATCACGAGCACGGCTGGCAGGCCCTCCCGGCCCCACCGACGGCCGGCGCGGACGCTCGCCGCGAGCCAGCCCCCGAGACGCCTGCGGCGTTGGATGTCCGGTGCCGCCGGGCGGTCCCAGGCGACGAGAAAGGGAGCGTGGAGCGGACCCGAGCGGAGGCAGCCGTAGCCGTCGACGCCGGGGAGCCACCAGCGCTCAGCCGGGGGCAGCGCGAGCGGGAGGGACCTGGCGTCGGCGAGGCGGGCGACGCCGGAGCGCCGTAGGTCGGCGGCGAGTTCGGCGAGCAGGCCATTCACAGCGCAGGCGATCTCGAGCCGGGCGATGCGCCCCGCGAGATCCCGCGGGCGCGCCGGGACGGCGCCCGCCAGCGAGGCGGGATCCCGTCCGCAGGCGGCCGCCAGCGCCGGCGCCGCCTCGGCGCGCAGGAGGGCGAGCCTCCGCGGCGCGAGCTCGGGCGACGCCGCCGCGACGGTCTCGACCCACCCCCGGGCGGAGAGCAGATGGACGAGCCGGGGGGCGTCGTCCTCGTCGACGCCGAGCAGCCCGGCGAGCTCCGGCTCGCCGCAGAGCGGGAGGCGCGCGACCCACTCGAGCGCCCGCTGAAGCCGCGCAGCCTCGTCACGCATGGCGCCCCCCGCCGTGGCCG
>DAOULG010000145.1:0-5303 GCA_034420495.1 Dehalococcoidia bacterium
GCGGCGAACGACGGGCCGGCGGGCGGCGGGCGGCGGCGGCGGGGCGGCAGGGAGAGCGTGCCCGGTATCGGATCCTCCCCCCGGCGTCGGCCGGGAGCGCCCCGGCTCCGCAGGTGCGTCCGCCTCAGGCGACGCGCCCGGAGGAATGCCCGTTCCCGGCCAGGCTTGTGACGTACATCGCAAGGTGCCGGGATGGCGTGAGTGTATCACGGGGGGCGGCGTCGGCCCCCGGCGCCCCGGCCTCGCGCGGGGCGGTGTCTAGACCGGCTCGGTCTTGAGCGTGGTGAGGAACTCCTCGTTGCTCTCGGTGCGCGAGACGCGATCGAGCACCCGTTCGGTGGCGTCCTCGTTGTTGTCCTCGAGCATCGCCGCCATGCGGCGCAGCAGCCAGACCTGCCGGAGCTCCTCCTCGGTGAAGAGCAGATCCTCGCGCCGCGTCGAGGAGGCGAGCACGTCGATGGCGGGGTAGACCCGCTTCTCGGCGAGCCGGCGGACCAGGCGCACCTCCATGTTCCCGGTCCCCTTGAACTCCTCGAAGATGACGTCGTCCATGCGCGATCCGGTCTCGACCAGGCAGGTCGCAATGATCGTGAGCGATCCGCCCTCCTCGGTGTTGCGCGCGGCGCCGAAGAAGCGCTTCGGCGGGTAGAGGGCGATCGGGTCCATCCCGCCGGAGAGCGTGCGGCCCGAGGTCGGCATCGCGAGGTTGTAGGCGCGCGCGAGCCGCGTCACCGAGTCCATCAGGATCACGACATCGGTGCCTCCCTCGACCAGGCGCTTGGCCCGCTCGAGCGCGACCTCCGAGACGCGGGTGTGATCCTCCACCGGCTCGTCGAAGGTCGAGGCGACGACCTCGCCGCGCACGGAGCGCTGCATGTCGGTCACCTCCTCGGGGCGCTCTCCGATGAGCAGCACCATGAGGTGGATGTCGGGGTGGTTCGCGGTGATGCCGTGCGCGATGGACTTGAGCAGCATCGTCTTGCCGGCCTTGGGCGGGGAGACGACGAGCGCCCGCTGGCCGCGGCCGATGGGCGCGAAGAGATCGACGAGGCGCTGCGAGAGCTCGTCGGGGCTGGTCTCCAGCCGGAGCTTGCGGTTCGGGAAGATGGGGGTGAGGTCCTCGAAGTTCGGGCGCCGCTTCGCCTGCTCCGGGTCGATGCCGTTGACGGCCTCCACCCGGAGCAGCCCGTAGTACTTCTCCTGGTCCTTCGGCTGCCGGACCTGCCCGGTCACGTAGTCGCCGGAGCGCAGCCCGAAGCGGCGGACCTGCGACTGCGAGACGTAGACGTCGCTCGGCCCCGGCACGAAGCGATCGCCCCTCAGGAAGCCGAAGCCGTCGTCGACGACGGCGAGCACGCCGCCCGAGTAGATCGTCCCGTTGCGGGCCGCCTGGCGCTGCAGTATCCGGAATATCAGCTCCGGCTTCGCCATCGCCGCCGCCTCTGAGACCTCGAGGCTCTCCGCGAGGACGATCAGCTGGTCGCGCGCCTGGCGCTCGAGATCGGCGATGTTGAGCGGCGGCACGTCCGACGCGCGCGGGGGAGCGACCTGCTCCTCCTCCGGGTACTCCTCGCGCGGGAGCCGCCCCTCGCGGCCGTTGCGCGAGCTGCGGCCGCGCCCGGGGCGCCCGGAGCGGCGCGTCCCGCGCGGGGGGCGCTCCCTCACGCTGCGCACCTCCGGGGTCACCGGGGCCTCGGGCTCCTGGCTCTCGCCCCGCCCGCCTGCGTACTCGTTCACCATGTCGCTTCGCTCCGCACTCGCCTCACCGGCTGCGGACGTGGACTCCGCCCGCTCGCCCAGGGGTGCCTGACTCCCGGCCTCGCCACCGGCCGACGGCTCGCTCCCTGTCGAGGGCCCGCGTGAAGGGGTATCGACCATATGCCACACAGTTCGCTTCGGGTCCGAGGGCATGTAGGACGCGACCGGCGGGACCCCGCCGGGGTGAGCATCATACCCGCTCGGGCCGTCCACTCACAAGGAGGGCGCCCGGCGCCCCGCCGGCGCCGCCCGGGCGCCCCGCTCAGAAGGGCTTCGCCACCGCCAGCCACGTCATCAGCGGCACCGTCGCCACCAGCAGCGTCCCGAAGACGACCGGGACGTTGTCCGAGAGCGCCTCGCATAGCTCCACCGACTCCTCGCCGTCGCGCCGGGCGATGCGCGCGAGAAGCTCCACCCGCCGGAGGCCCACCGCGAGCAGCGGCAGGAAGAGGAAGATGTCGAGCGCGAAGACGGCCTCGAGCGCCACCAGCCAGCCGGTCGTGACGGGGTTCCAGTCGTCCGCCGCCGCCCAGGCGACGCCGCTCACCGCCGCCGCGATCATCCCCGGCATCAGCCAGAGCACCTGAGCCGAGCGGGCCTGCACCAGGAGCAGCGTCTTCTCCGGAAGCGACTCCTCGCGCCACGCCCGCCAGAGCGGGATCATCGTGGCGCCGAGGCCCGCCGCCATCCAGAAGAGCGCGAGCAGGTGCAGGAGCCGGAGGATCACGCGCCGCCCGCCCCGAGGCCCTCGGCGGAGCGGGCCCCGACCGCGCGCCGGCCCGAGTCCCCCCGCGCGCGCTCCACCGCCGCCCCCACGAAGTCCCGGAAAAGCGGATTGGGGCGCCCGGGGCGCGAGGTGAACTCCGGGTGGAACTGCGCCCCGACCATCCAGGGGTGGTCGTCGACCTCGACGATCTCGACGAGCTCGCCGTCGAGCGTGTGCCCGGCGGCGCGCAGCCCGTGGCGCTCGAGCACCTCGAAGAGGGAGCCGTTCACCTCGTAGCGGTGGCGGTGGCGCTCGCGCACCACGTCGCGGCCGTAGGCGGCGTGGGCGCGCGTCCCGGGGACGAGCCGGCAGTCGTAGCCGCCGAGCCGCATCGTGCCGCCGAGCTCGTGCACGCCCTGCTGCTCCGAGAGCAGCGAGATCACGGGGAAGGGGGTCCGGGGATCGGCCTCGGTCGTGTTGGCGCCCGGCATCCCGGCGACGTTGCGCGCGAACTCGCAGACGAGCATCTGCATCCCCAGGCAGTCGCCGAGGTAGGGGATGCGCTGCTCGCGGGCGTGGCGCACGGCGGCGATCTTCCCCTCGAGCCCGCGGTCGCCGAAGCCCGGGCAGAGCAGGATGCCGTCGACGTCGTCGAGGAGCCCCGGCCGCTCCGCGGACTCGAGCTCCTCGGAGTGCACCCACACCGGCTCGAGCCGGGCGTCGTGGTGGGCCGCCGCGTGCACGAGCGCCTCCTTGATGGAGAGGTAGGCGTCGTGGAGCTCCACGTACTTCCCCACGATGGCGATGCGCACGCTCTCCTGCGGGCGCCGGAGCCGCGAGACGAAGGAGCGCCACTCGTCGAGCTCGGGGCGGCGCTCGGGGAGGTCGAGAGTGCGCGCCACGATGCCGGAGAGCCCCGCCGTCTCCAGTATGAGCGGGACCTCGTAGATGGAGTCGGCGGTCTCGAGCGGGATCACCGACGACTTCTCGACGTTGCAGAAGAGCGAGAGCTTCTCGCGCAGCGCCTCGTCGACCGGCTCGTCGGCGCGCGTCACCAGGACGTCCGGCGCGATGCCGTAGGAGCGCAGCTCCCGGACCGAGTGCTGCGTCGGCTTCGTCTTGAGCTCGCGCGTCGCGCGGATGTAGGGCAGGAGCGTGACGTGCAGGGACATCGTGTCGTGGGGCGGGAGCGCGTAGCGGACCTGGCTGATGGCCTCCAGGAAGGGCTGGCCCTCCATGTCGCCGACCGTCCCGCCGACCTCGACGATGACGATCTCGGCGGAGAGGGCCTGCCCGGCGAGGCGGATGCGCCGCCGGATCTCGTTCGTGATGTGCGGGATCGCCTGGATCGTCCCGCCGAGGTAGTCGCCGCGGCGCTCCTTGCGGATCACCTCCTCGAAGACCTGCCCCGTCGACGTCGAGTTCGTGGCGAGGAAGTCGGCATCGAGGAAGCGCTCGTAGTGACCGAGATCGAGATCCGTCTCGGCGCCGTCGTCGGTCACGAAGACCTCGCCGTGCTGGTAGGGGGACATCGTCCCGGGGTCGACGTTGATGTAGGGATCGAGCTTGAGGATGGAGACGGAGTGCCCGCTCGACTTCAGGATCCGCCCCAGCGAGGCGGTGACGATGCCCTTGCCCACAGAGCTCACGACGCCGCCGGTGACGAAGAGGTACTTGGTCATCCCACCCCAGTCACGCCGGCCGCGGACGCCGCCAGCCCGGGAGAGCGCTTCGCGCCACCGCCGCCGGGGGGAGATCGGAAGGCGCCCCGGCGGGCCGTCCGCGGGACGGATTCATCATCCCGACGGCGCGCGGTGCTGTCAACGAGCCCTGGGGCGCGGAGCGGCCCCGCCCACCATCGGGATCACGAGCTCCACCGTGTCGCCGTCTGCGAGCGGGTGCCGGTGCGGGCGCTGCTCACCGTTCACCATGGTGAGGATCGCCTGCGCCTCCTCGCCGCGGAAGCCCTCCCGGCGAACGACGTCGCCGGCTGACATCCCGGCCTCGTAGGGAAGGCGCAGCCGCATCTCGCCCGAGACCGCGCGCTCGGCCAGGATGTCGCTCATCCGCACGTCGATCACGGCCACCTCCCGTCGGGCACGGGCGCGCGGGGCCTCCTGCTTGCCGCCACGCGGAGGCCCCTTCTAGCCTGACGGAGCCGTCGCGCCCGCCGCCGCCGCGTCGGGCCGAGCCGCCACGAAAGCGAGCGACCGTGCCCGACCACCCCCGGGGCTCCCGCCCCGTCGCCGCGAACGCGCCGGCGCGAGCAGCGCCCGACGCCCACGACCTCACCGTACTCGACGGCGGGCTCCGCGTGGTCACCGCGAGCATCCCGACCGCGCAGTCCGCCTCGGTCTCCTTCTTCGTCGGCGTCGGCTCGCGGGCGGAGCGACCCGAGGTAGGCGGTGTCTCGCACTACCTCGAGCACATGCTCTTCAAGGGGACGGAGCAGCGCCCGACGGCGCCCGCAATCAGCGAAGCCATCGAGGGGGCCGGCGGAAGCCTCAACGCCTTCACCACCAGCGAGCTGACCTGCTACTGGAACCGACTCCCGTTCGAGCGCTGGCAGCGGGGCATCGAGGTGCTCGCGGACATGATCCAGCGCTCGCTTCTCGACCCCGAGGAGGTGGAGCGCGAGCGCACCGTGGTGCAGCAGGAGATCCGCCGCACGCACGACAACCCGCAGGCCTGGGCGGGCGAACTCCTCCAGCGGGTCACCTTCGGCGATCAGCCCGTCGGGCGGCCGGTCGCCGGCACGCTCGAGTCCGTGGCCGCCATCGACCGCTCAGAGCTCGCCTCGCACCTAGGCTCCCACTACACCGAGGGGAACGCCGTGCTT
>DAOULG010000146.1:0-6336 GCA_034420495.1 Dehalococcoidia bacterium
CGTGGGGAGGCCCCCTGCGGGCTTCGCGCCTCCCCCGAGCGTCGTGCGCCCGGACAGGGCGGGCGGCTGCTCGCCGCGCAGCCGCAGCTCGGCGGCGGTCGGCGGGCGGTATCCCCCCGGCGAGAAGGCGACGTAGGTCTGCGCGAGCTTGTCCCAGAGGCACTGCCGCTCCCGGTCCCACGTGCACCAGAGCACGACCGGAAGGTAGAGCACGAGCCCGGCGCCGCCCGTGAGCGATCCGCTCACCATCACGGCGCCCCCTACGGCCCCCTTGACGACCCACTCGCGGAGGAAGGTGTACCAGCCGCCTGCGCGGGTTCCGTCCTCGCGCATGACGTAGAGGCCGACCAGCTGCTTCCCCGGGGTCTGGCCGCGCTGCGCCACTACTAGGAACCAGATCATCCAGCCCACGCCGAGGGTGAGGAAGGCCACCGCCAGGTCGAGCGCGTACGCCGCAAGGCGCCGGCCTGGTTCCGCCGTCCCGAGCTGCTCGGGCGGGTAGAAGGACTCGATGCGGCGCCTGGGCCCTGTGCTCACGGGGCCCACCCTACTCCCGCCCCTGCGCCTGGCTCCAGATCTCGCTCGCCGCGTCGCCCGGGGCGGCTGGCCCGGGTCGTCCCCGTAGCCGGGCACCGCCGCGGCAGCGGGGCGCCGGGCGGCGACGGCACCGCAGGGTTGCGAGGGGGGCGAGCCAATCTCGGCCGCGCTCAGAATCCGGGGATGACGCTCCCGGTGTAGGGGTCGATGCCGGGGTGGCCGAGCTCCTCGGCCATCCGCTCGAGCGCCGGGTCCCAGGTCGCCTTCTTCGGGATCTCGCTCACCAGCGACTCGGTGGTCAGCATCAGCGCCGAGACCGAGACGGCGCTGTCCAGCGCGATGCGCACCACCTTCACCGGGTCGATGATCCCGAGCGTGAACATGTCGCCGTAGCTGCCGCTCGCGGCGTCGTATCCGTGGTTCCCGCTCCCCGCCATCACCCCGTCGACGACGACGGCGGGCTCGCCCCCGGCGTTCTCGACGATCTGGCGGAGCGGCGATTCGAGTGCCCGCGAGAGGATCTGCACGCCCGTCGCCTCGTCGCCGGCGAGCTCCTCCATGAGCGGCTCCAGCGCCGCCCGGGCGCGCAGGTAGGCGACGCCGCCCCCGGGGACGACGCCCTCGTCGATGGCGGCTCGCGTGGCGTTGAGGGCGTCGTCGACGCGGAACTTCCGCTCGCGCACGTCGATCTCGCTCGTGCCGCCGACGCGGATCACCCCGACGCCACCGGCGAGCTTGGCGATGCGCTTCTGCAGGATCTCGAAGTCGAAGTGGGTGAGCGCGTCGGTCCTGGACTCGAGCTGCGCGCGCAGCGTCTCGATCCGCGCGCGGATCTGCTCGTCGGTGCCGCGGCCGCCGATGATCGTGGTCACGCGCGGAGTCGTGACGATGCGGTCGGCGCGCCCGAGCGCGGCGACCTCCACGCGCTCGAGGGTGTGGCCCATGTCCTCGGTGATGAAGACGCCGCCGGTGAGCGCGGCGAGATCCTCGCTCATCTGCTTGCGGCGCTCCCCGAACGAGGGCGAGCGCACGACGAGCGGGTTCAGGTTGCCGCGCATCTTGTTGAGGGCGAGGAGCGAGAGCACCTCGTCCTCCATCGAGTCGCAGAAGACGACCAGGTTCTTGGAGATGGAGAGGAGCTTCTCGAGCAGCGGCGCGACCTGCTGCACGGTGGAGAGCTTGAGGTCGGTGATCAGGATGTAGGGCTCCTCGATCACGGTCTCGAGGCGCTCCTGGTCGGTGGCGAAGAGCGGCGACATCCAGCCGTTGTCGACCTGCAGGCCCTCGACGATCTCCTGCTCGTGCTCGAGCGACTTGCCCTCCTCGACGGTGATCACCCCGTCGCGGCCGACCTTGTCCATCACGTCGGCGATGAGCTCGCCGATCTCCTGGTCGGAGTTGGCCGCGATGGTGGCGACCTGCGTGACGGTTGTCTGGCTCTCGACCGGCGTGGCGAGCCCGGAGAGCTCGGCGGTGATCGCGTCGCAGGCGCGCTCGAGGCCGCGCTTGAGCGCCATCGGGTTCGCGCCGGCGGCGATGTTGCGCAGCCCCTCGTGGTAGATCGCCTGCGCCAGGACGGTGGCGGTGGTGGTGCCGTCTCCCGCCTCGTCGTTGGTCTTGACGGCGACCTCCTTGACGAGCTGCGCCCTCATGTTGTGGAAGGGGTTGGGGAGGGAGATCTCGCGCGCGACGGTGACGCCGTCCTTGGTGAAGGTGGCTCGCAGGTAGGTCTTGTCGAGGACGACGTTGCGGCCCCGGGGGCCGAGCGTGACGCGGACGGCGTCGGCGAGCGAGTCGACGCCGCGCCGGAGCTCGTGGCGCGCCGTCTCGTCGAAGCGGAGGATCCTACCCTTGGGCATCGCTCTCCCTCGTCATCCGGGGCGCGCGCGGTGCCGCGTCCGGTCGCCGGTCGCCCGGCCGCGGCCCGGCCGGCGCGCCGCGGCGAGCGGGCCGTCCGGACCCCGGATCTCGCCCCGCCGTCCCGCTGCGCCCGGTCGGGCCCGGGGGGCGGGCTCTAGTCGGTGCCGTTCTGGTCGAGCCGCGCGAGGACATCCGAGAAGCGGACCACGATGTAGTCGACCTTCTCGATCTGGACCTTCGTGCCGGCGTACTGCTGGTAGAGGACACGGTCGCCCGCCGAGAGATCCATCGTCTCGACCACGCCCGCGTCGTTCATCTTGCCGGGGCCGACGGCGACCACATCACCCTGCTGCGGCTTCTCCTTTGCGGAGTCCGGGATCACGAGGCCGGTGACGGTCACCTCTTCCTCGTCGATCGGCTGCAGCACGATGTGGTCCGTCAGCGGCACAACCTTCGTCGCCAACTCCCCTGCCTCCTCGTCTTGGGTCGATGCCCCGCCGCGCGCCGGCGGCGGGCTCTCCTGCCGGTGGCGCGTGATGTTAGCACTCTTCAGTGGAGAGTGCTAGACCGCGTCGCGAGGGGCCGTCAGCGGGCCCGTCGGCCGAGCGCCGCCTGGCCGCGCGCCGCCGTGGGAACGATGTCGAGGGCGGCCTCGGGCGCGACCGCCTCCTCCCGGTGGCGGAAGGCGGCGGCCCCGATCATCGCGGCGTTGTCGGTGCAGAGCTCAGGGGGCGGGATGAAGAGGGGGACGGGCGCGCGCTCGGCGAGCCGCTCCCTGAGCCGTCCGTTCGCGGCGACGCCTCCCGCGACGAGGAGCGCGAGCACACCCTCGCGGGCGGCGACGCGCGACGCCTTGCGCGAGAGCACGTCGGCGACCGACTCCTCGAAGGCCCAGGCGACCTCCGCCGCCCCGGGGGGATCGGGATCGCGCACGGCGCGCAGCGCCGCCGTCTTGAGCCCCGAGAAGGAGAAATCGTCGGTTCCGGGGAGCCAGGCGCGCGGGAGGCGCAGCGCCCGCTCCGTCGCCGTCGAGGCGAGCCGCGAGAGCGGCGGACCCCCCGGGTAGCCGAGCCCGAGCAGGCGGGCCACCTTGTCGAAGGCCTCGCCGGCGGCGTCGTCGCGCGTCCCGCCGAGGCGCAGGAACCTCCCGTGGTCCTCCATCAGCAGCAGCTCGGTGTGCCCGCCGGAGACGACCAGGGCGAGAGCGGGGAGCGGAGGCTCCTCGTCTCCGAGCCAGGCGGCGCAGACGTGACCCTCGATGTGGTCGACCGGGATGAGCGGCAGGGAGCGGGCGAATGCGACGGCGCGCGCCGCCGCGAAGCCGACGGCGAGCGCTCCGGGCAGGCCGGGGCCCGCCGTCGCGCCGACCGCGTCGATATCCGTCCACGCGCACCCCGCCTGCTCGAGCGCCCGGCGCACGACCGGCATCAGGTCGCGAAGGTGCTGCCGGGACGCCACCTCCGGTACCACGCCCCCCGTCGCGGCGTGGATCTCGTCCTGCGAGGCGACCACCGAGGAGAGCATCCGGCGCCCGTCCTCCACCACGGCGGCGGCCGTCTCGTCGCAGGAGGTCTCGATGGCGAGGATGCGCACGGCCCGGCTCCCCTCACTCCCCGTCCGGCTGGCCGCGGAGCGACTCCGTCTCGGCGATCGGATCGAAGCCGTAGATGCTGCGACCGGTCAAGACGTAGAGCGTGGAGCCGTCCTCGGCGAGCGCGATCCCGCGGAGGTCGTCGAAATCGACGTGGCGGTACTGCCGGAGGAAGTCGCCGCTGCGCCCGCTCGCGACGATGCGCAGGCGCTCGCGGTCGCCGACGTAGATGACCCCCGTCGCGGCGTCGGCGACGATCCCGGCGGCCGCCCCGGGGAAGGCGTCGATGCCGCCGAAGAGCGGCGGAAGCTCCCCGCCGAGCCGGAAGCGGCGCAGCGCGCCCGTCTCGAGCAGGTAGACGTCGCCGTCGACGGCGAGCGCGACCGCCGTCCCGATCTCCGCCGTGCCGAGCAGTCCCTGCCGCTCGGAGTCGAAGCCCTCGCCGGCCGGCACGTAGCGCCAGATCTCCCCGCCCTCGGGATCGAGGACGTAGAGGTTCCCGCTGTAGGCCGCTATCGCCTGCACGGAGCGGATGTCCTGCGCGCCCCGCAGCAGCAGCGGACGGGGAGCACTGCCGGCCGCCCCGGGGATCGCGAAGAGCGAGCGGCCCTCGTCTATCACCAGGAGCCGCCCGCGCGCCTCGTCCCATGCCATCGCCCGCGCCGTCCGCGCGCGGCTCGAGCCGTACTCCGCGCCGGGGCTGTAGACGCGCTGCGGCGCGGCCTCTCCCGCGGGGTCGAGCCGGACGATGCGGCCGCTCCCCCGCTCGAGCAGCCACAGCGATCCGCCGCCCGCGACCAGCGCCTCCGGCTGGGCGGGGGCGGTGATCACCCCGTCCAGGGTCGAGACGCGCGCCAGCTCCGAGACGTCGATGACGGCGTCGAGCCTGGTGCGCGCCGCCTCGAGCTGCGCGAAGAGGTCGTCGACGCGGGGATCCTGCTCCGCCTGCGCGCGCGCCCGCTCGAGCGTCGCCCGCGTCTCCTCGATCGCGGTGCGTTCGGAGGCGGGGTCGCCCCGGGCCCGCGCCTCCTCGGCGCTCCGGAGTCCGGCGCTCGCCTGATCGAGCAGCTCGGCGAGGCGTCTCTCCTGGTCGTCCTGGAGCAGCGGAAGCAGGATCAGGCCGGCGAAGAGGGCCGCCGCGATCACCGCGGCGAAGGCGCCGGCGATCAGCCCCCACGGGAGTCTGCCCGAGGAGGCCCCGGCGCCGACGGGAAGCGCCGGCTCCCGCACGGCCGGGAGCGCCTCCCGTCGGGGCGGCGCGGCGAGCACCGCCATTCCCGAGTCGACGGTCGGGCGCGCCGGGCGGTGCAGATCCTCCGGCGTCCACTCCAGCGCCGCGACATCCTGCTCGGCGACGTCCAGGTCGGCGAGCAGCACGGCGCTCATGTCGCTCACATCGCGCGTCAGCGCGTAGAGGTCCCCGAGGGCGCGTTCCGGTCCCGAGGCGACGGCGCGGGCGACCTCCCGCTCGCCGGCGGCCGACTCGGCGGAGCTCGTCAGCAGCAGGATCGACGCGGCCGAGAAGGGGAGCGTCCGGAAGTGCGGCTCGATGGGCTCGGGGCCCCCGAGCGGGCTCTCGGCGGGCGTCCCCTCGGTGGAGATGCGCTCCACGCCGTCGAGGCCGCCGTGGTACGCGGACCCCGGCCCGCAGAGGGCCACGGTGGCCTCCCCGCCCCGGATCGCGACGCAGCTCACCCCCACGGCGATCCGGTGCTCGGCGAGCGAGCGGCGGTTCCACTCCGCCAGGTTGGCGTGGGTCTGCCGGAGCGCGCGGAGGATGCCCCCGGTGAGCGAGAGCGCGTCGCGGCCGAAGAGGTCGGCGACCGCCTCGGCGATCTCGGCGCAGTAGGGCTCGGAGCCCTCGGACGAGGGCTCGGCGAGCACGACCAGGCGCACCGGCTCGCCGGTGCCCACCCGCCTGCGGTCGACGAGCCAGGGGCTCGCCTCTCCGGGCTCGCCCCCGATCATCGCGTAGCGGCCGACCCAGATAGCCATAGGCGCGCAAGCCCGCGTCCGTCGTTCCCTCGTCCGGCCGCCGCGACCGCGGACCGGGAGCCTGAGGGCGTTCGGGGGAGCGTGCCACGGCGCGGCGACGCCCATGATACGGGAGTCGTTCGTCGGGCGGGCCCGGCCGGGCCGGCCGCGCCCGGGGAGCGCCCGGGGCACGGTCGCGCCGCCTCGCGCGGGGCGGCCCGCACGGGTGCGGTCCCCCCGGCGCCGCGCCCATCGCTCCGGGACCGGCGCTGCTCTCCGACGCCGTGAGCCCGGAGGGCGCCGCGCTCCTATGATGTACGGCGGGGCGCGCGGCGCGCCCCCGGACGGGGGCGCGATGAGCCAGCAGGCCGAGC
>DAOULG010000147.1:0-3757 GCA_034420495.1 Dehalococcoidia bacterium
CACGATCCACTACACGATCCCCACTCCGCCGGACAGCCCCATCGGGGGCGGAGACGCCGCGGACGTGGCTCTCTCAGACCGAGTTATGAGTACGGTACGTGCTGGTGGGCGATAGTGGATTCGAACCACTGACCTCTGCGATGTCAACGCAGCGCTCTAACCAACTGAGCTAACCGCCCCACGCCGACCCGCCGAGCGTAGCACGGGCCGTCGTGAAGGTGTGGCCGCGCGGGTGCGCCGGCCGCCCGGCCGTCCGCGCGTCGCCGTTTCCGTCACCGCAAATGGGGGTACCATGGCACCCGGCACAGCCGTGCCCGGGGTGCCTCCGGCGCGGCCATGCGTGGTGGTTCCTCCCGCCGGCGCGCGGGAGTTTTTCTGCCGCCCGGGGCGCGCGGGGCGAGGCGCCCGGCCCGTCCCGCCGGGTGAGGGGAGCGGTGCGATGGCCTCAGACGCCTCCCCGCCCGGAGGCGGCGCGGAGCCGGAGCGCGCCCCGGGGGACGCCCCCCCAGAGCGGCTCGCGCGGATGCGCCACTCCGCCGCGCACGTGCTCGCCGAGGCCGTGCTCGAGCGCTTCCCGGAGGCGAAGTACGCGATCGGGCCGCCGATCGAGAACGGCTTCTACTACGACTTCGACCTGCCGCGCCCGCTCACGCCGGAGGACCTCGAGGCGCTCGAGCGGCGCATGCGCCGGACGGTCGAGGCCGACGTACCCATCGAGGGCCGCCAGATCCCCAAGGCGGAGGCGCGCGCCCTCTTCTCCGACCAGCCCTACAAGCTCGAGCTCATCGACGAGATCGAGGGCGAGACGGTCGGCCACTTCCGGCACGCGGAGTTCGACGATCTCTGCCGCGGCGGGCACACGAAGCGCACCGGCGAGCTCGGGGCCTTCCGGCTCGACCGCGTCGCCGGCGCCTACTGGCGGGGCGACGAGCGCAACGCGATGCTGCAGCGGATCTACGGGCTGCTCTTCGAGAGCGCCGAAGAGCTCGACGCCTACCTCGAGGCGAGGGAGGAGGCCGAGCGCCGCGATCACCGCCGCCTCGGCCGCGAGCTCGACCTCTTCCACCTCGACCCCGTCTCGCCGGGCTCGCCCTTCTACCACCCCCGCGGGACCGTGCTCTACAACGGCCTCATCGACTACATGCGCGACCTCTACGTCGACTACGGCTACCAGGAGGTGATCACCCCCCAGCTCTTCGCGGCCGACCTCTGGAAGACCTCCGGGCACTACGAGAACTTCTCCGACGACATGTTCCTCTTCGGCGCGGAGGAGTCGGAGCTCGGCATCAAGCCGATGAACTGCCCCGGCCACTGCCACTACTACCGCACGCGCCTCTACTCCTACCGCGAGCTCCCGCTCCGCCTCGCCGAGTTCTCCCGCCTCCACCGCAACGAGCGCTCGGGCGTGCTCTCCGGGCTGACCCGGGCGCGCTCCTTCGCGCAGGACGACGCCCACATCTACTGCACCCCGGAGCAGTTCGAGGCCGAGGTCTTCGCCGTCTTCGAGATGAGCGAGCGCGTCTACTCCGATCTCGGCCTGGAGGACTGGAAGATCCGGCTCGCGACGATGCCCGAGGAGAAGTTCATCGGCGAGCCCGAGGAGTGGCGGCGCGCCGAGGCGCTCCTGGAGGCGGCCGTTAGGGGCGCCGGCCGGGAGTTCGAGCTCGCCCCCGGCGAGGGGGCCTTCTACGGCCCCAAGCTCGAGTTCCACCTCCGGGACGCGCTCGGCCGCTCCTGGCAGCTCGGCACGCTCCAGGTCGATCTCGGCATGCCGGCGCGCTTCGGCCTCACCTACGTCGCCGCCGACGGCGCCGAGCACGAGCCGGTGATGCTCCACCGCGCGATCCTGGGCTCGCTCGAGCGCTTCCTCGCCATCTACATCGAGCACACCGCCGGCGCCTTCCCGCTCTGGCTCGCCCCGCTGCAGGCGGTGGTGATCCCCATCGCCGACCGCCACGCGCCCTACGCGGAGGAGGTGCGCGCGGCGCTCGCCGCGAGGCGCCTGCGCGTCGAGGTCGACCGCTCGAACAACCGCATGAACCAGAAGATCCGCGAGGCGCAGCTCCAGAAGATCCCCTACATGCTCGTCGTCGGCGACCGCGAGGCCGAGGCGCGCTCCGTCGCCGTCCGCGTCCGCGGCGGCGGGGACCTGGGCGCGCTCCCGCTTTCGGAGCTCGCCGCGAGGCTCGCCGAGGAGCGCGACACCCGGGCTCGCTCGGGGCTCGGGGCGGCCGGGCCGTAGCCGGGCGCGCCCCGGCGGATGCGGTTGCCCGAGCAGGGGCGCCGTGTCAGTCTGGCGCTCGCTCAGGGGGGTGCGCGTGCATTTCAGGCGGCTGCTCATCGCCAACCGCGGCGAGATCGCACTCCGCGTGCAGCGCACGTGCCGCGAGCTCGGCATCGAGACCGTCGCCGTCTATTCCGAGGCGGATCGCAACTCGCTGCACGTCCGCAACGCCGATCGCGCCGTCTGCCTGGGCCCGGGCCCCGCGGCGGAGTCGTACCTGGTCATCGAGAAGGTGATCGCGGCGGCGACGGAGAGCGGCGCCGACGCCATCCACCCCGGCTACGGCTTCCTCTCCGAGAACGCCGACTTCGCCGAGGCCTGCGAGGCGGCGGGGATCACCTTCGTCGGTCCGCCCGGCGCCGCCATGAGGCAGCTGGGCGGCAAGGTCTCGGCGCGCCGCCTGATGGAGGAGGCCGGGGTCCCCATCGTCCCCGGCGCGAACGACATCGACCCCTCCGACCTGGAGCGCGCCCGCGCCGAGGCGGAGCGCGTGGGGTTCCCGCTCCTCGTGAAGGCCTCCGCCGGCGGGGGCGGGCGCGGCATCCGCCAGGTCGACGAGCCCGGGCAGCTCGAAGCCGCGATGGAGCTCTCCGCCTCCGAGGCGAGGTCCTCCTTCGGCGACGCGACGATCTTCCTCGAGCGCTACGTGCAGCGCGCGCGGCACGTCGAGGTGCAGGTGATGGCCGACGCGCACGGCACGGTGCGCGCCTACGGCGAGCGCGAGTGCTCCGTGCAGCGCCGCCACCAGAAGCTCGTGGAGGAGGCGCCCTCCCCCGCCGTCACCCCCGAGCTCCGGCAGCGGCTCTGCGAGGCCGCGGTCGCCGCCGCCCGGAGCTGCGGCTACCGCAACGCCGGCACCGTCGAGTTCCTGCTCGACGACGAGACCGGCGAGTTCTTCTTCCTCGAGGTGAACGCGCGCCTGCAGGTCGAGCACCCGGTGACGGAGCTCGTCTACGGCGTCGATCTCGTCGCGCAGCAGCTCGCCGTCGCGGCGGGCGAGGCGCTGCCCCCGGCTCCCTCGGAGGGCCCGCCGGAGCCCGAGGGCTGGGCCATCGAGTGCCGCATCAACGGGGAGGATCCCTACCAGAACTTCGTCCCCTCGCTCGGCCTCGTCCACCACGTGGAGGCGCCGCTGGGCCCGGGGGTGCGCTTCGACTCGATGCTCTTCGACGGCCTCGACGTCCCCGTCTACTACGACTCGATGCTCGGGAAGCTGATCGTGTGGGCCGAGGATCGCCCGCTCGCGCTGGCGCGCATGCGGCGCGCGCTCGACGATCTGCTGGTCACCGGCGTCGTGACGAACGCGCCGTTCCACCGCGCCCTGATGGATCACCCGGACTTCATCTCGGGCTCCGTGCACACGAAGTGGCTCGAGAGCTCCTTCGCGATGCCGCCTCCCCCCGAGGAGGATCCCCGCGAGCGGATCGCGCTCATCGCCGCAGCCGTCGCCTCCGAGCTCGCCGCGGCGCGGCG
>DAOULG010000148.1:0-4235 GCA_034420495.1 Dehalococcoidia bacterium
CGTGCTCTACCGGGAGCGGCGCGACGCCTCGGCCCGCGCCCTAGCCGAGCTCTGCGGTGCGCATCTCAGCTTCCGGCCCCCGGCCGGCGGCTTCTTCCACTGGCTGCGCCTCAGCGGGGGGCTTGCCTCCTCCGCCGTGGTCGATGCCGCCGCGCGCGAGGGCGTCGCCGTGACGGCGGGGGAGGGCTACTACCCGGAGGCCGGGTCGCCGGCGGTCGCCGGTCCGCCCCCGGGCGAGCGCGGCGAGAGCGAGATCCGCCTGGTCTACTCGGCGCATCCTCCGGAGATCCTGCGCACGGCGATCGAGCGCTTCTCAGCCGCCCTCTCCCGGGTCGCGGCCGCCGCGCCGTAGCGGGCCCACTCGCCGCTCCCCGTGCGGTAGTATCGGCCCCCGCGTCCCCGCCGCGTCGCCGCGCCCGGCGGGGCGGCGGCCCGCGCCGGGCATCCCGGAGGTGGCCGATGCCGCAGCGACGCGTGCCGCGCCAGTTCTCGCTCCCCTGGGGAACCGGGCTGATCCTGGAGGAGGCCGCCATCGAGGGGGGGCTCCACCAGCCGGCCCTCCAGCTGCTGCGCTACGAGCTCGGCGAGAAGAAGGGGCAGTACGCGATCCGCTTCTCCTCCTACAGCCCCGACGGCCGCTTCGAGCGCCAGCCGCTGATCGTGAACGAGCGGGAGATCCGCCGGCTCAGACGCGAGGTCCAGCGCTCGCCGCGGCTGCGCAAGCTGCTGCTGCGCCTCGTCGAGGGGGATCCGACCCCTCCCCCGCCCGCCGGATCCTGATCGCGGATCCTGGCCGGGCGGCCGCTCCGCGCGCCGCCGCGCTCCCCCCGCGCGGACGCCGGCGGCCGCGCTTGGCATACTTGGTGGCATGTACGACTCCCTGGCGGGACGGCGGGCGCTGGTACTCGGCGGCTCCCGCGGGATCGGTCGCGCCATCGCGCTCAGGCTCGCCGACGAGGGCGCGCACGTGCTCCTGACCTACGCGCGCTCGCGCGAGGACGCCGAGTCGACCTCGGCCGAGTGCCGCGCGCGGGGGGTGGAGTCGGAGGCGCTGCGGGCCGATGCGGGCGTGCCCGAGGATCTCGCGGCGCTCGTGGAGCGCGCGCGGCGGGCCGGCGGGCTCGACATCCTCGTCAACAACGCCGCCCGCGGGCTGGAGCGCCCCCGCGCGGCCGTCGATCAGCGCCCGGGCCACCTGCGCCGGGCGATGGAGGTGAACCTCTTCGGACCCTGGCGCGCCGCGCAGCTCGCCGCGCCCCTGCTCGAGGAGGGCGCGGGCGGCTCCATCGTGAACCTGCTCTCGCCGGGCTCGCGCCACTACATGGGCGGCTACGCGGCGGTGGGGGTCAGCAAGGCGGCGCTGGAGTCGCTGACGCTCTACCTGGCGGTCGAGCTCGCTCCGCGCGGCATCCGGGTCAACGGCGTCTCGGCGGGCTGGGTGGAGGGCTCGGAGGGGGAGCGCAGCGTCCGCGCCGAGGTCGCGGCGCGCGTCCGCCCCTACGTCCCGGCCGGGCGGAACGTGGCGCCCGGCGACGTGGCGGCGGCCGTCGCGTGGGTCTGCTCCGGGGAGGCGGCGATGCTGGTCGGCCACACGCTGCACCTCGACGGGGGCTTCGGCCCGGCGGCGTGGCGCGCCGTCCTCGATCCCGTCCCGCCCGCGGGCGGGGACGGGCCTCCCGGCTCCCCGCCGGACCCGGCTAGCGCGTGACGGCGCCCTCCTCCGCGCCCGAGACCGAGCGCGCGTACTTCGCGAAGACCCCGCTCGCGTAGCGCGGAGCAGGCGGCTCCCACGACCTCCTTCGGCTCTCGATCTCGGCGTCGTCGAGCTCGACGTCGAGCCGGCGCGCCGGTATGTCGAAGCGGACGGGGTCCCCCTCCCGGAGGAACGCTATTGGGCCGCCGGCGGCGGCCTCGGGCGCCACGTGGCCGGCCATGAAGCCGCGCGTCGCCCCCGAGAAGCGGCCGTCGGTGAGGAGGGCGACCGAGTCGTCGAGCCCCGCCCCCACGAGCGCCGCGGTGACGCCCAGCATCTCCCGCATGCCGGGCCCGCCCCGCGGGCCCTCGTTCCGGATCACGACGACGTCGCCCGTGGCGATCCGCCCCTCCAGGACCGCCTGCATCGCATCCTCCTCGCGCTCGAAGACGCGCGCCGGGCCCCGGTGCGTCGCGCGCTCGTGCCCGGCGACCTTGATGACGCAGCCCTCGGGGGCGAGGTTGCCCCGCAGGATCACGAGGCCCCCCGTCGCCTTCAGCGGATCGTCGGGGGTCCGGATGACCTCCTGCCCGGGCGTCTCCGCGGGCGCCGCCGCCGCCTCCTCCGCGAGGCTCCGGCCCGTCACCGTCATGACGTCGCCGTGGAGCCTGCCGGCCTCAAGCAGTCGCCGGGCGAGCAGCGGCGTCCCGCCGGCGCGGTCCCAGTCGAGGGCGACGAAGCGGCCGCCCGGCCGCAGGTCCCCGATGAGGGGCGTCGCCTCGCTGATGCGGTCGAAGTCGCCGATGTCGAGCGGGACTCCGGCCTCGCGCGCGATCGCGAGCAGGTGCAGCACGACGTTCGTGGAGCCGCCGGTCGCGGCGGCGCAGGCGATGCCGTTCTCCAGCGCCGCCCTCGTGATCAGGTCGCGCGGCCGCACGCCGCGCCGGAGCAGATCCATCACCAGCTCGCCGGCGCTCCGCCCGACGTCGTCCTTGCGGGGATCGGTGGCGCCCACCGTCGCGCTGCCGAGCGGGGAGATCCCGAGAAACTCCAGCACCGTCGCCATCGTGTTGGCGGTGTACTGCGCGCCGCAGGCGCCTGCGCCGGGGCAGGCCACGTCCTCGAGCGCCGTGAGCTCGCGGGAGGAGAAGGTGCCGGCGGCGTGGCGGCCGACGGCCTCGAAGACGTCCTGGATGGTGACGTCCTCGCCCTCGTAGCGCCCCGGGGCGATCGATCCGGAGTAGAGGACCAGGGCCGGGATGTTGAGACGGGCGAGCGCCATCGGCGCCGCCGGGATCGTCTTGTCGCATCCGACGATGACCACGGCCGCGTCGAAGGAGTAGCCGACCCCGCAGAGCTCGATGGAGTCGGCGATGAGCTCGCGGCTGATGAGCGAGGCCTTCATCCCCTCGGTGCCCATGGAGATGCCGTCGGAGATCGCGACGGTGTTCACCTCCATCGGCGTGCCGCCGGCCGCGCGCACGCCCTCCATCACCCGCTGCGCCAGCTCGCGCTGGCTGAAGTTGCAGGGCATCGTCCCGATCCAGCTGTGCGCCACCATCACGAGCGGCCGCCGGAGATCCTCGGTCGTGAGACCGACCGACTTCAGGTACGAGCGCGCGGGCGCGCGGTCGGGGCCGTCCACCAGCGTGCGGCTGCGGTGCCTCGGATCGAATGCCATCGTCTGCTTCCCCTGCCGCCCGCGGCCGGGCGGCACCGCGGGATCTCCTGTGGCCTGCGGGATGCCCCGCGCGGAGCGACCGGCGCCCGGCGGCGGATCGTAGCAGGCGCGCCCCCCGCGGGCCGCGGGGGACCGGCGCGGGCTAGTCGCGCGCCGTCCCCTCCCCCGCCTCGGGGAGGGTCAGCTCCTCCGAGTGGCCGTTGGTGCGCGGGCAGAAGTGCTCGGAGTCGGCCCCCGGGAGCGGCTGCCCGCAGAGCGGGCAGCGCGGCCGGCCGGCGGCGACCACCTCCTGGATGCGGCGTATCACCGCGAGCGCCTGGTCGCGGGCGATCTCGAGCCGCAGGCGCGGGCTCTCGCCGCGCTCCAGCGCCTCCCGGTCGTCGGCGAGCAGGACCACGTGCTCCTGCTCGGAGACGAAGTCGAGCCCGAGCCGGGCGACCTGCACCTCGACGTCGGCCGTCTCCGGGTGTGCGCCGAAGGGCGGCACCTCCGCGTCCGGCGCCCCGCGGTGGCGCGAGCGCTCCGCGAGGAGCTGCGAGAAGCCGCGGCCGAGCGCCGTGAGCTGCTCCTTCTCCATCCAGAGGGTCGCGTGGCGATCGGCGGAGCGCGCGACGAGCCGGAACCTCCGCTCGCCGGGGGGGCCGACGGCATCGGCGTCGACGGCGTCGACGAGTCCGAAGTCGATCATCGCAGCCCCGCTCCCGGCGCCCCGACCGGCCGGCGCCGAGCGTACAGGCTCCCCGGCGCCGCCGCGAGGAGGGCCGGAGGGAGCCGCCGGGCGTACCATCGCCTCATGGCGGCGACCGGGCGGCGGGGTGGCGCGTGACGGGGGAGGAGGGCGGGCGCCTGCCCTCGCCCCCC
>DAOULG010000149.1:0-8575 GCA_034420495.1 Dehalococcoidia bacterium
CTGCGCGCCGCACGCTGCGTTTCCTCACGGACGTGAGCGCCCGCCTCAGGGGTCAACGTGGCCTGAGTCAACGCGCTGGGGGCCATTCGCGGTCGAGGAGTGAGTAGACGACGCTATCGCTCCACTCCCTCGCGCTGTCCGCCCCGCGGGCGCGCGCATCTTCGCGCCGCGTTCCCTCGAGCGTGAAGCCGAGCCGCTCCGCGACGGCGCGGCTCCGGCGGTTCAGTGAGTCGGCCAGAATCTGAATCCGATGGAGGCCGAGCTCGCCAAAGCCGTAGTCGATGACCGCGAGGCAGCACCGCGTCATCACGCCGCGCCCCGCGTGACGCTCGGCGAGCCAGTACCCGATCTCGCCTTGGATGTCGCTCAAGGTGTCGAATCCGGTCGCGCCGATGACGGCGTCGTCCAGAGTGATTGCGCACTGGAAGCCTCGGCCTTCAAGCGCCTCCGCCCTGGCCGTCCGTATGAACTCCTCAGCCGAGGCAACGGACTCGAGGCTCTCGGCCCACCGAAGCCACGCGCCGAGGTAGGCGCGATTCGCCACCACCGTCTCGAAGAGACCGGGCGCGTCTTCGGGTCGCCAAGGCCTCACAGCGAGGCCGTCGCCCACCGCGAGCTGGACATCCAGCAAGTCCCGCAACATCCCGGCTACTAGCCTACGCGGCCCCTGGCAACCGCACGCGCCCCGGAGCGTACGAGCCTCAGTGTCTGGAACTGACTGCCAAGAATCGCTCGTCCGACGTTACGAGTCGCCGAACAGGGCAATCGTGGAGATCTGCTCCGGAGTTAGCCTGAGGATGCGGCTTGTCGGCGAGGGGTAGATCTCGGCGCCATCCCAGATGTGGCGCCTGACGCTGGTGGCGACACCGATCTTGACGCCGCGCGCATTGAGCTGCCCGATGAGCGGGGCCGCTTCGAGGAGATAGACCGACTCGATAGCCCATGGCTGGGTCGTGCCGCGGGACGACGCCGCACCCGTCCTCGTACCCGCCAACACCAGGAAGAAGTCGGGGAGGGCG
This sequence comes from Dehalococcoidia bacterium, assembly GCA_034420495.1. Lineage (GTDB taxonomy): Bacteria > Chloroflexota > Dehalococcoidia > UBA2979 > UBA2979 > VYDC01. Next base: position 1,020 of record DAOULG010000149.1, read on the forward strand.
TCCGGCCGGATATCCAACAACCCCTGATCCGTCGAGTACTTCTTGACGTTCACCGACCTACCGGCGAGCGGCCCTCGCGTGAAGTGACCGTCCGTTCCCTTGTGCGTCGCGGATTCATGGAGCTCGATCTCGAAGATTGCGGCGGCGACGAACTCCCCGATGTGACCCGCGTGGGCGGGGCGTCCGATGATGGCGGCGATCTCCCCATCGACGCGGTTCCGTTGCCCGATTAGCGACGCCAGCCGCCGGAGTTCCTCGTGTGTCCCCTTCTGTCTGTCCGTGGTCCCGCGAACGAGTGCGAGGAGTGTTTCGATCCTAGGTCGCGTCATGCCCTTCCCTCCCCTCGATGGCAGCCCCGATGACGGGGGTGGTTCCGGCATGAGGAGCACCCAAGAAAAAACCCCGCCAGTTCGCTGCGCGAGCGCGGCGGACGGCGGGGAGGATTAGCCCCCGAAGGGGCGCTCCCATTGTCAGCGCCATTCAAGGATAGTCAAGAGGCTGGCAGACCCACTGGCGGCTAGGACGACCTTAGTACACGAAGCTCCCGGATCCACGGCCGGGGACGTGATTCACTACACAACCTCTCCGTCCGAATGCCCGGCGCGGTGCACGACCACTGCCTGGCTTCCCAAGCGCTTCACCGATGCCGTATGTCGAGGACGCGCGACCCTCAGTGTCCGGAACTGAGGGTCGAGGGTTCGAATGCCGCTCATCCGACAGGAGACTGCAGGTTGGAGGTCAGATCCGCCGCTGTGGCTGTGAGTTCCGCGTACTCGCATCCCTCTTCGCACGGAGCTGTAGCGCGCACCTTCATGGCACCGGGATATGCATCGTAGATCTGGGGCCCGATTCCGCCGATGCGAGCAAAGCCCGTCACGAGTCCGACGAGTTGAAGCACCTCATGCGCGGCGACCGTCATGCTGAACGGAAAGACGTTTCGCCCTGAGAACGCTGCCTTCTCTTCGTCGCTCAGGCCTTCGATGTAGTCAGGATCGTCGAGCTTCCCCTCGCGATCGAGGGCGACATCGCTGCGTCGCAACTGGCCGAGGCAGACCATGCAGGCACGGCCTGGACCGACGGTGTGGATCCGCCACGCGACGTGAAGGGGGGTTCCGTCGGACTTCACCCGTGCCGCGATCCCGCCGTCGACGACAGGTATCAGCTGGCTGTACGCGAGAGCATTGAGCATGTGCCGCGGCCATGGCCGGTCTACGCAGGAAATGAGGACGTCGCAATCGAGTGCGGCCGCCAGTCCCGCCGGCGACAGCAAGCTCTGTGGGACCGGGCACAGCTCGAGCTCGGTAGCAGTCGAGCTCAGGACCGCGTTGCGTGTTGCCAACTGCACCTTAAGAAGGTGCGCCTCGACGTCGGCCTTAGTGGCGCCCACGGTTCGATCGAGGTTCCGAAGTTCCAGCTCGTCAAAGTCGATGTACGTCAGGCACCGCAGACCCATGCGGGCCAGCGCTTCGGCGACAAGGCTACCTACGCTTCCGAGCCCCACGATGCCAGCGCGCGTACGCACAAGCTGCTGCTGCGCAGCTTCGCCCCACACGCTCAGGGTGGCGACCTGACTGGCGTTAGCGGTCGCGAGGGGCTCATCCGGGTGGTACGAGGTCGAGAGTCTTGAGCCCACTACGCGAACGGAACGGGCTGCCCGGCGCTCGAAGGTGTGCGGTGCCCGCCGGGTCCAAAGCCTGCCGCTCCACGCCCCATCCATGGCCCGCGTGAGCCCGACGAGGGGCAGGCGCGTGCGACCGAACACGGTGCCGGCAATCCGGTCGCGCTCGGCAACGACATCGTCGTGGCTCATTCCCTGCCAGCCAGCCTGAGGGTGCCCGTGCAGGAATGCGACGCCGCACCCCTCGGGGATTTCGGCCAGCACTCGCCGCAGGTACTGAGGGCGGAACGAGACGTTGCCGTGCAGGATTCGATCTTCGCCTTCGGGGAAGACCAGTTCCGAAATGACGGCGGTGTACCGGTACTGGCCGACACTCGGCCTCCAGTACGCGAAGGCCAGGTCTTCCTGGCGCGGATCCTTGTGGAGGTGCTCCCGGAGCATCTCATCGTGTGCGGCCGTCATCGCCACGGAGAGATCGAGCGAGTTCACGTCGATCATGCCGTGGGCCACCGGTCGTCGCAGAGGACGGTGAGAACATGCGCCCAGAGGTCCCGTGGCGTCGGTCGGTGGTCGTAGCGCCGGCTCCAGTACAGCCAGTCGGGGCCGATCCCGCTCGCCATCGTCTTCAGCGGCTCGCTCCCGTCCATGGGGACGAGGTGAGGGCGAGTGTGTATGGCGGACGGCGCCACGTAGGGGACCGCATCGACCCGCTGGATCGCGATATCGCAGCGCCGACCGCGCAAGGCACCGCCCGGTAGCTCGAAATCGCGAACCACCGAGTAGTTGTTTCCGTCCTCGCCGGTGATGACCTCAACGGCGAGACCGAGGCCACGGACGAACGCCTCGAAGTCGTCGGCCGTCATCGTCACGAGACGGGCGTCGCGCTCTTGAACGTGGCCGTGAACTCGTCGCCGAACTCGACCGTAACCGGCTCGTCGGGAGATTCGAAGGTGCGCTGATCGGAGTCGCGCGTGAGTTCATACTCCTCGACGGGGGTGAAGCCCGCGCTCGCGAGGATCTCGCGCACGGTCAGTGTGAGGGGCTCGCGGTCAGTGGGCTTCTGGTAGGTATACGTGACCTCCTCGCCGTTCACGAAGTACTTAATGACCTCTTCCCCGGGGCCCGGTCGGACCACAACTTCCTGCGTCACAGGTATGCTCCTCGCAACTGCTACCGCACGCTCGGGTTGGGGCGTGCTTCCGGTGGCGACAATCGTTGATCGATTCTGTTAGCATGTCAACTGCGAGTTGACAACGAGGCAGAGCCTCGCAGTTAACAGGGGGTCCACATCGGGAGGTGCCGGGATGCTGGGCGAACGGCTACGCCAGGCGAGGCTGGCAGCGGGGCTATCGCTGGAAGGCCTCTCTGAGCGACTGAATCGATCGCTCACGAAGCAGGCGCTCTCGAAGTATGAACGGGGGCTGTCGCAACCACCCCCGAGCCGAATCGCCGACATCGCCGCAGCGTTGAACGTGCGGGCCTCATCGTTGCTCGCGGAGTCCGCTGTTGAGATCGAATGGGTCGCCTACCGAAAGCTCCAGCGGCTGAGCAAGTCGCGGCAGGAGCAGGTCGCAGCGGTTGCCAAGCAACGATTGGAAGGCGAGGTCAGGCTCCGGGAGCTGTTCCATCTAGCGGATCGCCACGACTTGCCCGATCCCGTCGAGGTGCAGCACACGCAGGAGTGCGAGTACGCGGCGGCGGTGCTCCGCATGCGTTGGAACCTAGGGGACCGGCCCGTCGACCGTCTGGTCGAGCAAATCGAAGAGCACGGGTGCGCGGTCCTAGCATGGCCAGAGGAGTGGGGCTTCGACGGACTCTCGGGGTGGGCGAATCGGACGCCCGTGCTCGTGCTCAACGAGGCGGCTCCAGCTGATCGTCTACGGTTCAACGCGGCGCACGAGATCGGCCATCTAGTCATGAAGCGGACGGGGGACGAGAAGCAGGACGAGGCATTCGCGCACCGCTTTGCTGCGTCTTTCCTCGTGCCAGCAGAGGCGGCCCGGCGGGAACTCGGCTCGAGGCGCCGGGGACTCACCATCGATGAACTGGGCTTACTCAAGCAACGGTGGGGACTGAGCATGCAGGGGTGGATCCGGCGTGCGCACGACCTTGCGATCATCGGTGACCAACTCTATCGAAGGCTGAACATGCAATTCCGGCAGGAGGGGTGGCATCGCGACGAACCGGTCGAGTACAAGCGGGACGAGTCACCCACGCTCCTGAGGCGACTCGTGCTACGGGCGCTGGCCGAGCGAATGATCACGGCAGGAGAGGCCGAGCGGCTTCACCCTGGCTCCGCAAGCATCGGAGAGCCGACGCAAGCTGGTCGCCAGTCATTGCGTGAACTCGCCCGACAGTCGTTAGAAGAACGCCATCAGGCGATTCAGGCGACGGGGATCGTTGTCGACGCTGATGAGACTCGGGCGTGGGATGAGACAGTCGGCGACGGTCTCGAAGAGTGAGCGGGCCAGACACACCCACGGCACCGCCGACTCGCGGCGAGGTCTGGCTGGTCAGCCTGCCGCGAGCCAAGGGAGTTGAGCTTCAAAAGGTGCGCCCGGCCGTCATCGTGAGCTCTCCCGCGTTCGATGGGGTGCCGGTACGTATCGTTGTGCCTCTTACCACGTGGCAAGCGGACTTTCGGAACTCCGGCAACAAACTCCTGATCGAGGTGAACGATCGCAATGGCCTGGACGCAGACTCCGCAGCGGACTTCCTGCAAGTCCGCAGCGTATCGGTGGAGCGGCTCGTGGAGCGGCTTGGGCATGTCGATGCGGATCTCGTCGAGGAGATCGTCGCCGGCGTAGCGATTGCCATCGACTACCAGACTTGATTGGATGTGGAGAGCTAGCTCGCTCAACCGCTCATGCCTCGCGGGGAGCCACTGTCACTGTCGCGGGTACGTGCTCGATCTTGTCGTACGGATGTTGGCGCGCTGGCCCCAGAGCCGCTCAGGCGCGTCCCGCACCGACCGCACCACCGACCGATCATCGTCACCAAACTGGTCGACACGGGACTGGAGGCGATTGCCGACCAGCACCCGTGGCGGCGCGCCTCATCTCCTCAGCGCTTCGAACTCCCGGACGTTGTGGCCTGCGCGATAGCTTCTAGCCCCTGTAGCAGGCTCGCACCGATCGGCTGCGGATGGCCCGATACCTCGCCGGCAGTCCCAGTGCATGACCCTCAGTGTGCACAACTGGGGGTCGATTCGACCTGTCTGGGCATGCCCCGTAGCTGTGGGGTGTCTCCGGCATCAGACGGTGCATGGCCGTCAGGGGGGCAGCTCGATGATGGGGCTCCCCCGTGTGCGGGCGGCCCGGAACGGTCACGGCCGGGCTGTCAGTCGCGCGCGTCCAGGCGGGCGAGATCTCCCGGCCAGTCGAGCAGGCGGGTGTCTGCCGTGATGAGCTGGTGACCCTCCAGCGCGGTCGCGAGGATGAAGCGATCCGCGGGATCACCGTGCACGTCGCGCAGGGCCCCGGCGCGGACGGCGATGGCCCCGTCTACGGGGATCTCAACGAGGCCGTCGCGCAAGAGGGAGACGCGCCAGGCTGCGATGTCCCCCGCCAGGTCGAGCCTGCCCCTCTCCCTGAGCATGTTCGCCTCCCAGAGGGTGACGGCCGAGATCGCGGCGCTTCCCCTCCGTGTCGCGCGGTCAATAGCTGCACGCGCACGCCTGCCGAGCTTCGCGTCCCCGAAACGGATCCAGAACAGGACGTGTGTGTCGAGGAGAATCATGGATGGAGCACGCGGTCGGGGTCAGCCTCCACGTCCCACTGCACATCGACGGGCTCGATGAGGTCGTCGTGCATGCGGATCATGTCGCGGTCGCGCCCAAACCAGCTCACCGGCTTGTCCTCACACGGAGCCAGCTTCGCCACGGGCTTGCCGCGCTTGGTGATGACGATCTCCTCGCCGCTCTCGGCGATCTCGTCCATGAGCGCGAGGCACCTAGCCTTAAACTCCGATGCCTTCATAGTGCGCGTTGCTCCGCCAGTCGCATTCTCGGTCATGTCTTTCCCGCCACTACATGACCATTATGCTAGGCGCTCATGACCAGTTGACGGATCCGCGTGCGTGGACGTGCTCGATCGGTGTCGGGGCGGATGACGAAACGGTCGCCGCAGGCCGGGTCACGCGTTGCTGGTGCACGCGTCGCACGTCTGCTCGCGAAGCCGGCGCTCCAGGGCGCGCGACTCGTCGAGCCATCTCCGGGGATGCGGCTCGCCGGGTACCCGCAGCGCGAGGTTGCTTCGCGCCGCCCGGGCGCCGAGCTCGGCGGCGACCGTGATGGCCGTCACCCTGTAGTGACGTGACAGCAGGCACGCGTCGTCCATCGTCAGCACGCAGCCGCCGCCAGCGCCGTACCGCTCGACGAGTCCGTAGAAGTGGCGCCAGAACCGGCGCGAGTGGTGCTCCGTCGGCGGCAGCATGAGGTGCGCGATCTCGTGAAGGAGCGTCGACGCGAGGGCGGCGTGGCCGCGATCCGCGGCCGCACGGATCACGATGCGTCGTCGTCGGTGGTCCGCCCAGCTCTTGGGCCTCTGATCGCCCCAGCGCCACTCGATGCGGCAGTGGTATGGGTAGTCCGCGTCGTCCAGCACACGGTGCGATAGGACCTGCGCCCAGTCGGGAGTCGGTAGCATGGGGAAGAAGATGTCGGCCATCGTCCGCCAAGTCTGCCCGAACCTCGCCGCTGAGGTCCGCCGGCGAGACGATCGTGCCGAGCACGCGGCCTTAGCTGCCGCAGGTCGCTGGGCGATCGGGAGCCTCGGTGGGTCGAGGAGTCCCGGCTCTTCAGCTGGGAGGGCGGCGACGTCTCCCCGGGGTCGTGCCCGGGCCAGCTCTCTCCGGACGGGCGCTACGTCGCGGGCATGGTAGCGAATCGACCTCCCCCGTCACGCTGGCGTTGCCCCGACTGCAGCCGCGAGTTCGGACGGGCCCGCCAGACTCACGACTGCGCCCCCGGCCCTACCATCGAGGAGTACTTCGCCACCGGCTCGCCCCACGAGCGCCCCGTCTTCGATGCGGTCCACGGCCACCTCGCCCGGTACGGCGACGTGTACGTGGAGCCCCTCGCCGTCGGCATCTTCTTCAAGCGCAGGCGCGCCTTCGTCCAGCTCCGCCCCATGAAGCGGTGGGTCGCCCTCTGCCTGATGCTGCCCCGCAAGGTCGACGACCCGCGCATCGCCCGCAAGGTCATCAGTACCGGCAGCAGCTTCTACCACGTGGTGAACATCGCTCGCCCCGACCAGATCGACGACACTGTCCGTGGCTGGCTCGACGAGGCCTATCTCAGCGACGCCTGAGCGCGTCCCCGCGCGCTGGCCGGACCGGACCCCGGCTGGCCGCCGCCGTCGATTTCCCGTGACCTGCGCCGTTGCTCCGAGCAGCTCAGCGGCGTCTCGCCAGAGATCGCGGATGCGAGCCAGGATCGGGCGGCTCCAGCTCCACTCCCTCCGACATCGCCACGCCGGCCCCGAGCAGTGCGAGGACAGGCGCGATCAGTAGCCGTCGACCCCGTGCGAGTTCCCGCATCGGCGTCCAGAAGTCGCGACTCGTCGTCAGTCCGCGGATCTCGGACAGGACATCACGGAATCGGGCCGCGTCGTATGGTGCCGTGGGTAGAGAGAGTCCTTCGATTTCGCCTTGTCGCACCCACGTATGCAGAGCGAACCTGTCTGTCCGCGCCCGTGGCGAGAGTCGGAAGCCAAGCGCGGCTTGGCGCTCATCCCAGGCCGAGAAGGACAGCAGCCCGAAGAACTGCAGGAGTGCACGACCTGATCAGCAGCCGAGTCGCTCGGCCCGATCCAGTTGCGTCGTGTCGATAACCAGGGTCATCAGGCCAGCCGTCGTCAGGGTCATTAGTCCAGCCCCGCGGGGCCTCTGACCGCCCGTGCCGGCACAGTGGTCTGAGTATCAGCGTGCCTCCGTCGCG
>DAOULG010000150.1:0-1742 GCA_034420495.1 Dehalococcoidia bacterium
CCCGTCCGGGACGTCCTGCAGCGCGCCGTCGAGCAGCCGCATCGCGCGCCACTCCCGTTCCTGCTCCACGCTCGCGGTCTCCTCCGCCTCCGTCCCCGCAGCCGGGCCGCCGCGACCTGCGGCCCCGCCCTCCGGGCGGCCGGTCCCGGATCCTCCCCGGCGAGCCCGCCCGCGCCCTCCGCGCGCCGCGCTCACCCGCCGCCTCCCCGCAGGCGCCGGGCGCGGGCGCGGAGCTCGTAGAGGCGCTGGAGCGCCTGCAGCGGCGAGAGGCCGTCGGGGTCGAGCGCGGAGAGCTCCCCGAGCAGGGACTGGGCGCCTGCGGCCTCGAGCGGGAGCTGCCGGGGGCCGTCCGCGCCCGGCGGGCTCTTCGCCGCCTCCCCCGAGCGGCGGCGCGCCTCCTCGTCGAGTTCCGCCAGCAGCTCCCGGGCGCGCGCGACCAGCGGCCCGGGGAGCCCCGCGAGCTCGGCGACGTGGACGCCGTAGGCGCGGTCGGAGCCCCCCGGGACGATGCGGTGGAGGAGCACCACCTCCCCGCCCTCCTCCCTCACCGCGACGGATCGGTTCTCGACGCGCGGGAGCAGCGCCTCGAGCTCCGTCAGCTCGCGGAAGTGGGTCGCGAAGAGCGTGCGGGGGGTGCCGCCGGGGAGGTGGTGGAGGTGCTCGACGACGGAGCGCGCGATGGCGAGGCCGTCGTTGGTGGAGGTCCCCCGCCCCACCTCGTCCAGGATGACGAGCGAGCGCCCCGTCGCGTTATGTAATATGGAGGCGGTCTCCAGCATCTCCACCATGAAGGTCGAGCGCCCGGCCGCGAGATCGTCCTGCGCCCCCACCCGCGAGAAGATGCGGTCGACCATCGCGATGCGCGCGCGCCGAGCCGGGACGTAGCAGCCGCACTGGGCCAGCAGCACGATGAGCGCCGTCTGGCGGAGGTAGGTCGACTTCCCGCCCATGTTGGGGCCGGTGAGGACGACGATGTCGGAGCCCTCGCCCAGCGCGCAGTCGTTGGGGACGAAGGCGCCCGGGGGGAGCTCCGACTCGACGACCGGGTGCCTGCCGCCCTCGATCTCGATGTGCCCGGACTCGTGCAGCTCCGGCCGGACGTGGCCGAGCTCGACGGCGACCTCGGCGAGCGCCGAGGCGACGTCGAGGCGCGCCGCCGCCTCGCCCGCCCGGGCGATGCGCTCCCCGGCCTCCGCCACCTGCGCCACGACGCGCGCGAGCGCCTCCCGCTCGGCGGCGAGGAGGCGCTCCCTGGCCGAGAGGATCTCGCTCTCGAGCTCCGCGAGCCGGGGCGTCCGGAAGCGTCTGGAGCCGGTGAGCGCCTGCCGGGGCTCGAAGTCCCCGGGGACGCGCTCCGCCTGCGAGCGGGGGACCTCCAGGTAGTAGCCGAGGACGCGGTGGTAGCCGACCCGGAGCGAGGCGATGCCGGAGCGCTCGCGCTCGGCCCGCTCGAGGGCGGCGAGCTCGGAGCGGGCGCCGGTGGCGAGCTCGCGGAGGCGGTCCACCCCGGCGTCGACGCCGGGGCGGATGGTGGGCTGATCGCCGGGCTCGGCCGGCGCGTCCTCCGCGATCGCCGCGGTGATCGCGCCCCCGACCTCCTCGCAGCCGGCGAGCGCCGAGGCGACGGCGCGGGGCGGGCCCCCCGCCTCTCCGGCATGCCCCGCGAGCTCGGGGAGGCGCCCGAGGCCCCCGGCGAGCTGGAGCAGGTGGCGCGCGGTCGCGCTCCCGGAGCGCACGCGGCC
>DAOULG010000151.1:0-1666 GCA_034420495.1 Dehalococcoidia bacterium
TCGGCTCCCCCTTCTCGGCGGAGGTGATGGCGCACGCCGGCTTCGACTGGCTCTGCCTCGACCTCCAGCACGGCCCCATCGACCGGGGGCAGGCGACGGCGATGCTCCAGGCGATCGCGACGACTCAGACGGTGCCCTTCGTGCGCGTCCCCTGGAACGAGCCGGCTCAGATCATGCGCTGGCTCGACGCGGGCGCCCTGGGGGTCGTCGTCCCGCTCGTGAACGACCGCGCCCAGGCGGAGCGCGCCGTCGCCGCCTGCCGCTACCCGCCGGCCGGGATCCGCTCCTCGGGCGCCTACCGCCCGGAGCTCGCCTGGGGCGCCGACCACGCGCGCCGCGCCGGCTCCGAGATCGCCTGCATCGTCATGGTCGAGACGGCCGAGGCCCTCGAGAACCTCGACGACATCGTCTCGACGCCGGGCCTCGACGCCGTCTACGTCGGCCCCTCCGATCTCGCCTACGGCCTGGGCCTCAGGCCCGGGAGCGACGACCCGCGCCTGGAGCGCGCCGTGGAGCGCGTGCTGGACGCCTGCCGCCTGCGCGGCGTCGCGGCCGGCATCCACACCAACAGCTCCGCTCGCTGCGCCGAGTACCTCCGCCGGGGCTTCCGGATGGTGACGCTCGGCTCCGACCGCGGCTTCATGAGCGCCCGCGCCGAGGCGGAGCTCGCCGCCGTGCGCGAGGCGGCGGGCCCGGGAGGCTAGTGTGGTGCGCGTGGTCGAGCCCGGGGCGCTCGAGCGCTTCGCGGCCGCGCTCTTCCAGGCGGCCGGCGCGCCAGCCGCCGACGCCGCGGCCGTCGCGGCGCACCTGGTCGACGCCAACCTCTCCGGGCACGACTCGCACGGCGTGGTACGCGCGCCGGGATACCTGCGCGCCGTCTCCGAGGGGCGCACCGTGCCAGGCGCCCCGCTCCGCCTGGAGCGCGACGACGGCGTCACGGCCCTCCTGGACGGCGGCTGGAACTTCGGCCAGGTGGTCGCCTCGCACGCCATGGAGCTCGCCTGCGAGCGCGCCCGCGAGCGCGGCGTCTCGGTCGTGGTCGCGCACCGCTCGGCGCACGCGGGGAGGCTCGGCGCCTACGTCGAGCAGGCGGCCCGGCTCGGGCTCATCGGGATCGTGATGGCGAACGGCCACGGCGGCTCGCCGCGCGTCGCCCCCTTCGGCGGCGCCGGCGCCAGGCTCGCGACCGACCCGATGGCGTTCGGCCTCCCCACCGACAACCCGGGGGCCCCTCTGGTGCTCGACATGGCGACCTCGGTCGCCGCGGAGGGGAAGGTGCGCGTCGCGCGCAACGCCGGCCGGGAGCTGCCCGAGGGCTACCTGCTCGACGCCGCCGGGAGGCCGACGACCGACCCCGCCGCCCTCTACACCTCGCCCCCGGGCGCGCTGCTCCCGCTCGGCGGGGAGGCCGGCCACAAGGGCTTCGGCCTGGCGCTCGTCGTCGAGGCGCTCGCCGGCGCGCTCTCCCCGGCCGGCACGACGCGCCCCGCGGGCGGCCGCGGCCGGAACGCGCTCTTCGTGATGGCGATCGAGCCGGAGCGCTTCTCCGGCCGCGCCGCCTTCGAGGCGGCGCTCGGCGGACTCGCGCGGGAGGTCTCGGGGCCGCCCTTCCGGGAGGGCTCCCCCGGCGTGCTCCTCCCCGGCGAGCCGGAACGCCTGGCGCGCG
>DAOULG010000152.1:0-9821 GCA_034420495.1 Dehalococcoidia bacterium
GGCGCGCGCGCCCGCGTCGTCGTGCGGCCCCGCGACGCCCTCGATCAGCCCGACGGCGAGCGCGTTGACGGTCACGCCCGAGCGGGCCCACTCGACGCCGAGCGAGCGCGTGAGGGCGGCGACCGCGCCCGAGGCCGCCCCGGTGAGCGATCCGCCCGGCATGCCGCGGTCGTGCAGCACGGAGACCACGTTGACGATGCGCCCCCGGCCCCGCGCCCGCATCCGCCTGCCCGCGGCGAGCGTCGGGACGTAGGCGGAGGTCGCCCCCAGGCGGAGGGCGCGCTCCCAGGCCGGCGCGTCGGCCTCCGACGCCGCCACCAGCGGCGCCGACCGGGCGACGTTCACGAGAACGGAGAGGGGGCCGGCCTCGGCCTCGGCCGCATCGAGCGCGGCCTCGACGGCCCGAGGGTCGGCGAGGTCGACCGCGTACGCTCCGCCGCGGCGGCCCAGCGACCAGCACTCGTTGAGGATCGAGTTCGCCAGGAACTCCTCCTCGCGCGCGCCGGTCAGGGTCGTCACCGAGACGTGGAGCCCGGCCTCGGCGAGCCCGACGGCGAGCGCCCGGCCCATGGGACCGGCCGCGCCCGCCACCAGCGCCGAGCGCCCCGCCAGCTCCGCCGGGGGCCAGGAGGTCACGGCGCCCCCCTCGCCGCCGGCGCGGCGCCCCCGAGATCGATGCCGGCGGGAACGAGGCCGCCGGCCGCCGCGCCGCCGTCGAGCGAGATCGTGATGCCGTTGAGGTAGGCCGAGGCGTCGGAGGCGAGGAAGGCGACCAGCGGGCCGACCTCCTCCGGGCGCCCGACGCGACCGGCGACCTGGCGCTCGCCGAGCAGGGAGCGCTCCTCCTCGTCGGCGTCGAGCGGGAAGAGGCCGGGAGCCACCGCGGTGGCGCAGAGGCCGTCGCGACCGTGCGAGGCGGCGAGCGCGCGCGTCAGCTGCATCACGCCGGCCTTTGCCACCGAGTAGACGTAGTCGTCGCGGCGGGCGCGGAGACCGAGCCCCGAGGCGATGGAGACGATGCGGCCGCCGCCGGCCGCGATCATCGGCGGCAGGACGGCGCGCGCGCAGTAGAGCGCCCCCGTGAGGTTCACGTCGAGCCCGTCCCGCCACTCCGCGTCGGTGAGCTCGGCGAGCGAGCCGCCGGCGATGCCGGCGTAGGAGCCCGCGTTGTTCACCAGCACGTCGACGCGCCCCCACTCCGCCATCGTCTCCGCGACCAGGGCGTCCACCTGCGCCGAGTCGGTGACGTCGGTCGGGCGCACCAGGGCGCGCCGCCCCAGCTCGCGGACACCGGCGGCCGCGCGCTCGAGCGGCGCCTCGCGCCGGCCGGCGGCGACGACGTCGCAGCCGACGCGGGCGAGCGAGAGCGCGATCTCCCGCCCGAACCCGCCGCCGGCGCCCGTCACGATCGCCGCCCGGCCGGAGAGGTCGAAGCCCTGAAGGCTCACGGCGCTCCCTCCCCCGGCGCGCCGACGCCGGCGGGGGCGGCATCGGCGCGGACGATCCGCCCCGAGGCGGCGCTCCCCAGCGAGGCGAGCTCCACGGCGAGCGCGGCCGCACGCGACGCCTCCTCTTCGGCGCCCGGCGCACCGCCGGCACCGGGCGCCGCGGCGAGCGAGATGGCGGCGAGCGCCACCCGCTCCTCCGCCAGGCCCTCCGCGAGCGATGCAACGAGGCTCCGGGTCGCCGCCTGCGCGGCGGCGAAGGCCGGCGCGCCGGGATCGCCCCCGGAGCCCGCCTCGTGCGTGAGCAGCAGCAGCGACCCGCCTCCGGCCCGGGCGAGCTCCGGCGCGGCCGAGCGCACGAGGAAGAGATGCGCGGTGAAGTTGAGCGCCCACAACTGGGCCAGATCGACCTCGGAGAGCCCCGCGAGGGGGCCGTCGCGGGGGAGCTGCGGCGCGGAGACGACGAGGTCCAGGCCCCCGAGCTCCTTGGCGATCTGGCGCGTCGTGACCTGGACGTTGCGCCCGAGCGTCACGTCCATCACGTAGCTCGCGGCGCGGCGCCCGGCGCGGCCGAGCTCGCGCTGGACGCGGCGCGCGACGAGCACGCCCTCGTCGGGGCGGAGCGCGCAGAGCGCGACGTCGGCGCCGGCCGCGCCGAGGGCGCGCGCGATCGCGGCGCCCGCGGCGCTCTCCACGCCGACGACGGCGGCGCGGCGACCCGACAGGGGCGGGGAGGCTGACGCGCCGCCCGTGCCGGGGCCAGCCTGTGCGCGATCGGTCATGCCGCCTCCCGGGGCGCAGCGGCCGGGGCCACCGGGGTCGATGGTATACCCGCCGGTCCGCGCCCGGCGGCGGCGCGGAGGCTCAGAGGTCTCCCCGGGCGACGAGGCCCAGGACGAGCGCCCCGAGCGCGAGGCGGTAGAGCACGAAGGGGAGCAGCGAGTGCCCCTGCACGAAGCCGAGCAGGAAGCGGATGACGGCGGCGCCGACCACGAGAGCGGCGCAGGCGCCGAGGGCGAGCACGCCCCACTCCACCTGCTCCTCGCCCCCGAGAGCCGAGCCCAGGCGGTAGAGGCCCGCCGCCACGACGATCGGCATCGAGAGCAGGAACGAGAAGCGCGTCGCCGCGTAGCGCTCGAAGCCGAGGCTGCGCGCGGCGGCGATGGTGATGCCGGAGCGCGAGACGCCGGGGAGGAGCGCGCTCGCCTGCGCCAGGCCGACGAGGAGCGCCGCGCCGCCGCGCATGTCGGGGAGCCGGCGGAGCGTGCCGCCCCACCGGTCGGCGACGCCGATCAGGATCCCGCCCAGGATCAGGGCGACGCCGACGACCGCCGGCTCGCGCAGATCGCGCTCGATGCGATCCGCCAGGAGCAGCCCCGCGATCGCCGCCGGCGCGGTCGCCAGGAGGATCCAGAGCCCCAGCTGCGCCCGCCCCTCCCAGCGCGCCGGGCGCAGCCCGTGATCGCGCGCGCCCGCGAGAACGGAGCGGAGGATCGCGAGCCAGTCGCGCCAGAAGTACCCGAGGACCGCGACCGCCGTCCCCAGGTGCAGCCCCACGTCGAAGGTGAGCGAGTCGACCGAGCCTCCCAGCATCCGGGAGGCGAGGAGCAGGTGGCCCGACGACGAGATCGGGAGGAACTCCGTGAGCGCCTGCACGGCTCCGAGGACGACGGCGCGGACGATCTCTGCCACGCGCCGAGGCTACGCAGATTCGGAGCGACTTCGCCAGAGAGCGGCAGTGCCCGCCCCGGCGGCGCGGGCCTCCCGCAGGGGGACGGGAGGCGTGTAGTCTCCGCGCATGTCCCACGATCCCGCCGGGGGCGGGTGGAGGCCCGAGTCGCACGCCTCCGGCGGAGGATGGCGGGGCGTGCTCACCGCGGCCGGGCTCCTCGCCGGGGCGATCGCCTTCCTCGCCTGGCTCCTGCGCGGCCGCGTCCCCGACGCCGCCCCGGCGCCCGATCCCGGGGCGGCAGGCACGGAGCGGGAGCCCGCGACCGCCGCGCCCCCCGGCGCCTCCGCCGAACTGCTCGACCTCTGGGTGCTCCGGGGTGAGCTCCGCGGCACCCTCGCGAACAGCGGCGAGCGGGCGCTCAGCCACATCTCCTGGACGATGAGATTCGTCCCGGGCTACGACGCCGAGAACGACTTCGGCGACGAGCATCCGCCGGTGATCGAGGTCGCGGGCAGCCACGACGCCCCCATCGCCCCGGGCGCGAGCACCGTGGTCGGCCTCGGAGAGCCCCCCGGCTGGTACCTCGACGTGCGGCTCCACCCGATGCAGCTCCACGCGCGCTACGAGCTCGCGGAGGCGGACGGCGCCCGCTCGTCGTGCGAGCAGAGCACGCGCCTCGTGCTCTTCCACGTCCGCTCCGAGAGGGAGCTCGAGGAGATCCGGCAGGCGTACTCCCCGCGGGGCGCCGCCGGGCGCGATCGGGAGCCGGGTGCGCCGCCCGGCGGCGCGGCGGCCGGCCCGGGCGGCCCCTGAGGCGGCGCGCCGCGGACGGCCTCCGGGGAGGGGCCGGTGAGGCGGCCTCCCGCTACGGCGCGCCCTCCGCCGTCCCGCCCGGCACCTCCGTGACGACGTAGCGGTAGCCGCCCGCGCCGTCCCGCTCGATCCGTCCCAGCGTGAGGATCGGGAAGTGCACGCCGGTCACGATCGCCTCCTTGTACAGGGCGATCTCGGCGAGCTTGCGCCGGGCGGCGCGCGCCTGGTCGCGGTTCCAGTCGAAGGTCGAGTGCCAGCCCTGCCGGGCGAGGTGGACGGGGTGGTGCGCGGAGTCGCCGACGATGAGCGCCGCCTCCCCCTCCGACTCGAGCAGCTGGACGCAGTGCCCGGGGGTGTGCCCCGGCGCGTAGACCATCGTGAGCGACGGCGTGACCTGCCGGTCGCCGACGAAGCTCTCGACCTGCCCCGCCTCGACCAGCGGCTCCATCTTCGCGCGCGCGTAGTCGCGCATCGGATGGTCGTTCCCCTCGTAGTGGAGCCACCAGTCGAGCTCGGGCTCCGAGAGGTGGAAGGTGGCGTTGGGGAAGGCGGGCCGGCCCTCCGGCGTGAGGTTCCAGCCGATGTGGTCGGGGTGCAGGTGGGAGTGGACGACGGTATCGACCTCCTCGGGGTCGACGCCGACCTCGGCGAGCCGCGCGAACAGCCCGGCTCCGCCCTCCCAGGAGTCCTCCAGGCCGCGCGTGCCGTTCGCGGTGTCGATGAGGGTGGTGTGGCCGTCGCCGCGCACCAGCATCGCGGAGAAGTTGAAGGGCGCGCCCTCCCCGGGCGAGGCGACCCCCGCGAGGGGCATCCACTCGTCGGGATCCACCCCGTCGAAGAAGCCGCCGAGCGGACGGAGAAAGGAGCCGTCGGAGAGCTGCGTGACCTCCAGTGCACCGACCCGGAAGCTCGCCACGAGACGCGCCATCTCGCCCCCCCTCGCCCGCACGCTTCGCGTCCGAGCATAGCCGCTCGGGCGGAGCCGCCGCCCGTGCTTGCCGCCCTTTCGCGCCGGGACCTATCATCGCCGCCACGCCCCGGCCGCCCGGCGGCTGCGACCGAGCGCGCCCTTCTCGGCGGGCGGGCCCCGAGGAGCGACCATGCCGACACCCACCGCGTACTTCGAGAAGCGCTTCGTCCCGCTCTCGGAGGCGAGGATCGGCGTCATGACCCACGCCTTCAACTACGGGACGGCCGTCTTCGAGGGGGTGCGCGGGAACTGGAACGAGGCGCACGGGGAGCTCTACCTCTTCAAGCTCCCCGAGCACGTGCGGCGCATCCGCCAGAGCGCCAAGATCATGCGCCTCGCGGTCTCGCTCGACGAGGACGAGATGGTGGAGGTGATCACCGATCTCGCCCGGCGCAACGGCTACCGGGAGGACGTCTACGTCCGGCCGATCGTCTACAAGTCGTCCGAGCAGATCGGGCTGCGCATCCACAACCTGGACGACGACTTCCTGGTCTACGTCGCCCCCTTCGGCGCCTACCTCGATCCCGACGCCGGCGTCCGCTGCATGACCTCGAGCTGGCGCCGCATCGACGACACGATGATCCCGGCGCGCGCCAAGGTGACCGGGCTCTACGTGAACAACGCCCTCGCGAAGACGGAGGCGCAGCTCGCCGGCTTCGACGAGGCGATCCTGCTCAACGCCGACGGGCACGTCTCGGAGGGCTCGGGTGAGAACATCGTGCTGCTGAGGGACGGGCGCCTCGTGAGCCCGCCCCCCCAAGACAACATCCTCGAGGGCATCACGCTCGACACGGCGCTGCAGATCGCCGGCGAGGAGCTGGGCCTGGAGGTCGAGCGCCGCACGGTCGACCGCTCCGAGCTCTACATCGCCGACGAGATCTTCATGACGGGGACCGCGGCGCACGTCACCCCCGTCACGGAGGTGGACCGCCTGCCGATCGGCGACGGACGGCCCGGCGCGGTATCGGTGGAGCTGCAGCGCCGCTACTTCGCCGCGATCACCGGAGAGCTGGCGCGCTACCGCGACTGGCTCACGCCCATCTACTCCGGCGCCGCGGTCGGGGCGCAGAGCTAGCCTCGGCGTTCCGGCCGGGGCGACCGTGCACTACCAGCCGCGTCGCACGCTCGGTCTCCTGGTCGGCTCCGTGCTCGCCGCCTGGTCGGCCGCCGTCGGCGGGCTGCTCCTGAACGCCGCTCTCACCGCCGGGCCCGGGCTGGCGCAGCTCGCCGCGTACGGCGGCGGCGCCCTCGCGGCGGCTCTCGCGGTGCTCTTCGCCTACTGGTGCTACGGGCTGGCGACGCTCGCCTACCGCGTCGACCGCAACGGGCTGGTGATCGAGTTCGGCACGACGCGACAGGTGATCCCGCTCGATGCGATCGAGCGGCTCGTCCCCGAGCGATCGCTCGACGCCGGGCCCCGCGTCCGCGGCATCTCCTGGCCCGGCTTCCACGTCGGACGCGCCGAGCTCGACCGGATCGGGGAGGTGCTCGTCTACTCCGCGCACCAGTCGCCGGAGCAGCTGCTCTACGTGATGACGACCGAGCGCACCTACGCGCTCTCGGTCGAGGATCCCGCCCGCTTCGCGGAGGAGATCCAGCGGCGTCAGCGACTCGGCCCCACCGCCGCCGTCGCGCACCGCGTGGAGCGCTGGGGCATCCCCGCGCATTCGATCTGGCACGATCGCCGGGCGCTGCTGCTGCTCGCGGTGGCCCTCGCCGCGGCTCTCGCGATGTGGGCGCAGGTGGCGGCCCGCTATCCCGATCTTCCGCCGACCCTCGACATCGCCTTCCCGCCGGGAGCCGACGCCGGGCACGTCACGGTCGTGGAGCGCAGCGCGCTCCTCGACCTGCCGCGCGTCGCCACCGCGCTGCTCGCCGTCAACCTCGCGCTCGGCGCGCTCGCGCACGGCCGGAACCGGGCTGCGGCGTACGTGCTCTTCCTGGCGGCGGCCGGCGTCCAGCTCGCGCTCCTCGCGGCGTTCGCGGTCGCCCTGGCGTAGGCACCGCGCCTCCCCGGGGGACCCTCCCCGGCGCCGCGGCCGGCGGCCGCCCCGGCGGCCGTCCCGGCGCGGGGCGGGTCGCCGCCCCTCCGGCCGGCGGCCCCGTTGCCCCAGCCGCGCGCTGACATAGGATGGCCGCGATGGCGGCGAGCGAGCGCACGGTCGTGGTCGTGGGCGCGGGCCCGGCGGGCAGCACCGCCGCGCGCGAGATCGCCGCGCGCGGACACGAGGTGCTGCTCGTCGAGCGGCACCGCTTCCCGCGGGAGAAGCCCTGCGGCGGCGGGGTGACGGTCCGCGCCGCCGCCCTCCTCCCCTTCGAGCTCACCCCGGTGGTGGAGCAGGTGGTCGACGGCGCGATGGTCCGCCTGAAGGACGGCTCCGACTTCGTGCGCGACGCCGGTCGCCCGCTCACCTACATGACGCAGCGGAGCCGGCTCGACGCCTTTCTCGTCGAGCGGGCCCGGGAGGCCGGGGTCGAGTTCCGCGACGGCGAGCGCGTGCGGGAGGTGGCGCCGCTCGGGGACGGAGGCTACGCCGTGCGCACCTCACGCGGCGACCTCCGCTGCCGGGTGGTCGTCGGCGCCGACGGCGCCAACGGCGTCGTCGCCGACGCCCTCGGCTTCGAGCCGCCGATGGAGACGGCGGTCGCCATCGAGGCCAACATCGGCTGTCCCGACGGCATCCCCCCCTGGATCGAGGGCCGCGTGGCGCTCGCCCTCTCCGTGCTCCCCGGCGGCTACGGCTGGGTCTTCCCGAAGGCCGGCCACATCAACGTCGGTGTCGGCGGCCGGGCGCGGATGGCGGGAGGGAGGCTGCGGGAGGCGCTCGACGCGCTCTGCCGCGCCTACGGGCTCGACCCCCGGGCGATGACCGGGCTGCGCGGCCACCGCCTGCCGATGCAGCGGCCGGGCGCGCCGGTCGCCGCGGGAGGCGCCGCGCTCGTCGGAGACGCCGCCAGCCTGCTCGACCCGCTCTCCGGCGAGGGCATCCACGCCGCCCTGCTCTCCGGCGCGGCGCTCGCGCCCTGCGTCGACGACTACCTCTCCGGCTCCGTCCCCGATCTCGACGGCTACCGGCTCACGCTCGCCCGGGAGCTCGTCCCGGAGCTCGTCACCTCCCGGCAGCTGATGGACGTCTTCCACGTGCTGCCGTCCCCCGCCGTCTCGATGATGCGTCGCTCCGACCGGTTCTGGCGGCACCTCTGCGAGATCGTCTGCGAGGAGGCGGGCTACGACGACCTCGTGCGCTCTCGCGGCCCGTGGGGGCCCCCGCTGCTGCGCCTCACGGCCTCTCTCGCACGCGCCCTCGACTCCCGCCGCAGCGCCGGACGGTGAGCGCGGCGGCGGTCGGCCGGACGGGGCTCCTCCTCGCCGCCGTCGCCGCGCTCACGCTGGGAGCGGCGGGCTGCCTCGCCGACGAGACCCGGCCCCGGGCGACGGAGCGGCCCGCCACCTCCGCGCCGGCGACGCCTGCCGCGACCGCCGCGCCCACGGCGACCGCCGCGCCCCCGGCGCCCACGGCGACGGCGGCGCCGGAGGAGACGCCGCCCGCCGCCGCCTCGCCCGCGCCGCAGGGCCCGCTCGACGACGAGGGCGTCGCCGGGCTCCTGCGGCGGGCGGTCTGCTGGTACGACGACCCGGGGCGCGCGCCGGACTGCGTGCCGCCCACCGAGGACTCCGCCCGCTCGATCGCCGATCTCGGGCTCTCCGGCGATCCGCGGGTCGTCGCCCCGCTCGTCGACATGCTCTGGCTGGAGGTGGGCTGGGCGCGCTGGGTGGAGGAGGCCCTGGAGAGCCTCACCGGCGAGAGGCTCCCCGACGCCCGGAGCTGGTCGGCCTGGGTCGCGCGGGAGTCGCCGCCGCTCCCCGAGGCCTACCAGGAGTGGAAGGGCCGGCTGCTCTCGATCGTCGATCCGCGCTTCGCCACGGTGCTCTCCCGGGGCCGCGCCCACGAGCCGCGCATCGACGAGCTGCTGTGGACGAGCGTGCGCCTGGGCGGCCTCCCCCCGCTGGAGGAGCCGGCCACGGTGCACCGGGTGGAGGAGCGCTACCTCGACGGGGGCGACGCCGTCTTCGGCCTCCAGCTGGATGGGGAGGCCCGCGCCTACCCGGAGCGCATCGTCGCCTGGCACGGCGCGGTGCACGACGAGGTGGGCGGGAGGGGCGTGCTGATCCTGCACTGCCTCCCCTGCGGCTCTGCGGCGGCGTTCGAGGCGGAGGTCGCCGGGCGCGAGCGGCGACTCGTCGCCTCGGGCCTCGTCTACCGCTCGCGGATGCTCTTCGCCGACGAGGAGAGCGGCTCCCTCTGGGACCCCGTGAGCGGGCGCGCGCTCACCGGGCCTGCCTTCGAGGCCGGGGAGCGCCTCACCCCCCTCCCGCTGCGGCGCACGACCTGGGAGGCGTGGGCGGAGTCCCACCCCTCGACGCGCGTGCTGGCGCTGGAGACCGGCTTCCTGCGCGACTACGACGCGGGGGCCGCGCTCGCGGCGGACGACGCCTCCGAGGGTCCGCTCTACCCGGCCGAGCCGCTCGACGGCCGCCTCCCCCCGAAGGAGCGCGTGCTCGGCATCGAGATGCCGGTCGGCGCGACCCGCGTCGCGCACGCCCTCCCGCTCGCCGGGGTGGAGGACGCGGGCATCACGACCCTGAGCCTGGGCGGCGCCGCGCTCGTGCTGATCTCGCACGGCCCCGGATCCGGCGTGGCGGCCTACCGCGCGCCCCCGGAGCCCATAGAGCGGCTCGTGATGACCGACGCGCTGGGACTCCTCGCGGTCGACTCCGAGGAGCAGCGCTGGTTCGTCTCCGAGGAGGGGCTCGTCTCGACGCTCGACGGTGCTCGGCTCGGGAGCGTTCCCACGCGCACGGCGTACTGGTTCGCGTGGGCGGCGGCGATGCCCGAGAGCGGGTTCTCCGGGGACTGAG
>DAOULG010000153.1:0-1625 GCA_034420495.1 Dehalococcoidia bacterium
CGCCGCGTCGAGATCCTGCATGTCGCCGTAGCCGTTGTGCGCGTTCGCCCAGTTGGAGAAGGCGCGCGCGCCGAGATCGATCCAGGGGAAGCCCCCGTAGGGGCGGTTGAGCACGTTCACCCGGATCTCGTTCTTCACCACGTCGCGCTGGTTGTCGAGCTCCGCCTGCGTGATCACGGGACCGCGCATGCGATCGGCCTCCATCCAGAGCGCGAGCTCGAGCGCGTGCGCGGGGAGGGTCTCGAAGTAGTTGGTGAAGTCGGGACGGGTCGTCCCGTTCAGGACCCCGCCCGTCTGCTGGACGATGCGGATGAACTCGAGCTTCGCCATCTGCTGCGAGCCCTGGAACATCAGGTGCTCGAAGAGGTGTGCGAAGCCGGTGCGCCCGCGCGGCTCGAGCCGGAAGCCGACGTTGTAGTAGAGCGCGACCGTGACGACGGGGGCGGAGTCGTCGGGC
This sequence comes from Dehalococcoidia bacterium, assembly GCA_034420495.1. GTDB lineage: Bacteria > Chloroflexota > Dehalococcoidia > UBA2979 > UBA2979 > VYDC01. Next base: position 458 of record DAOULG010000153.1, read on the forward strand.
GAGACGATGACGCGGAGGCCGTTCGGAAGGCGCTGCTCCCGGAAGGGGATCACGAGCCGCCCCGAGGCGCCCCCGACAGCCTCCGCCGTCCCCTCGGCCATGGCTCTCCCCCCCGGCGAGCGACAGAGGAGGCGCTCGCCCCGGCCGCCGGCGCGCCGGCGGCCCGTGCGCGATCCTACGCCCTAGCGGCCGCACGCTCGCGCTGTGGGCGCCCGCTGGCACAGAATGTAGCGGCGGCGAGAGGGGGTCCCGCGCATGGCGAGCCCGAGCGTCGACGAGCTCGGCGTCAACACGATCCGGGCGCTCGCGATGGACGCCGTGCAGGCGGCGAACTCCGGCCACCCGGGAGCGCCGATGGGCGCGGCGCCGATGGCCCACGCGCTGTGGACGCGATTCCTCCGCCACAGCCCCGGGAACCCTGAGTGGCCGGACCGCGACCGCTTCGTGCTCTCCGCCGGCCACGCCTCGATGCTCCTCTACGCGCTGCTGCACCTCACCGGCTACGACCTCCCGCTCGCGGAGATCGAGCGCTTCCGCCAGTGGGAGAGCCGCACCCCCGGCCACCCCGAGCGCCACGACACCCCCGGGGTCGAGCTCACGACCGGGCCGCTGGGGGCGGGTTTCGCGATGGGCGTGGGGATGGCGATCGCCGAGCGCTTCCTCGCGGCGCGCTACAACCGCCCGGGCTTCCCGGTCGTCGACCACCGCGTCTACGGGATCGTCTCCGACGGCGACCTGATGGAGGGCGTCGCCAGCGAGGCGGCCTCGCTCGCGGGCACGCTCGGCCTCGGCCGCCTCGTCTACCTCTACGATGACAACGGAATCTCGATCGAGGGCGACACCGACCTCGCCTTCCGCGAAGACGTGGGCGCGCGCTTCCGCGCCTACGGCTGGGACGTCGAGGATGTGCCCTCCGGCACCGATCTGGAGGCGATCGCCGGGGCGATCGAGCGCGCCCGCGCCGAGGAGAGCCGGCCCTCCCTCATCATCGTCCCCACGACGATCGCCCACGGCAGCCCGAACAAGGCCGGCACCGCGAGCGCGCACGGCGCGCCCCTCGGGGAGGAGGAGGTGCGGCTCTCCAAGCGCGCCCTCGGCTGGCCGGAGGAGCCCGCCTTCCACGTGCCGGAGGCGGTGCGCGCCGAGATGGGGAGCGCGCGCCGGCGCG
>DAOULG010000154.1:0-18614 GCA_034420495.1 Dehalococcoidia bacterium
CGCGGCCGCATCGTCGATCTCTCGCGGATCGACTTCGAGGACCAGGCGGTCTACGACGCGATCTGCCGCGGCGACACCGTCGGGGTCTTCCAGATCGAGTCGCGCGCGCAGATCGCGATGCTGCCCCGAACGCAGCCGCGCACCCTGGAGGATCTCGCCGTGCAGGTCTCGATCGTGCGGCCGGGCCCCATAGTCGGCGGCGCCGTGAACCCCTACGTCCGGCGACGCGAGCAGCAGCGCCGCGATCCACGCTACCGGCCGGAGCCGCCGCACGAGTGCGTGCGGGACGTGCTCGAGGAGACGCTGGGGGTGGTGATCTTCCAGGAGCAGGTGCTGCAGGTCGCCCGGCAGATGGGCGGACTCAGCTCCGGCGAGGCCGAGCGCTTCCGCCGCTCGATGAGCCGCCGGCGCGCGCGCGAGGAGATGGACGGCTGGCGGGAGCGCTTCCTCGCGGGGGCCAGGGAGCGGGGCGTGGGGCGCGCGGTGGCGGAGCGCCTCTTCGACAACCTGCTCGGCTTCGCGGAGTTCGGCTTCCCGAAGAGCCACGGCGCGGCGTTCGCGCTCCTCGCCTACCAGTCGAGCTGGCTCAAGCGGTACTACGCCCCGGAGTTCCTCTGCGCGCTCTTCAACCACCAGCCCACGGGGTTCTACCCCCCGCACGTCCTCACCAACGACGCGAAGCGCCACGGCGTCGCGGTGAGGAGGCCCGACATCGACCTCAGCCGCGCGGTGTGCACGGTCGAGCAGCCCGACGAGAGCGAGAGCGCCTCGGGCGCGATCCGCATCGGGCTCGGCTACGTGCAGGGCCTCGGTCCGGTCTGGGCCCGGCGGGTGGAGGAGGAGCGCGAGCGCTCCGGGCGCTACCGCTCGCTCTTCGACTTCGTGCAGCGCACCGGGCTCGGGCGCCGGGAGACGGCGCGGCTGATCCAGGCCGGCGCCTTCGACGGCTTCGGGCTGAACCGCCGTGAGCTGCTGTGGCAGCTCGGGCTCTTCAGCGGCGCCGCGGCGGGCGCGATGGCCCGCACCCCCTCGTCCGGGCCGGGCATGCGCCAGCTGCGGCTCGAGCTGCCGACGGCGCAGGACGCGGTCTCCCTCGCGGAGCTGGGCGACCGCGAGCGGATGAAGCTCGACTACGCGCTGCTCGGGCTCTCGCCCGACGCCCACCCGATGCACTTCCTGCGCGGGGCGCTCGGGGAGGGCGTCGCCTCCAGCCAGCACCTGCACCGGCTTCCGGCCGGGCGGGCGGTGGAGGTGGCGGGTCTGGTCGTCTGCCGCCAGCGCCCGCTCACCGCGCGCGGGATCATCTTCCTGCTGCTCGAGGACGAGTACGGGCTGATGAACATCCTGGTGCGCCGCGAGCTCGCCTCGGAACGGCGCGAGGTGGTGCGGACGGCGGCCTTCGTGCGGGCGCGGGGCGTGCTCGACGAGCGGGCGGGAGAGCAGCGCACGCTCGTGGCGACCGGCCTCGAGGAGCTCGTGCCGGAGGAGGCGCTCCGCATGCCGGCCGGAAGGTCCTGGATGTGATCCGCGCCGCCGGGGGGAAGGGGCCCCGGCACCCGGGCGCGGCCGCGCCCGCGGCCCGCCGCGGCCACCTCCGGCTCGCCCGGCCCTCCCACGCGATGTCGCTTCCCGGGCGGGAGAGCGTCCCCGACCCGCACCCCGGCGGCCCCCTCGTCGCGACCTACCTCGAGGCCTGGCTCCGGCGGCAGGCGCTGCGTGTGAAGGAGTCCACCCTCGATCTCTACCGCCGGGACGTCGCCCTCCACTTCGCGCCCGCCCTCGGCGAGCGCCGGCTGGGCGAGGTCCGCCCCGTCGACATCGACGCGTTCATCACGGGCCTGCTCCAGTCGGGCCGCTCCCCGGGCACGGTGCGCCGCCTGCACCGCGAGCTGCGCTCCGCCTTCCAGACCGCGACCGAGCTCGGGCTGATCGCGGTCAACCCCGCCCAGGCGGTGCGCCCGCCGCCGACGCACCGGGGCGAGATGCGCGTGTTGAGCGTGGACGAGGCGCGAGGACTGCTCGCCGCCGCCTCGGGCACCCCCCTCCACGCGCTCCTCTACACCGCGCTCGAGACCGGCGCGCGGCGCGGGGAGCTGCTCGCCCTGCGCTGGGCCGACATCGACCTGCCGGGCCTCGAGCTGCGCGTGCGGCGCACGATCCGCGAGTTCCCGGGACGCGGCGTCGTCGAGATGGAGCCCAAGACGCACCGCTCCCGGCGCGCCGTCGCCCTCTCCGAGGAGGGGGCCGGCGTCCTCGGCCGGCACCGCGCAGAGCAGGCCGAGCGCCGCCTCAGGCTCGGCGCGCGCTGGCAGGAGCACGATCTCGTCTTCCCCTCGGGGATCGGGACGCACTGGAGGCCCGGCAACATGCGCCGGGCGTTCCAGGCGCTCGCGCTCGAGGCCGGGATCGAGGACGTCACCTTTCACACGCTGCGCCACACCTGCGCCTCGCTGATGGCGATGCAGGGCGTGCCCGTCACCAGCATCAGCGCGCAGCTCGGGCACGCCAGCTCGGCGATCACCTATGCGATTTACGCGCACGTGCTGCCGGGCATGCAGCACGAGGCGGCGTCGCGCGTCGCCTCGGCGCTGCAGTGACGGAGCGCGGGATATTGCATTGTGCTGCTAATAGCAGCATAATGGCTGCATGCCCGTCTCCATCACCATACGCCACGTCCCGGACGACGCACGCGACGAGCTCGCCGCCCGGGCGGCGCGCTCCGGGCGCTCGCTCCAGGAGTACCTGCGCGCCGAACTGGTCGAGCTCGCGCGCCGGCCGGATCCGCAGTCGCTGCTCGCCGGCATCCGCGAGCGGAAGCGCCATGCCGGTACGCGGCTCCCGGCCGAGAGAATCCTCGCCTTCCGGGACGCCGACCGCCGGTGACGCTGGTCGTCGACGCCTCCGTCGTCGTCGCGGCGCTGATCGACGGCGGACCCGCCGGCTCGTGGGCGGAGGCGGTGCTCGCCTCCGATCGGCTCGCCGCGCCGCACCTGATGCCGGCCGAGACGGCGAACATCCTGCGGCGCGCCGCACTCGCCGGCGAGATCTCCCCCGACGCCGCTGCGCTCGCGCACGCGGATCTGCTCCAGCTGCGCGCCGAGCTGTTCCCGTACGAGCCATGTGCCGAGCGCGTCTGGGAGCTGCGCGCACACGTCTCGGCCTACGACGCGTGGTACATCGCGCTCGCCGAGTCGCTCGACGCGCCCGTCGCGACGCTCGATGTCGCGCTCGCACGCGCCCACGAGACCCGCTGCGACTTCGTGACGCCGCCGTAGGACGGCAGGCGCTCCCCGCGACCGCCGCTCCGGGTCCGGCGCCGGGGTGGCCGTACCATCCGGGGGCTGGAGCGGAGCCGGCGGGACGCGCGAGGCCTCGCGCTGCCCCGCACGGAGAGGACCGGGCGGATGAAGCGCGACCCCCGACTGGTGCGGCTGTCGGAGGAGCATCACCACGGCCTGGTTTTCGCGCTCCGGCTCGAACGCGAGCTGCCGGGAGCGGACGCCGCGGAGCTCGCCGGGATCTACGCCGATCTCGTGCGCTTCTGGGCGCGGGGGCTGCTGCCGCACTTCCACGCCGAGACGGAGTGCCTGCTCGCGAGGCTGCTCCGCCACACCTCGCCCGAGGATGAGCGCGTGCGGCGCCTGCAGCGCGATCACCTGGCGATGGAGGCGCTCGTCGCCCGGATGAGGGACGCCGACGGCGACGCGGAGCGCCGGGAGGCGCTGGCGGCCTTCGGCGAGACGCTCCGGGCGCACATCAGGTGGGAGGAGCGCGACCTCTTCGAGGCGCTGCAGGAGACTCTGAGCGCCCCGGAGCTCGATGCCGCCGGGCGCGAGATCGAGGAGCGCCTCCCGAAGCCGACCGGGACCCCGTGGGCGGAGGGATGAGCCCCCGCGCGCCGGGCGGCGGTGATCAGCGGCCGCGCCGGCGCTGGCGGTGGGAGTAGGAGCGGATGGCGCGCAGGAAGTCGATGCGGCGGAAGGCGGGCCAGAAGGCGTCGCAGAAGTAGTACTCGCTGTAGGCACTCTGCCAGAGCATGAAGCCGGAGAGCCGCAGCTCGCCGGAGGTGCGGATCACCAGGTCCGGGTCGGGGACGTCCGGCGCGTAGAGGTAGCGGGCGATCCCCTCGGCGTCGAGGCCCTCCGCGACCCCCTCGAGGGAGTCGCCGCGCCGCACGTGGTCGACGATCATGCGGCGCACGGCGTCCACGATCTCATCGCGCCCGCCGTAGCCGACGCCCACGAGCAGGTCGCCCTCCGTGTTCGGGGCGGTGAGGCGCTCCACGCGCTCGATGGCTGCGACCGTCGAGGCGGGGAGCTGGTCCCGGCGGCCGACGGCCCGGATGCGGCGCGGCAGCGCCGCCCGGTGCTGCCGCTCGGCGAGGTCCGCGACCCGCTCCTCCACGATCGCGAAGATGGCGTCGAGCTCGTCCGGGGGGCGCTGGAAGTTCTCCGTAGAGAGCACCCATATGGTCACCACCGGGATGCCCAGCTCGTCGCACCAGCCCAGCAGCCGCGCCACGTTGTCCGCGCCCTCGCGGTGGCCCTCGCCGACCCGCCGGAGGCCGGAGCTCCGCGCGAAGCGGCGGTTGCCGTCGGGGAGAATGCCGACGTGCCGGGGGATCGCGCCCCGGCGCACCTCCGCCTCGAGCCGCCGCTCGTAGTAGCGGTAGACGAGCCCGAGCAGCGTCGTGAGCATGCGCCCTCCCCGCCGGCGGCGTGCGTCCCGTCGCCTGAGCCGCGCGGCCGGAGGCGCTACCCCGGCGGCATCACCCGCCCGAGCGCCTCATCCACAGCGCGTTCAGGACGACGATCGCCGCCGAGGCGGCCCACAGCAGCGTGCCGAGGTTGGGATCGTACTGCAGCCCCACGCCCAGCCCCGCGTAGAAGAGCGCGCCCGCCAGCACGAAGAGCAGGATGTGTGCGGCCTTCCTGAGCCTCCGTCCGGTCACGGCGCCTCCCGCCCCGACTGCGGGCGCCGCCTCCGGCCTCCCGCGCGGCGTTCGGGGCGTCGAGCCGCCGGTCAGGCGACGCGCTGGATCGCGCCCACGGCATCGAAACGCCCGTCGTAGCTCCAGATCTCGGTGCAGCCGATGCGCTGCATCACCGCCAGATGCAGGCAGTCTCGGGAGGAGAGCCGGGGGTAGCGCCCACGGTGATCGCGGGCGCGGTCGACGTCGTCCTTGGTCACATCGGCCACCATCGAGATCATCGCCTCGAGCGCGTCGTACGCAGCGCCGAGGTGCTCGTGATCGCCCAGTGCCCGGTACCGGTGCAGGAGCTCTTGGAACGCCTCGGCGCTCGTGATCAGGCGCTCATGCGCCGAGAGAAGCTGCGGGATGAGGGAGACGACGCGCCTCTTGTGCGGGTGGTCGGCGCCGACGAGGTACATCGGAACGTTCGAGTCGACATAGATCACGGGAGCGAGCGACCGCGTTCGATCTCGCCAAGCAGCTCCTCGATATCCCCTGTCGGGCCGGCGTAGCGTGCGAAGCGCAGCACCGCAGCGATGCGCCGCTCCGGCGTCTCCTGCTGCTCCTCGGCCACGGTGCGGCGCAGGCTGTCGCGCACGATGCGCGAGACGGACGTCCGCTGGCGCCTCGCGACGTCCGCGACCGCGCGGTACTCATCGTCGGGCATGATGACCTGGAGCCGTCTACTCACCGCATGAGTATATCTTGACTCACCACGCACGATCAATCGGATAGCCGTCGCCCGCGGGCGCGCCGCCTACCACCACCGTCGGGCTCCCACGCGACGGCGAGCCGCGGCTGGAGATCGACCGCGTCGGGGTAGCGGATCCCCTCGTCGTCGAGGCGGATCCGCGGCGGGGTCAGGGGCTCGTAGGGAACATGGATGGTGTGGTACTGCGCCCGCAGCGGCGGCTGATCCGCGTCCCAGCCCACGCGCACCCCCCAGTCGCTCACGGGCCAGACGACATCCGTGGACGCAGCGGGCATGGCGCCCTCCGCGATGCGGCCTCCGGGGCGAACGAGACACCGCAGCGGACGGCGTGTCGATCGCGCGCAGCGCCCTCGCGGCGTCACCCCCCGCGCGCCCACCGCGCGAGAGCCTTCTCCGGGTCGGCGAGCTCATCGACCGACTCGTAGTAGGAGTCGCGCCACCCCTCGCGCGGCAGCCCCGTGAACAGCATGAGGTTGAGCGGATAGTGCTCGCTGTCGGTCGCCCGCCGGAAGTCGTCGCGAAAGAGGAATGTGGGCTTACCCAGGGCGATGGCGACGCCCAGCTCCACCATCACGCCCTCGTCGGGCGGGACCCCGTTCACCACCGCGACGATCGCGTCCGACTCGCGCACATCCCGGACGTCGGCCTGCCCGATGCGCCAGGCCCACCCCGCCTCGGCGCGGTCCAGCTGGTTGTTGCGCGCGAACGGCTCCCATACCTCGAGGCCCAGTCCCTCGAGCGCCTCCACCAGCGGCGGCAGCAGCAACCCGCGCTGCTGCGCCGAGAAGCCGTACGGGCTCGCGAGGTAGACCCTCTTCCGGGACCGATCCGAACTCGTCATCGCGGGCGCCCTCCCATCATCCCCCGGCCGGCCGCCGCGCCGGCGGCGTCGACAGCGACCGACCCCACCTTCTCCCCGATCCCGCCCGGCCGCCATCGTCGAGAGCCGCCCGGCTCGCCTCCCGGGGATCGTCGCCCGCGCGCCCGCCCGCGTGGATGTGCACCGGCGGGCGTAGGATCGGGCGGAGATCCCGCCCCGCCCCGCGCCTGCGCATCGTCCGGGCGCGGCCGGGCCCCTGCTCCGGTCAGCGAGGGGAGTGCCGCATGCCCGGCCCGCCGCCGTCCCGGCCCGCTCTCTCTCCCGGACCGGCGCCGGGCCGTGCCATCCGCGAGGTGGTGAGCATCCTCCGGGGCGCGACGGAGCACTTCATCGCCGACCGCGGGACGCTGCTGGCGGCGGGGATCTCGTACTTCGCGCTGATGTCTCTCGCACCGCTGCTGCTGCTCGCGCTCTCGATCTTCGGCCTGCTGCTCCGGGACGACGAGCTCCAGCGTCGCACGCTCGACGCGCTCGTCGAGAGCCTCCCCGTCGATGCACCCCTCGTCGAGGAGACGCTCCTCGGGCTCGCGAGCGAAGGCGTCGTGACCGGGACCATCGCCCTCGCCGGGACGATCTGGCTCGGCAGCGCACTCGCCACCGCGCTTCGGACCGCGCTCAATGCCGCCTTCCGGGTGACCCGGCCGCGACGCCTGGCCGTCGGCAAGCTGATCGACCTGACGGTCGGTCCCCTGGTCGGGATCCTCCTGATCGCCTCGGCCGCCCTCACCACCGCCTGGCGCTTCGCGCAGGCCGAGGCGATCAGCCTCGGGATCCTGCGCGAGCAGCCGCTGGTGTGGGATCTCGGCGCCACCGTGATCGGCGGCTCGATGAGCTTCGTCGCGTTCCTGCTCCTGTACTGGCTGGTGCCGAACTCAGAGCTGCGCCCGCGCTTCCTCTGGCACGGCGCCCTGCTCGCGGCGATCGCCTTCGAGGCCACGAAGCTCGGCTTCGCCTTCTACGTGGCGAACGTCGGTCACAACGACGTGATCTACGGCTCGCTCGGGGGCGTGATCACGTTTCTCATCTGGGTCTACCTGAGCGCGGGGATCATGATCTTCGGCGCCGAGGTCGCCGCCGAGGTGGCCCGCTCGTCCGAGGAGCGCGGCGGCAGGGGTCTCACGGGGCCCGACGACCGGGGATGACGCTCCCGCACATCGGGCCCGGCGCGCGGCGGCGAGCAGGTCGGACCCGGACCACCCGCGACAGGGGGCAGGCATCACGTTCAGATGCACCCCGAGTCGGGGCGGACGCACGCGGACCGGCATCTGCCGGGAGATCGCCGCATGATGTAGGCTTACATCATGAGCCATCGCACGCAGATCACGCTGACGGACGAGCAGTATGCGCGGCTGCTCGAGGAGTCCCGCCGCTCGGGACGCGGCCTCGCCGAACTCGTGCGACGGGCGGTCGAACGCAGCTACGGGACGTCTCCGGCAGCGGAGGTACTGAGCGCCCTCGACGCGAGCTTCGCCTCATGGGAGGGCCGCGACTTCGACGGCGCACGCTACGTGGATGGGTTGCGTCGCGGCATGTCCCGGCGGCTCACCAGCTGATGGCGATCGTCGTCGACACGTCGGTGCTCATCGACCATCTGCGGGGCGACCCCTCAGCGCGCGAGGCGCTCCGCTCCGCCACGGACTCAGGCGAGCGACTCGTCGCATCCGTGCTCACCAAGATTGAGGTCCTGGCGGGGATGCGGGCGTCCGAGGAGCGCGTCACACGCCGCCTGCTGGACAGCCTCGACTGGATCGACGTGGACGACGATCTCGCCGAGCGTGCGGGCACGCTGGCGCGCCGGTTCCTGCGGTTGCACCCGGGGATCGATCCCGTGGACTACGTGATCGCCGCGACGGCCGAACGCCTCGAGGCGCAGCTCTGGACGCAGAACGTTCGGCACTTCCCGATGTTCCCGCAGCTCGAATCACCATACTGAGCACTGCGCGGTCAACCGCAACCCACGAGCATCGCAACGACGACTTCGCAGCAGGTCCGTCCGGCATCGACCGCCGCGATGGCTTGACCCCGCCTGCCCCCGGCGCGGCGTTGAACCTGGCCCGTGGCAGACTGTGATGAGCGTTCAGGGAAGCGACCGAATGCCGAAGGTCAAGATTGATGGAGTGCGGAGGGTAGAGGACGCCCTCATCGCCGCCGGAGCCGGCGCGGACTTCATTGGAGTGGTGTTCGTCCCCAATCGGCGGCGGCGCGTATCGGTTCAACAGGGACGCCGGATAGTCGAGGCCGTTAAGGCGTCGGGCGAGGATCCGCCCAGGGTGCTGGGGCTCTTTGCGGACCAACCCATGGAAGAGGTGAAGGCGTCGGTGCTCGGCTCCGGCGTGGACATGGTCCAGCTCTGCGGGGCCGAGTCGATGACGTTCTGCGACGAGGTGCCGGTGCCCGTCTTCAAGTCGGTGCATGTTGCGGGGGGCCGCGCGGGCGTGCAGGGGCTGGAAGGGTTACGTCGCCGGATGATGGCGCTGCGGGAGCGGGGACACTTCGTCACCCTGGACCGCGCGGCTCCGGGCCTCCAGGGAGGCACCGGACAGACCTTCGACTGGGACGTGGCGGCGCAACTTTCCCGGGCGGGGCTTGAGTTCATGCTGGCGGGTGGTCTGACGCCGGAGAACGTGGGTGCCGCCGTGCGGGAGGTCAACCCATGGGGTGTGGACGTCTCCAGCGGAGTGGAGGCGGATGGGATCAAGGACCCCGAGAAGATCCGGCAGTTCATCGCAGAGACCGTGAGGGCCCGCCCTGGACGTTGAGCCGGGAGTGCTCGCTACCGGTCGCCTGCCGGAGGTCCGTGCCAGAACTCGAGGCACATGCTCCTCACCTCGGAGTGGTGGGAGGCACCGGGTCAGGCGGCCTCTCCATGAGGACATGGGTATCGGTGTCGCCCGTGAGCGCGAAGCCGAGTCGCCCATATAGAGCCGCCGCCCGGGGATTCACCTTCAGGACCCTCAACCTCACGGGGAGCCCCAGTTCATTTGCCTTGCGGATCACCGCCAGCATGCTCGCCCCGCCAATCCCCTGCCCCTGATGGGCCGGTTGGATGTAGAGCTGATAGACATAGACGCAATCGGGCTCAATGACCGAGCACAGCACGCCGATGTCGACGCCGCCGAGCATGACGATGTGGAATTCCTCTGCACGGAATCTCCGATCGTTCAGCCCCCGTTGCTCGTCTTCATCCCAGCCCCACACCTGTTCCACGTACTCGCGGAAGGCAGCCTTCTTCACCTGGTAGGCGAATTCCTTGTCGCCCGGATCCGCCGTCCTGAGCTCGATGCTTCCCACCTTGCCGAGAGCAGCCTTCATGGAGCCGCCCGGACGTCGGGGCCGCACCCGGCGACGACGCGGCGGCCATTCGCGGGGCTCAGGGACCAGCATATGGCCGGCGTATACCCGTCCCGTACGGAACGGACCGAATCGACACATCGGCCGGTGAGCCCTTCTACCCGTCGGCGAAGCTCGGGAACGAGCACGCGGCCGAGGGGCGCCCGCGGTTCGGGGGACCTTCGATGCTGCTCGCTGCGCACGTCGTTCACTGCACCTGTACCGGCGGCAGTAGGAGTTCTCGAATCACCCACGGCAGCGCAACGCCGAGGCAGGCGAGCTGCAGCTGCCGCCCAGGGATTCCGGCCCCCGTCGGTGGCAGCCCTGCCTGTGCGGCGAAGTACCCGCTGAGCAGCGCGGCGACACCCCCGGAGTCGTCGACGATCTCCCAGGGTGCGGGTCCTCCCTCTGCATGCAATGAAGGCAGCCACGACATCAGATCGAACCGGGCGCTTCCACGGCCGCACCAGTTCCAGTCAACGAGCATCGCGCGCTCGCGAGAGCCGTCCTTGATGAGGCACAGATTGTCGCTGCGCAGATCGAAGTGGACGAGCGAGTCACCCTCGAGCTGTGCCGATTCGGCCGCCTCGATGAGCGCAGGGAGGCACGTGTCCAGCCAGCGCTCGTCGGCCAGCCCCAGACTCAGGAAGGGGCCGGGATCGTCGCGCACACGCCGCCACCCGGAGAGATGCTGGCGCTCGCGGCGCTCGATGTCCTCAGCCCAGTCAGGCGGTCGGAGCGCCGCGATCTGCTCGGTCAGGGACCGCACGGCTGCAATCTGCTGAGAATCCCAGGGAGGCGGCCAGTGACCGTGGCCGAGATCCTCGAGAAGAAGCAGCGGCTCATGACCATCGTCGTCCCAACCGATGAGCCTGGGCATGAAGGATGCGGCGATGTCCTCGTAGGCTCGCCGCTCATGCCTGAGCCAGGTGGCGACTGCGGAGTCCTCGCTATCCGACCCGCACTTCGCGAAGACCCGCTGTCCGTTCGCGAGGGTCAGGGACCAGCGCGCGGCCGGGGTGTACCCGGCCGGCGCCCGGCGGCCTGACTCGACATCGGAGCCGACGAGCCCTGCGACCCGCCGGCGAAGCTCGACCGGCGGCGAACCCTGATGCATGCCTGGCAGTGTATTGGGCGCATCTGCTCCTCCGGACGGCTGACGGTGTCCGGAGGTTGCCGTGCCCCACGCTACCTGGAACTGATCAGCCGCGGCAGGCTGGTGCCGACATGCCCCCGCCTACCTGGGTGGCAGCCGGTCCTGCGCCTCCCACACGCGATCGAGGATCGGTCGACCCTCGCCGGCGGGATTCACGAACTCGGGGCGGTACGGCCAGCGGAGCACGCTGTTGTGCGCGCGGATCACCAAGGGGCGGATGCGGTACCCGATCAGGCGGTCGGCGGTGAATCCGAGCTCGATGAGCATCCCGTGCGTGTTCTCGACGGGGTCGTACTGATCGAAGATGAAGTTCCCCAGTGCATAGGCGACGAGGGCGCCGTCGAAGTGCTCGACGGCCTGCACCCAGTGCGGATGGTTGCCCGCGACGAGGGTCGCCCCCGCCTCGACCGCGATTCCACCGAGCTCGATCTGCGAGGTCGTCGGGTCGGCGGTCTCCTCGATGCCCCAGCTTGTTCCGACCACAACATGATCTGCGACCGCGAGCGCGGCGGCCACGTCCTCGCGCAGGCTCTCCTCGTCGAGCGGGGCCGTCCCGGCGTAGTAGTCCCTCGCCGCATACCAGGACGCGATGGCGTCGTAGCCGAGAAAGGCGAAGCGCACGGGCCCCTGCGCGGTATCGACGGTCAGGACGGCAGGCGTGCGCGCGGCGGTGAGATCGGGACCGGCGCCGGCCGTCGCGATCCCCGCCTCATCCAGCAGCTCCAGCGTGTCGAGCAGGACGGCGGCGCCCGAACACCCTTCCCAGCAGTCCAGCATGTGGTTGCCGCTGGTCAGGATCACGTCGAGGCCGGCATCCGACAGCGCCGGCACGGCACGGGCGCTGCCCTGGAGCACGAACGTCTCGACGCACGGCGTCGCCTCCCCGAGATCCGTCAACGGGGAATCGAGCGCCGAGACGGCGATGTCGGCGGCGGCGACCGCCTCCCGGACGCCATCGAACATCGCCCCGTAGTCGTCGAGGATGGCGAGCACGAAGTTGGTGCAGCGCACGGGCAGCAGCTCGCCGGTGACCAGCATCCCCGCGGGGTCGAACGGTGTCGGCAGCTCACTCTCCGAGACGGCGTCGCCGGCATCGTCGGCCGTGGCGGCCCCGATCCACCGCACGAGGCGCAGCGGCGACCGCCAGGCCGGATCGCGGTAGGGATCGTGACCGCCGACGGTGAGCGCCAGCACGCCGAGGTCCAGCCGCTCGGGGTCGAGCAGGGCGAAGGCGCCGGGGGTGGAGGCGACGCGCTGCGTCAGCTCGGAGGCCGGCAGGAGATCGGCGACCCACGCCCCCGGCACGATGCCGAGCGCCTCGGCGATCGCGCTCGCCTGCGACTCGGGCAGGTAGACGCGGATCGGTTGCGGGCTGCCGCCGAATGCGGACCAGTCGCGGGCGTCTCCGCGCACGATGCGCACGACGTCCCCGTAGCCGAGATCCAACACGTCGCGCCGCTGATCGGTGATCGCCGCCCATCGCCGCATGACGATCCTCTGGAAGCCGGGAAGCGGCCTGTCCGCCACCACGTACTCCCCCTCGCGGCTGTCATCGTCTGCGGACGTCTCGGGCGCGGGATCCTCGGAGGGCGCCGGTGTCGCGGGCACCGGCGTCGCCGGGACGGGGGTGGCTGTGGGTGGGGGGGTCGCGACGGTGGTCGGAGGCGGAGGCGCGGCGGGCTGAGTTCCCGTGCAGGCCGCCGCCGCCATCATCAGCAGCGCGAGACCGGCCGGCGCGAGCCGCCCCGCCGAGCGAACGTCCCACCCGGAGACCCCTCGCGGGTCCGTCCCTCGCCGCACGGGCGCGCTGTGCCCCACCACACGCTGTCCAATCCTCACCCGCCCGGGCCCCGGCTAGGGTGCGAGGCCCGTCTCCGTCACGATGAAGTCCCGCACGATGGGGAAGACGGGGCGCCGCCAGTCCGTCGCCCAGTCTCCGCCGCGGACGCGGATGAGGAAGGCGAAGGCGTAGCCGTCGCTCGACCCGTCATCCGGACGCGCGTAGCCGGCGGAGACGCGGTAGCCGGTCGGCAGCGGGGAGGTCCAGTAGCCCGCCTTCTGCCCGTAGGTGTAGCCCTCCACGCCGAAGTCGGGAGGGAACGGCCAGAAGTACTCGCCCAGGATCGGCCTCGTCGCGAGATCGAGCAGGTAGGCCGTCAGCTCCGCGTTCAGCTGCTCGCCCCGGACGAGGGAGGCCCAGACCCGGGCCATGTCGAGGGCCGTCATGTGCGCGTAGCGCCAGCTGTGCTCGAGCTCCGATGCCTCCGAGATGCCGGCGCGCTCGAGGACGGCGGCGATCTGCTCGGAGGTGACCAGGTCGTTGACGAGATCGGCATGCCAGTCGAGCGACTGCGCGAGCACGATCTCGACGTGCGGCCGGAGTTCCTCGAGATCGAGCAGCCCGTCCTGCGCGGCGCGGAGGGCCGTGATCATGATCACGATCTTGCCGGCCGAGGCCGGATACTGGCCGTGCTCGGGCCGGATGACGATCGCCTCATCGCAGTCGAGGTCGATGAGCGCGAGAGCCCACCCCCCTCCCGTGATGCCCTCCATCACCTCCTCGACATCCTCCTCGAGGGGGCCCGCCCGCTCCGCGAGCCCTCCGCACCGCACGGCGAGCGGGTCGGGGGTCGGGGTGGGGGTCGGGGTGGGGGCGGGCGTCGGCGTCGGTGCAGGGGTCGGGCTGGGGGTCGGGGTGGGGATGGGCGTCGGGGTCGGGGTGGGGGTCGCAGCCGGCGGCGGTGACGCCGCCGCGGATGGACCCGGGGTGGCGGTCCCCGCGGCGACGGCGGCCGCCCCCCCGGTGGCCGCCGCACCCGGGGATCCGTCGGCCGGAGCACCGCCGCTGCACGCCAGCAGCGCAGCGGCGGCCACGGCCGCCCCGATGATGGCCCCGGCACCCCGGAGGCCCCCGATCATCGATCGCCGAGACAGGGGTGGGTTCCTTCGCTCATCCGGGCCTTCCCGAAGCCGGCCGGGCGCAGCCCCGTGATGAGGGGTCTCGCATCCGGTTGAGGTGTGCCCCGCGCCGCACCGCTCACCCACAGCCTACGGGGTCGGGGAAGTCCCGGTCCTTCTGAGCACCGCCCGCCGGCCCGGACGTCCGCGCGGCTCAGGAGCCCTCGGCGGCGCGGGCGACGATGCGGGGCATGCTGAGGTGATGGGACTCCCCCAGGTCGTCCTCGCGTCGCGTCCCGTCCCTCCAGACGATGGTGCGCGAGGTGTGCGTGCGCAGTCCGTCGTGGCCCGGCTCGACCACGACCTCGGCGCCCGGCGGGAGCGCCGGATCGACGACGATCCGGGTTCGCCGCGACTCGCGAATCGGCGCGCTGACCCTCAGGTCGACCGTGAAGTCCCGCGGCCGGGATCCGGTGATGGTCGCCCGCACGCAGTCCGGCTCCACAGCCACCGAGAGCCTGAGGGAGTAGGCGAACGGATTGCGGAACCGCAGGTCGCGGTAGCCGTAGACGATGGTGCAGTCGCGGCCGAGCTCGTAGTAGCGCTCGGAGCCGTAGACGTCGACGCTGTGGCAGTGGCGCTCGACGATCTCCAGCCCCGCGAGCAGGGCGGCGTTGTAGACGACGGTCGAGAGCAGGCAGGTCGATCCTCCCATCTCGCTCGTGAGACGCCCGGCCCTGAGCGCCGCGGCGTCGGCGTAGCCGGCCCCGGCGGTCGGCCGGCCGGCCACCCGCCAGAGCGAGAACGTCTCGCCCGGCAAGATCACGGTCCCGTCCAGCGCGGAGGCGAGCACCAGCTGGTTGTGCCGCTTCGCCCGGGCCAGTCCCTCCTGGCCGGGATAGTCGATCATCGGGCCCTCGTAGGCGCCGTGCGTGAACGGCAGCGGCTCGCCCCGCGAGCGCGTGGCGAAGACGACCCTCGCACGGCGGTCACGCCACGCGCGCCTCAGGAGCGCGATGCGGAGGCGCACCCCGTACGGCACGCACCGCCGCGCGATCGCCCGCAGCCTGGCCATGCGGCAGCCTCCCGTACCCGTCGCCGCGGCCTCAGGGGCCGCGCGTCGCCGGAGGCATCAGACCGCCCCCCGCCGGAAGCGCCTGAAGAGCCAGTGTGGGGCGATCCCGAGAGGCGACACAAGCGCTTCCGGCGACCGGAACGCGCGCGCGACGTCTCGCTCGGCCCCCTCAGCTGCGGCCGGGTATCGGGTCAGGCGGTCGCCTCGACCTGGACCGCAACGATGTCCACGCCGTGGAACTTCTGGTGGCGGACGGCGGAGGCGTGATAGCGCAGGAGGCGGAGCGAGAGCTCGTCGACGGCGGGCACGGCGGGTTCGTCCGTGAGGAACGCCATCTGGTCCTCGATGTTCTCCTGCCTCGTCGTGGCGACGAACTCGAGCTCGACGATCGGGCCCTCCGACCGCGCGACGACTATGAGGCGCGGGCGCCCCGGGCCCTCGGCATCGGCAACGCCCTCCTGCATCAGCAGCGTCGCGAGCGTCTCCTCGCCGGCCGAGCGCAGCCGGAGCGTGGAGGACTCGTTCCATCCCACTCTCGATGCCAGCCGCGTCAGGAAGGCGTCGATCTCCGGGAGCGATGCCATGTCGAGCATGACCTCGAGGCGCGACCGGCGCGTGCTCGTCGCCTCAAGCAGGAGCGTCATCCCGATCGCGACCACGGCGCCGATCGTGACGCCGCTGCCGAGCAGATCGCCCATCTCGTCGCCGAAGAGGTCCCGCGCGAGGGGGTGGCCGTCGAGGCCCAGGCCGAGCGCGCTGGCGACCGCGACCACCAGCATGCGCCGGGAGTCGAGGCCGTCGCGGAGGATCGTCTGCCAGCCGCTGACGAAGAGGATGCCCATGGCGAGCATCAGGTATCCGCCCAGGACGGGTCCGGGGATCGAGAGCAGCACGGCGGCGAACTTGGAGAAGAAGGCCAGCACCACCGTGACCGTCGCCACCCCGAGGCCGACCCTGCGGGCGGCGACGCCGGTGAGGCTGACGAGCGAGAGACTGTAGGAGCCATTGGACATCGGGGGCAGCGTCCCGCCGAGGCCGGCGAGCAGCATGCCGACACCGTTGGCGCCGACCATGCCCTGGACCCGGCGGAAGTCGATCGCCCGCGGCTGACGGCGCGATCCCTGCTGGATCACGATGCTGTCGCTGATCGTCTTGAGGCCGAGCACCAGCGTGAGGATCGCGAACGAGGGCAGGATCGCCCAGAACTCCCTGCCCGGCGTGAGATCGACGCCCAGATCCGGAATCTCGGGAACGCCGAACCAGCCGGCGTCGGCGACGATATCCCCGTCGAGCACGCCGAATGGGATGGCGACGGCGGATCCGGCCATGATGCTGATGAAGGGCGCGGCGATCCGCCACCTCCCCCTGGCCTGCAGCGTCAGGAAGACCGAGGACAGTAGCGTCATGCCGGCGATCGCCGGGCCGGCGCCCGCCGGAGCGTCGGCGGGGAGATCCTGGACGGTGTCGAAGGCGATGGGCAGCACGCTGACGGCGATCAGCATCGTCACCGTGCCGGAGACGACGGGCGTAACGATCCGGCGGAGCGTTGGCAGCCACCAGGCGAGCCCGATCTGAATCAGGCTGCAGACGACCATCAGGGTCGCGAACGTCGCCGGCCCGCCCGCGGAGATGGCCGTCACCATAATCGCGATGAACATCGCCGCAGGCCAGGAGAGCACCACGTGGCCGGCGCCGAGTCGTCGCAGCTGAAGCGCCTGGATGGTCGTGATCGCCGCGCAGATCAGCATCGCCGCAAAGACGCTCCACGTGAGATAGGTGTCGCCGAGCTCCGCGGCGCGAACCGCGATCGCGACGTTGAGCACCGTCGGCCCGAGCACGAGGGCGGCGCCCTGGAACCCGACCGCCAGTGCGATCGACGGAGGGCAGGCCTCCTCGGGCTCAAAGCGGATCGGCTGCTCGGCGCTTCGGGCACTCACGGTCGGGCTCTCGCTCCCTCGCGGCCGCTCTCAGGCAGAGGGCTCCGCCGGCGGCCAGACGTCCGGAGGACGGCCGGGCGAGGTCATGGTAGCGCGCGCCCGGCATCGGTCACGCCGCTCGGCGCGGCGGTCGTGCTCAATGCACGCCGGCGTGCGGTCTCGGTCATCGCGACGCTCTCCGGCGTTGCACGCCGCCTCCCGTGGGTGAACCGCGAGTCCCGGCCGTGCCGGGTGACGCCCGCGGCCGCCGGTTCCTACCCGCTCGCCGTGGGCCGGCCGGTCCTGCCGGAACGCGACCGGTGGGAACGCACGCGCATCCGGTCCCGGAGACGGTGGCGCGGGGACGCGCTGCTCGGCGCGCGTGCCCGGAGGGAGGCGCCCGCCCTGCTCCGCGCTCTGCCTCCCGCCGCCGTGATCCGGGCCCTCACCGGTGCGGTCTCCGCGGGGCGGACGGGCCCGGAGTCACGTCTCGGGATCGGACTCCGCCACGAGCACGGAGCGGGAGTGCGCCGCCCGCTGGCGGAGGTCGTCGAGGGCCCGGTACTAGGCGGAGTCGATGAACCTCCGTGCGGCATCGCGGCTGTCGAACTGCAGGATCACGAGACGCTTCGGCGCCCAGCCGCCGTGGACCTACTCGGCCTGGCTGGTGCGCACGAGGAGGCGTCCGCCGTGAGCGGCGATCACACCAAGGCTCTTCTCGACGTACTCCGAGTTACGCCTCGGGATCCACGACCTCGGCGTCAATGATGACGAATCCGCTCATCCCGGCCGCCTGTCCCTTCGCCTGCGGGTCGCTCGCCCACGCACGTGCTGCTCGACCGGCTCACACACGACCCGCTCGGGGATCTGCGTGAACGCGGTCGCCCCCGATCCGGCCAGGCTAGTCGACCTCCGCGTAGGTGAGCAGCCACTCCCCGTCGAACTGCTCGTAGATGAACTCCATGTCGAGCGAACGCCCGTTGTAGCGGACCCTGTGCGTGAGCCGCCACCTGCCGGGCTCGATCTCCGCAGGCGGAGATGTCTCCTCCGCCGTGAAGACGGTGCCGCGGCTCTCGAAGGGCTCCATGTTGCGCCGGAGCTCCTCCCTCTCGTCCTCCCAGTAGCTCGCCTCGTAGAACTCCCTGAGCGCTTCCACCTCATAGGTGTTGTAGACGTCCCAGAGCCGCATCGTTCTCTCGCCGAGGTGCGCGGCCAGCTCCTGTTGCTCAGCGGTGAGCCGTTCCGTGGACGCGGTCGGCTCCTCCTCGCCGCCTCCGCAGGCGGCCAGAGCAGCCCAGCCAAGCACCACCAGGATCCACAGCGCACTCGTCCGGCTCCGGCGGAGCGAGCAGGTCGACGCAGCTTGCAGCGTTCCCATTCAGGAGGACCTAGTTGTTGCGCTGGCCGCCCAGCGTGTAGGAGGGGCATCGGGATCGGGCTGGTCAGGGGCCAGTTTGCCTCATTCCCGCGCCGCGCGAATGTGACGGGTATATGACACAGCGAGCGTCTGATAGGAACTTCTGTGTGATTCCGCACGGCGGGCCGCTGCTCCGAGCCCTGGCACGACTCGCCACACGGCTCCGGTGGCCCACGAACGGCTGCGGGCACGATCGTGGCACGAGTGTCGCTGCCGCATCTGGTCGAAGGCGACGAGCGTTCCCGCCCGGTGGGTGAC
>DAOULG010000155.1:0-9529 GCA_034420495.1 Dehalococcoidia bacterium
GTAGAGGAGGTCGATGAGCGACGGGGGGAGGGCGCCCTCGACGCGCACCCGGCCGGCGAGCTGCTCGACGTTCCGGCGGCCGCCGCCGCTCACGGCCCCCGCCTCCGCCAGGCGCAGCGCGTCGGGGAAGAGCGGCACCCGCTCCGCCTCGATCACCAGCCGGGCCCCGCTCGCCACCGCCATCTCGGAGGCGTGTCCGGCCAGCCCGAAGCCGGTGACGTCGGTCGCGGCGTGCGCCCCGGCCTCGCGCGCGCGGCGCGAGGCCTCCCGGTTGAGCCGCGCCATCGACTCGGTCGCCGCGCCGAGCGCCGCCTCATGACCCCCGACCCCCTGCTGCGCCGCCGTCAGCACCACGCCGGTCCCCAGCGGCTTGGTGAGCACCAGCGCGTCGCCCGGGCGCGCGCCGCGGGCGCGCAGCACGGCGTCGGGATGCACCACGCCGAGCACGGAGAGGCCGTACTTCGGCTCCTCGTCTAGGATCGTGTGGCCCCCGGCGACGACGGCGCCGGCCTCGGCGACCGCGTCGGCGCCCCCGCGGAAGATCTCGGCGGGGATCGCCGGATCCATATCCTCCGGGAAGCCGGCGATGTTCAGGCAGAGGCGCGCCTCCCCGCCCATCGCGTAGACGTCGGAGAGCGCGTTCGCGGCGGCGATCCGCCCGTAGAGGTAGGGATCGTCGAGGACCGGCGGGAAGAAGTCGAGCGTCTGGATGACCGCGAGATCGTCGGAGACGCGGTAGACGGCGGCGTCGTCCCCGTGCGCCAGCCCGACGAGCACGTCGGGATGCTCGCCGTCCGGGAAGCGCTCGAGCAGGGGGCGCAGGACCTGCGCCAGGGTCGACGGACCCATCTTCCCCGCTCAGCCGGCGCAGGAGGCGAGCGAGGTGAGGCGTATCTGATCGCGGGTCACCGTCACCTCTTCCCTGGTGCGATGGCGACCCATGATCGCACCGCCGGCGCACCCTGCCTAGTCGTCCGCCGGGCGACCGGCGGCGCGCCGCCCCGCACGGGGTCGCCGGCGCACGCTACCATCCGCCCATGACGCCCACCGGGGCCGGCCCGCGCGGCGGGGGGAAGACGCCCGCCCGCCCCGCGCCCGCCGAGCTGATCGCCCTCCTCGACGCCGAGTACGGCCGGATCCCGCTCCGCCCCCACGGCGATCCGATGGCGGAGCTGGTGCTCACGCTGCTCTCGCAGAACACCTCGGATCACAACTCCGGGCGCGCGTTCCAGCGGCTGCTGGCGCGCTTCCCGGGCTGGGACGCGGTGCTCGCCGCCCCCACCGCCGAGGTCGAGGAGGCGATCCGCCCCGGCGGCCTCGCGCCGACGAAGGCGCCGCGGCTCCAGGCCCTGATCGCGACCGTCCGGGAGCGGTCGCCGGGCGGCGACGGGGGCGAGCCGTACGACCTCGGGTTCCTCGAGGCGCTCCCGCTCGCGGAGGCGAAGGCATGGCTGCGCGCCCTCCCCGGCGTGGGACCGAAGACCGCCGCCTGCGTGCTGCTCTTCGCGCTCGGCCGACCGGCCCTCCCGGTCGACACCCACGTCGAGCGGGTCTCGAGGCGCCTCGGGCTCGTCCCGCCCCGGATGCCCGTCGAGCGCCTGCACGACGAGCTCGAGGCGACGCTCGAGCCGGCCGCGGTCCACGCCTTCCACGTCGACCTGATCCAGCACGGGCGCCGGACCTGTCACGCGCGGCGCCCGGCCTGTGAGCGCTGCGTGCTGCGCGAGCGGTGCCCCCGCATCGGCGTCGCGGCGACGGCCCCGGGCCGCGCCCCCTGAGGGACCGCGCCCCGAGCGCGCGTCGCCGCCGCGCGGGGGGCACCCCGTGAGCGCGACCCGCGCCGCGGATATAATCCCGGACTCGCCGGGGCCGAATGTGCGGAGGGCTCAGATGGCGGCTGCGGAGGCTGCGACGCCGACGGCGGACGCCGCGGCGGGCGTGACGGCGCCCGCCGGCTTCCGCGCGGGCGGCGCCTACGCCGGCATCCGCGGCTACGGCCCGGAGCCCCGCTACGACGTCGGGATGCTCGTCTCGGAGGCGCCGTGCGTGGCGGCCGGGCTCTTCACCACGAACGCGGTCGTCGGGAACGCCCTCGTCTGGACGCGGGAGCGCGTGCGCGGCGGCGACCGGGAGCGCGTGCGCGCCGTCGTCGCCAACTCCGGCAACGCCAACACCTGGGCCGGCGAGCAGGGCCCCCGCGACGCGGGGCGGATGGCCGAGCTCGCCGCGGCGCGCCTGGGCCTCGAGGCCACGCAGGTGCTCGTCGGCTCGACGGGAGTGATCGGCCGCCCCCTCCCGATGGAGCTCGTCGAGCGGGGGATCGGGGCCGTGGAGCTCGGCGCCGGCGCGGCCGCGGGGACGACCTTCGCCCGCGCGATCATGACCACGGACACGCGGCCCAAGGAGGCGGCGCGCCGCGTGAGCCACGGGGGTCGGGTCTATACCGTCGGCGGCGCCGCGAAGGGATCGGGGATGATCCATCCCCTCCTCGCGACGATGTTCGCCTTCCTCACGACCGACGCTCCGGTCGCGCCCGGGTGGCTCGACGCCACGCTGCGGGCGGTCTCCGCCGAGAGCTTCGAGATGCTCGACGTCGACATGGACACCTCGACCTGCGACATGGTGATCGCTCTCGCCAACGGCGCGGCGGGCGGCGAGACGATAGACGGCGACCATCCCGCGGCGCCGGCGCTCGCCCGGGCAATGGCCGGGGTCGCCACGGAGCTCGCGCGCGAGCTCGCCCGCGACGGCGAGGGCGCCCGGGCTCTGATCGAGGTCGCCGTGGAGGGAGCGGCCGACGAGCGCGAGGCGCGGCTCGCCGCGCGGACCATCGCCTCCTCCCCCCTGGTCAAGTCGATGGTGACCGGCCGGGACCCGAACTGGGGCCGCGTCGCGATGGCGGCCGGGCGCTCGGGGGCACGCGTCGATCCGGCGCGGACCCGCATCTGGATCGCCGGGCTCCCCGCCTTCGGGGGAGGGGCGCCGGCTGAGACGACGGAGGCCGCGCTGCGCGAGGCGATGGATGGCCCCGAGATCGTCATCCGCGTCGACCTCGGGGTCGGCTCCGGGCGGGCGACGGCGTGGGGATGCGATCTCACCGAGGAGTACGTGCGCATCAACGCGAGCTACACCACATGAGCGTCCGGTCGCGGCCCGCGGCGGCGCGCCGATGAGCGCGGGGCACGAGCGGCCCGTCGTCGTCAAGATCGGCGGCTCGACGCTGGGCGGGGAGGACACGAGCCTCGACGACATCGCGCGCCTCGCCGCCGAGGGGCGCCGGCCGCTCGTCGTGCACGGCGGCGGCGCCCTCATCAGCGACTGGCTCGACCGGCTCGGGATCGCGTCGGAGTTCGTCGACGGGCTGCGCTCGACGAGCGCCGAGGCGCTCGAGGTGGTGATCGGCGTGCTCCGCGGGGCCGTCAACGCCCGGCTCGTCGCCGAGCTCGAGCGGCGCGGCGCGCGCGCCGTCGGGGTCTCGGGCCTCGACGCCGGCACGCTCGCCGCGGAGCGCTACGACGAGCGCCTCGGCTACGTGGGCCGCCTCACCGGCGTCGACCCGGCCCACCTCCGGCGGCTGCTCGCCGCGGGCTGCGTGCCCGTGCTCGCTCCCATCGCGCTCGAGCGGCCGGCGCAGCCGCTCAACGTCAACGCCGACACGGTGGCCGGCGAGGTGGCGCACGCGCTGGGGGCGGAGCTGCTGATCTTCCTCACCGACGTCGACGGCGTGCTCGACGAGCGCGGCGCGCTGCTGCCGCGCCTCGACGCGTCGCAGGCGGCCTCGCTCCGCGAGGCCGGCGCCATCGTCGGTGGTATGCTTCCGAAGGTCGACGCATCCCTCCGGGCCGCGGGCGGAGGCTCCGTCGCCGTGATAGCAAACGGCCGTCGGCGGGGCACCGTCCGCGGGATCGTGTCCGGAGCCCGCATGGGGACGCGGCTGGGAGGATAGCCGACCGTGGGATTCTTCGACGACCGCGACGACGACTACGGGCCGCCGCCCGACCCCTTCCGCCTCGACGAGCGCGGCGAGGGGCCCCGGCTCCGCGCTCCCTTCGCGCTGCGCTGGCTCGGGATCGCCGCCGCCCTGCTCGTGGCCTTCGTGGGGGCGAGCGTGCTGAAGTCGCTCTACGTCGACCTGCTCTGGTTCGACTCGGTCGGCCCCTCGGCGGAGGAGAGCTACGCCGGCATCTTCCGCACCGTCGTCGCGTGGCGCGTGGTGCTCTTCCTCGGGGGTGCGGCGATCACGGCGGCCGTCCTCGGCCTCAACATCTGGCTCGCGCTGCGCTTCGCCCCGCGCGCGCCGGAGGAGTCGTTCATCGAGGAGGTGGACGCCCAGGCGATCCGGCGCATCGTCACGGTGCTCCTCGTCGCGGCGACCCTCTTCCTCGCGGTGATCTTCGGCTCGGTCGCCGGGGGCTCCTGGGAGACCGTGCTGCGCTGGCTCAACGGCGTGGAGTTCGGCAGCCAGGATCCCCAGTTCCAGCGCGACATCGCCTTCTACCTCTTCGATCTCCCCGCGTACCACCTCGCGCAGGGATGGGTGCTCTCGCTGCTCGTCGTCTCCGCGCTCGCCTCGGGCGCCGTCTACGCGCTGGCCTTCTCGCTCCAGCGCTTCGTGCTGAACGTGACGGCGGCGATGCGCATCCACCTCTCGGTGCTCGTGGGGCTGATCTTCCTGACGATCGCCTGGGGGACCTTCCTCTCGATCTTCGACCTGGCGAACTCGATCGGCGGCATCGTCTACGGCGCCACCTACACGGACGTCAACGCGAGGCTCCCCGTCCGCTACCTCCTGATCGGGCTCGCGCTCTTCGCCGGCGTCGTCACCATCGCCAACGCCTTCCTCTCCCGCGGCTACCGCTTCCCGCTCTTCGCCTTCGGCCTCTGGGCGGCGGCCGGCCTCGTCGGCGGCGCCATCTATCCGCAGGCGGTGCAGGCCTTCACCGTCGAGCCCAACGAGCTCGAGCGCGAGGAGCGCTTCATCGAGCGCAACATCAGCCTCACGCGCATCGGCTGGGGCCTCGACGCGATCGACGAGCGGAGCTTCCCGGCGCTCCCCGCCGTCACCGAGGAGGAGATCGAGCAGAACGACGCGACCCTCGACAACGTCCGCGTCCTCGACCCGCGCCCCCTGCTCGACACCTTCAACCAGATCCAGTCGATCCGGCCCTTCTACCAGTTCACCGACGTCGACGTGGACCGCTACGTCATCGACGGCGTGCAGCGGCAGGTGATGCTCACACCGCGCGAGCTCAACGTGAGCCGCGCCCTGGACCGCAACTGGACGCGGGAGCGCCTCCAGCTCACGCACGGGTTCGGCGCGGTCGTCACGCCGGTCAACGAGGTCGTGCCGGCCTCCGGCCTGCCGCAGCTGCTCACATCCGACATCCCGCCGGTGAGCTCGATCGACGAGCTCGAGCTCACCCTCGAGGGCTCGCGCATCTACTTCGGCGAGCTCACCGATCACTACGTGGTCGTCAACACGAACGTGGCGGAGTTCGACTACCCGCTCGGGGAGGGGCAGAACGCGGAGACGCGCTACGAGCCCGACCGCGGTATCCGCCTCTCCTCGCTGGTCCAGCGGATGGCGCTGGCGTGGGAGCTCGGCGACACCAACCTGCTGATCTCCGGCCAGATCGGATCGGGGTCGCGGCTCCTCATGCACCGCGACCTCCAGAGCCGCATCGACAAGGTCGCGCCCTTCCTCCTCCTCGACCCCGACCCCTACCTCGTCGTCGAGGGCGGCCGGCTGTACTGGATCCAGGACGCCTACACCACCTCCGGCGGCTTCCCCTACTCGGCGCCGCGCGGCGACGTGAACTACATCCGCAACAGCGTCAAGGTGCTCGTGGACGCCGTGACGGGCGACATGACCTACTACCTGATCGACGAGGCGGATCCGGTCGCCCGGACGTGGGCGAAGATCTTCCCCGATCTCTTCCGGCCGGGCTCGGAGATGCCGGACTTCATGCGGGATCACCTGCGCTACCCGGAGCTGCTCTTCCGCCTGCAGGCCGACCTCTACCTCCAGTACCACGTGACCGACCCGCAGGTCTTCTTCGTCGGAGAGGACTTCTGGAACATCCCGACGGAGCGCTTCCGGCAGCAGGAGCAGCAGGTCGACCCCTACTACGTCGTCATGAAGCTGCCGGGGGAGGAGAGCGAGGAGTTCGTCCTCATCCTCCCGTTCACGCCGCGCAACAAGCAGAACACCGTGGCGTGGCTCGCGGCGCGCTCGGACGGCGACGCCTACGGCACGCTCCGCTCCTACCGCTTCCCCACGGACGACCTCGTCTTCGGGCCGGCGCAGATCGAGGCGCGCATCGACCAGAACCCGGGGATCTCGCAGCAGCTCACGCTCTGGGATACCGCGGGCTCGGAGGTCATCCGCGGCAACCTGCTCATGATCCCGATCGGCGAGTCATTCCTCTTCGTCGAACCGATCTACCTGCAGGCATCCAATTCGCGGTTGCCCGAGCTCAAGCGCATCGTCGTCGCGAACGGCAACGCGATCGCGATGGAGGAGACCTTCGAGCTGTCGCTGGACGTCGTGCTGGGCCGCCGTCCCTCGTCCCTCCCCGGGACCGGCTCCGTGATCGAGCCGGCGACCCCCAGCGCAGCCCCCGCGGCCCCCGCGGCGCCGAGCCAGCCGCTGCCCGCCGACCTGAGCGGGCTGCTCGAGCAGGCCCAGGAGGCCTTCGACGCCACCGAGGCCGAGCTCGAGCGGCTGCGCCAGATCCTCGAGGCGCTGCGCGAGCTGCAGGCGACCCCCTAGGCCCGCGCCCCGCCCGGCGGCGGGCTCGCCGCCGGCGCCCGGGTAGGGAGGGATGCTCGATGACGACGCTCCGCGACCGCGAGGCTGCGCTCTACATGCAGGCGGCCCGGCGCATGCCGGTGACCATCGTCCGGGGGGCGGGCACGCGGGTCTGGGACGACGAGGGCCGCGAGTACCTCGACTTCGTCGCCGGCATCGCCACGAACACGCTCGGCCACGCCGATCCCGAGCTCGCGGAGGTGATCGCCCGGCAGGCGCGCACGCTGGTGCACGCCTCGAACCTGGTCTACACCCTCCCGCAGATCGAGCTCGCCGAGCTCCTCGTCGCCCACTCCTGTGCCGACCGGGTCTACTTCGTGAACTCCGGCGCCGAGGCGAACGAGACCGCGGTGAAGCTCGCCCGCAAGTGGGGGAAGATCCACCGCGGGGGGGCGCACGCGGTCATCTGCGCCGAGAACGCCTTCCACGGCCGCACCATCGCCACCCTCGCGGCGACGGGCAACCCCCGCTACAGCGATCCGTTCACCCCCCTCCCCGCGGGCTTCGTGCACGTCCCCTACGACGACCTCGACTCCCTCAAGGCCGCGACCGGCGACGAGACGGTGGCGGTGATGCTCGAGCCGCTGCAGGGCGAGGGGGGGATCAACGTCCCCTCGCCCGGCTACCTCCGGGGCGTGCGCGAGTGGTGCGATGAGCAGGGGCTGCTCCTCATCTTCGACGAGGTGCAGTCGGGGATGGGCCGCACCGGAACCCTCTGGGCCTACGAGCAGGAAGGGGCCGAGCCCGACATCTTCACGTCGGCGAAGGCCCTGGGGGGCGGCGTCCCCGTGGGGGCGGCGCTCGCCCGGGAGCACGCCGCGGTCTTCGAGCCCGGCGATCACGGCAACACCTTCGGCGGCTCCGTCCTGGCGACGGCGGCCGCCGCGCACGTCGTGAGGCGCCTCGTCGAGGGCGGCGTCCTCGCGGAGGGCCGGGCGCGCGGCGAGCAGCTGGGACGCGCGCTCGAGGGGCTCGCCGACCGCGCGCCCGGGGTCTCAGGCGTGCGGGGGCGAGGCCTCCTGCGCGGACTGGTGCTCGAGCGCGACGTCGCCCCCGACGTGATGGCGGCCGCCCTGGAGGCCGGCCTCATCCTCAACGCGGTGCGGCCGAACGTGCTTCGCTTCATGCCGGCTCTCACCGTGACCGGGGACGAGATCGCAGAGGCCGTCTCCCTCACCGAGAGGGTGCTCGCGGACGTCCTCTAGCCGCGGCGCCGCGGCCCGGGGCGCCCCGGGCGGCGCCGGTTGCGTGGCCCCCGGGCCGGTGCGAGAGTGGATGCCCGCAGTTCACCGCGCGCTCAGGACCCCCGGCTCGCGAGCGCGCGCCGCAGGGAGCGGCGTCGGCGGCGGGGCGAGGCGTGAGCGGGACTCGAAGGGCGGGGGTGCCGGCACCATGAGCGAGACGATCGTGCTCGCCTACTCGGGCGGGCTCGACACGTCGGTTGCGACGAAGTGGCTCCAGGAGGAGCGCGGCTACGACGTCGTCTGCCTGCTGGCCGATCTCGGCAACCAGCCGGATGTCGAGTCGGCGCGCGCGCGCGGGCTCCGCGCCGGCGCGCTGGCGGTCGACGTGGTCGACGCCCGCGAGGACTTCCTGCGCTACTTCGCCTTCCCGGCGCTGGCGGCGAACGCCCTCTACCAGGGAGGCTACCCGCTCGCCACGGCGCTCGGCCGTCCGCTCATCGCGAAGCTGCTCGTCGACAAGGCGCGCGAGGTCGGGGCGAGCGCCGTGGCGCACGGCTGCACCGGCAAGGGCAACGACCAGGTCCGCTTCGATCTCGCCATCCGCGCGCTCGGCCCGGACCTCGCGATCGTCGGCACGGCGCGCGAGAACCTGATGACGCGCGATGAGGCGATCGCCTACGCCGCGCGCTTCTCGATCCCGGTGGAGACGACCGTCGAGTCGCCGTACTCCACCGACGAGAACCTCTGGGGGCGCTCCATCGAGTGCGGCGTCCTGGAGGATCCGTGGATCGAGCCGCCCGAGGAGATCTACGCCTGGACGCGGCAGCTCCCGGAGACCCCGGCGGAGGCCGACTACGTGACGATCGGATTCGAGCGCGGCACGCCCGTCTCGGTCGACGGCGAGCTGCTCGCGCCCGTCCCGCTGGTCGAGCGGCTGAACGATCTCGCCGGACGGCACGGCATCGGCCGGGTGGACATGGTCGAGGACCGGCTCGTCGGCATAAAGTCGCGCGAGATCTACGAGGCGCCGGCCGCGGTCGCCCTCATGGAGGCGCACCGCGCGCTCGAGGCGCTCACCCTGTCGCGCCGGCAGCGCGCCTTCAAGGAGCGCGTCGCCCAGGAGTACGCCGAGCTCATCTACGAGGGGCTCTGGTTCACGGCGCACCACCAGGATCTCGCCGCCTACATCCAGTCCACCCAGCGCCACGTGAGCGGCGAGGTGCGCCTGCGGCTCGCGCGCGCGAGCGCCGTCGCCGTCGGCCGCCAGGCGCCGCGCAGCCTCTACAGCCACGAGCTGGCGACCTACGGCGAGGGCGACCGCTACGACCAGACGGCGGCGCAGGGCTTCATCGCGATCTGGGGGCTCCCCGTGCAGCTCCAGGCGGAGCAGCAGCTGCTCCGGCAGCCCGGCGATCCGAAGACCCTCGCGACGCCCCAGCAGCCGGCCCCGGACAACGGCGCCGAGGGGTAGCACCGGGGGCGCGTCGTGGGCGAAGAGCAGCAGCCAAGCGCTCCCGGGGGGAACGCCGGGCCG
>DAOULG010000156.1:0-1657 GCA_034420495.1 Dehalococcoidia bacterium
GCGCCGCAGCCGAAGCAGTGGAAGGATCCCGTCTCCGGGTAGACGGAGAGGCTCGGCGTGCGGTCCTCGTGGAAGGGGCAGCGCCCCGTCGGCCGCCTCTCCCCGCGGAGCTCGACGCCGTGGCGCCGGATGACGCCTTCGATGGGGTTGCTCCGCTTCAGCTGCTCGATGTCGACGCGGCTCATGGCTGCACCTCCGTGCCGTGCGCGGCGCTCTCCGCCGTCCTGGTTGCCAGGGACTCTGGGCCTGTGGTGGCGAGTTCGTGCTCTGCCGGGCTCGCCTCCACGCGGAGCGCGACGTGGTGGCCGCCCGCGAGGAGCAGGCCCTCGCCGCGGCGGCAGGAGATGAGGAACTCCCGCTCGCGCGCGGAGAGCCCGAACGTCTCCTGGACGAGCCCGGCCGCGGACGGGTCCTGCCGCATCAGGAGCGCCGTCGAGCTGTTCGCGAGCACCGTGCGCCCCTCGGGGCAGGCCAGGAAGTCCCCGACGTCCTGCGTGATCGTCGTGAGGCCGAGCCGGCGCTTGCGCGCACGGCGGGCGAGCTGCGCGAGGAAGCGCGCCCCCTCCGGGTGGCGCATCAGGGACCACGCCTCATCGATGAGCAGCACGCGCGGCCTCGGGTCGCGCCGCACCCGCCCCCAGACGTGATCGGCGATGAGGTAGGTGGCGACGGGGCGGAGCTCCTCCTCCAGCCCCTCCAGGTTGAAGACGACGAAGGGGCGGTCGAGCTCGGCCGTCGTCCGCTCCGAGAAGACCCGCCCGAGGCTCCCCGAGATGTAGCGCTGGAGACGGTCCGCGAGCCCGTGCGGGTCGCCCGAGCCCTCGAGCGCCTCCGCCAGGTCGCGCAGCACCGGCGCGGGGCGGCCGTGCGTCCCCGGGTCGGCCGTGATGCCGGCCCGGCGGTAGGTCTCGTAGAGCGCCCGGTCGAGCGCGCCCCGCTCCTCTGGATGGAGCGCCTGGCCGGGCACGCCCAGCATCAGGGCGAGCAGCCCCTGCAGCTGGAGCACGCGCTGAGCGAGCGCGTCTCGCTCATCGGGCTCCGCGCCGCCCCGTGCGGGTCCGGGCGCAGGCAGGTCGAAGGGGTTGATGCGGTGCGGGGATGCTCCGGAGAGGCGGACCGTCTGCCCGCCGACCGCCTCGCAGATGAGGCCGTACTCGTCCTCGGGGTCGACGACGTAGTAGTCGACGCCGAGGAGGAGCGCCCGCAAAGCCTCCACCTTGCAGGCGTAGGACTTGCCCCCACCGCTCGTCGCGAAGACGACCTTGTTGGCGTTCTCGCGGCCGGGATCGAACGGGTCGAGGACGACCAGCGATCCGTCCGGGACGCTCTCGCCGTAGAGCAGACCGCGGCCGGCCGGGAGCGCGCCCGAGGTGAAGGGGATCATCGTCGCCGCGCTCGAGGTGTCGAGGTTGCGGCGCCGCCCGAGGTGATCCACCCCGGCCGGGAGGCAGGAGAGGAGCCCCGGCATCATCTCGTAGAGCGCCGGGCGCGCCCCGGCCACCATCCCCGAGAGCGCCCCCTCGACGCCCGCGGCGGCCCGGTCGAGCTCTGCGGCCGTGCGGCCGTGCACGCGGAGGTAGAGCCCCGCCGAGAAGACCCGCTCGTCGCCGCGCTCCAGCGCGTCGCGCAGCCGCTCGGCGTCCTCGTAGGCGACCTC
>DAOULG010000157.1:0-1932 GCA_034420495.1 Dehalococcoidia bacterium
GGGCGCGCGGACGACGTCATCAAGTCCTTCGGCTACCGGCTCTCGCCCGTCGAGATCGAGGCGGCGCTCGCGACGCATCCCTCGGTCGCCGAGGCCGCCGTGGTCGCCGTCCCGGTCGCCGAGGAGAAGACGCTCGTCGTCGCCGCGATCGTGCCCCACGAGGGCGCGATGGTCGGCGAGCAGGAGCTCCGCCGGCACGCCGAGCAGCACCTCGCCGGCTACAAGCGGCCGCACGAGTACCGCGTCGTGGAGGCCCTTCCGCGCACGCGCAACGGGAAGGTCCAGCGCTCGGCGCTCTCGCGCGAGTTCGCCGGGGCGCTGGGGGAGAGGGAGCGCAGATGACCGGGCACGAGCAGAGTCCGGGCGCCTCCTCCCCCGGCCGGGCGATCGCCACCGGGACCGTCGGCGGATTCGTCTCCGGCCTGACGGGGATCGGCGGCGGGACGGTGATGGTGCCGCTCCTCACCGGCATCCTCCGCGTGCCGCAGCACCGCGCCCACGCGACCTCGCTGGTGGTGGTGATCTTCGCGGCGGCCGCCGCGCTCGTGCTCTACGTGGGACGCGGCGACATCGACTGGGCGATGGCGGCGGCCGTCGCGGTCGGCGGCGTCGCCGGGGGTCAGGTCGGCGCGCGGGCGATGCACCGCGTGCCGGAGGTCCGGCTGCGCGCCCTCTTCGCGCTCTTCCTGCTCGCCGTGGGCGTGCGGCTCCTGGTGTTCGGCTAGTGGAGGAGATCCTCGGCGCGCTGGCCATCGGCATCGCCGGCGGCATCGCCGGCGGGCTGCTGGGGATCGGCGGCGGCACGCTCTACGTGCCGGCGCTCGTGCTGCTCCTCGGCGTCGAGCAGCAGCTGGCGCAGGGGATCTCCCTCGCCGCCGTCATCCCGACGGCGATCTCGGCGACCACGGCGAACCTGAGGCGCGGCTACGTGGACGGCCGCCTCGCGGCGACGGTCACGCCCGCCGCCTTCGTGCTCGCCGTCGCCGGCGCCCTGGTCGCCGGCGAGCTCGACTCGGACACCCTCTCGCGCATCTTCGGCGTCGTCGTGCTCTACGTCGGCGGGCGCACGCTCTTCTCGATCTGGCGGCGCTCGCGGCAGCCCGCGGCGGCGGCCGGCCCGGAGCGGGCGGGCTAGGCTCCGCCGCGCGCCAGCACCACCGCGAGGAACGCGACGTAGGCGACGGTGAGGGCGACGCCCTCCGGCCGCCCGACGCGAGCCCGGGGCCAGGCCAGCAGGAAGAGCACCGCCGTCGATGCGACGAGCGCGGGCATCTCGAAGCGGTAGAGCGCGGCCTCCGTCGGGAGGGTGGCGACGGCCCCGGTCAGCCCCAGCACGCCCAGCAGGTTGAAGACGTTCGACCCGACGACGTTGGCGACGGCGATCTCCTGCTGGCCGCGGAGGGCGGCGACGGCGCTCGTCACGATCTCGGGGAGGCTGGTGCCGACGGCGACGACCGTGACGCCGATCGCAACCTCGCTGACGCCGACGCGCCCGGCGGTCCCCACCGCCCCGTGCACGGCCATCTCGGAGCCGACGGCGAGCGCCGCGATGCCCAGGGCGACGAGCGCCGCCTCGCGGGCAACCGCGCCGCGGGTGAGCACCTCGCCGGCCTCCGGCACGCCCTCGGCGCCCAGCGCGGAGGCCTCCTCGGGGCGCAGCCGGAGCGAGAGCACGACGAAGCCCACCAGGGCGGCGAAGAGCACGACGCCGGAGCCGCGGCCGATGGTCCCGGTCGCGCCGACGAGCACGACCGCCGCCGTGGCGGCGGCGAGCACCGGGATCTCCCACCGCAGCAGCCTCGGGTGCACCGTCACCGGCCGGACCACGCCGGCGAGGCCGAGGACGAGCGCCACGTTGGTGACGTTCGAGCCGAGCACGTTGCCGACGGCGAGCCCGCCGGATCCGTCGAGGCCCGCGACGAGGCTCACGAC
>DAOULG010000158.1:0-18803 GCA_034420495.1 Dehalococcoidia bacterium
GCGGGCGACGCGCCGGGCGGCGAGGCCACGGCCGACGGGGGCGAACGGCGGCGCAGGCGGCGCGGGCGGCGCGGCGGGCGCGGCCGGCGGCGCGGCTCCGGCGGCGGCGGTTCGGGGCAGCCGCGCGGGGGAGGTGAGGGATGAGCGACAACAGATCCGCAGGCGGACCGGGGCCGGTCGTGGACGCCGGGTGGCTCTCGGAACACCTGGACGAGCCGGGACTCGTCCTGATCCACGTCACGATCAGCCGCGCCGAGTACGACGCGGGCCACCTCCCGGGCGCCGTCTTCGCCCACGGCTACGACGACTTCTCGGCGGAACGCGAGGGGATCCGCGCCCTGGTGCCCGGGCGGGAGCAGATGGCGGCGACGCTGGGGCGGCTCGGGGTCGCGGAGGGATCGCGCCTCGTGCTCTACGCGGCCGAGCCCTCGGCCTGGCCCTCCCGCGCCTACTGGGTGCTCCGCTACTTCCGCTGGCCCGACGTGCATATCGCCGAGGCCGCCCTTCCGGCCCTTCAGCGTGCGGGGCTCCCGGCAACGACCGAGCAGGTCGTCCCCGCGCCCACCCAGGTCGGGCTCCCCGAACCCGACGAGTCGCTGCTCGCAAGCTACCAGGAGGTGCTCGACGTCGTGGAGGGCCGGGGAGGCGAGAGCGCCGGCCAGGTGCTCGATTGCCGCACCACGGAGGAGCACGTGGGTGCGGCCGGCGGCGCGCACCCCGCGCCCCGATCCGGCCGCGTCCCGGGCTCGATCCACATGAACTGGGAGATGCTCGTCGACGGAGAGGGGCGTTTCCTGCCGCGCGAGCAGCTGCGCTCGCTCTACGCCGCCGCCGGCGTCGACGGATCGCGCGAGGTCTTCCCCTACTGCGGGGGCGGCGTCCGCTCGGCGGCGAGCTGGTTCGTGATGCACGAGCTCCTGGGGTTCGAGGGGGCGCGCAACTACGACGGCTCCTGGGCCGAGTGGTCGCGGCGGCCGGAGCTCCCCATGGAGCGCGGGTAGTCGGCGGCGGCGGGCGGGGCCGGGGGACCGATCACGGTTCGGCGGCGGGCACGCGGCGCGGCACGGCGCCGGCGGTTCAGGAGGCCGGGACGGGCCTCTCCGCGTCGGAGACGGTCGGGAGCGACCGGTCTATCTGCGCGATGTGCTCCTCGAAGTGCTGGACGTGCCGTCGCACCTGCTGGCGCAGCGACCGTCGGCCCGCGACGGGGTGGGCGCCCGGGCGGCCCCACGATGCGTCCGGCGTCTCCGAGAGGAGTGCGACCGTGCTCTCGATCTCGGCGCGGATCCGCGCGAGCAGCTCCTCGCCCCCGAGGAGGAGCCAGCCCTCCCGCTCGACCTCCTCTGCCTCGTCCCAGGGCACGAGAACCGGCTCCTGCATCCATGCGATGCGGTAGATGAACTCCCCGGTGTGCCGGGCGTAGCTCAGCAGATGCGCCAGCACGCGCACGGTGGTCCACTCCCCGTCCGACGGGGCGCGATGCAGCTCCTCCGGGGAGTGGCCGGCGAGCACCGCCCGCAGGCGCTCGGGCAGGGCGGCGAGGGCCCGCACCTCACCGATGTAGCGCTCCGGCGCACCCGTGACGAAGTCGATACGAGACATGACACCCCACGCGCATACGCGCCCGATCGTGCGGCCGCGCCGACAGTCGCCCCGCCGCGAGCCTACCCCGCCCGGGTCGCGAAGAGAAACTCCACCTCGACGCAGGCGCCGCGCGGCAGGGAGGCCACCCCGATGGCCGCGCGGGCACCGACGCCGCGCTCCTCGCCCAGCGCCTCCCTGAGCAGCTCGCTCGCGCCGTTGATCACCTCGGGCTGCTGCGTGAAGGACGGCGTGGCGGCGACGTAGCCCGCGGTGCGAAGCACGCGCAGCTGATCGAGCGCCTCCTCCTGACCGAGCGCCGCCGCAGCGGCGGCGAGCCCGTTCAGCGCGCACTGCCGGGCCGCTTCGCGTGCCTCCTCGAGACCGACGCCGTCCCCGACACGGCCCGGGTGGATGAGCGCGCCGCCGCGCATCGGGAGCTGACCGGAGACGAGCACCACGTCGCCCCAGGCGAGTGCCGGCCGGTAGAGGGCGAGCGGGCCGGCCGGGGAGCCGAGAGGTACGCCGAGCTCGCGGAGGCGGTCGGCCACGCTCATCGAATCTCCTCGCCCTCCAGCAATCGCTCCAGCACGCCGTCGAGCTCCTCGTCGCTATAGAAGTGGATCGTGAGGGATCCCCGCCCGCGACGGCCGCGGCGCAGCCGGACGCGCGTACCGAGCGCCCTCTCGAGCGCCGCCACGACCGCCAGGGCCTGCTCGTCGGCGGGCGCAGCGGTGCGAACCGCGGTGCCCCCCTGAGTCGGAGGCGCCGCCGCCGCCCTCACCATGCTCTCGGTCTGGCGGACGTTCATCCCCTCGGCGACGACGCGCCGCCACGCCGCGATGCGCGCATCGTCGCCGGCGAGACCGAGGAGGGCGCGGGCGTGGCCCGCGGTGATCTCACCGCGGGCCAGCGAGCGGCCGACGGCGTCGGGGAGCTCCACGAGCCGGATCGTGTTCGCGACGGCCGTGCGCGACCGGCCCACCCGCGTCGCGACCTCCTGCTGCGTCAGCCCGAAGTCCTCCACGAGGCGCTGGTACGCCACCGCCTCCTCGAGCGGGCTCAGGTCGGCGCGCTGCACGTTCTCGACGATGGCGAGCTCCAGCAGCTGCTGGGGCGTGCTCTGACGCACCACGACCGGGACCCGCTCGAGGCCGGCCGCCTCCGCCGCCCGCAGCCTCCGCTCGCCCGCGATCAGCTGGTAGCGCGGCTCCTCCACGGCGTCCTCGTCGTCGAACTCGGAGCGGCCGAGCTCGGAGACGACGAGCGGTTGAATCACGCCGTGCTCGCGCACCGAGCCGATGAGCTCGGCGAGCGCATCGGGATCCATCGCCGTCCGGGGCTGCTGCGGGTTCGGCGCGATGCGTTCGACCGCCACCTCGCGCACCGGGAGGCGGGGATCGGCCTCGCCCGGCGCGACCGGGATCAGCGCCTCGAGCCCCCGTCCCAGCCCGGACCTACGCGCCACCGGCCGTCCCCTCCGCGCCCCGGGCGGCCTCCCGAGGGAGGCCCACTCTGGCGAGCAGCTCCCCCACCAGCGCCTCGTAGGCGCGCGCACCCGGTGAGCGGCCATCGTACATCTGTATGGGCTGCCCGTGGCTCGGCGCCTCCGCCAGGCGCACGGAGCGCGGGATCACCGTCTCGAAGGTCTCGTCGAAGTGGCGGCGGACCTCCTCCCCCACCTGGCGGCCCAGCTTGGTGCGCGCGTCGAACATCGTGAGGACGACCCCCAGCAGCTCGAGCCTCGGGTTCAGGTTCGCACGGACGAGATCGATCGTCCGCGCGAGCTGGCCGAGGCCCTCGAGCGCGAGGTACTCGCACTGCACCGGCACCACCACCTGGTCGGCCGCCACCAGCCCGTTCACGGTGAGGAGCCCCAGGGAGGGCGGGCAGTCGATGAGGAGCAGGTCGTAGTCGCCGCGCACGCCCTCCAGCGCGAGCCTGAGCCTGTGCTCCCGTGCCGCCTGCGTGACGAGCTCCACGGCGGCGCCGGCGAGGTCGCCGCTCGCCGGGAGCAGCGAGAGCCCCGGGACATCGGTCTCGACGACGGCCTCCGCGGCCGCCCGCCCGCCGGCGATCACCTGGTAGAGTCCGCCCCGATCCGGCCGCGCGCCCAGCGCCGACGTCGAGTTCGCCTGCGGATCGGCGTCGACGAGGAGAACACGGACGCCGCGCCTCGCCGCGCCCGCCGCGACCGACACGGCGGTCGTCGTCTTGCCGACGCCGCCCTTCTGGTTGGCGAACGCTACGGCGACGCTCACATCGATCCGTCCCCGGCGCGCGCGCTCACGACCCGGCGGCGCCGCCTCGGAGTATAGGCCGCGCCGCACCCGCCTCCCGCGCGAGAGCGGGACGGGCGCGAACCCCGGCGCCTAATCGGGGAGCACCTCGACCTGGCGCTCATCCCCCTCGCCGACGCTCTCGGAGCGCACGCCCTCCTCCTTCTCGATCGCGAGGTGGATGATGCGCCGTTCCGCGGCCGAGAGCGGCTCAAGCGTGATCACATCGCCCGTGTCGCGCACCTCCGCGGCGATCTCGCGCGCCATCTCCACCAGCGAGTCCTCACGGCGGCGGCGGTAGCCCGCGGCGTCGACCGCGAAGACGTGGTCGCCGCCCAGCCGGCGCGCCACGATGACGTTCAGGAGGTACTGGAGCGAGACCAGCGTCTGGCCACGGCGGCCGATCAGCCCACCCAGCTCGTCGGCGGCGTCGTCGTCCAGGGCGACGATATCGAACACTTGTTCTGTTCTGCCGACGCCGTCGCCGTCCGTCTCCGGATCGCGGGCCCGGATCTCGGTCTCGGTGAGGCCAAGCAGCGTCAACAGGTCGCGGAGCGTGCGCCCCGCCATGTCGATGGCGTCGTCCCACTCGCCCACCGGCTCGGGAAGCTCCTCCGGCTGGCCCGGGACGACAGGCACCTCCTCGAGCGGCGGCCCCCGGAACCTCCGCCCGCCGCGGGACCCGCCGCGGGACCCGCCGCGGGACCCGCCGCGCCCGCGGCCCGCCCCCCGCCCGCGCTCGCCCGTGCGGCGGGTCTCGCCCCACGCCTCCACGTCGGAGCGGCGCGGCGGCTCGTCATCACCGAGATCGGCCGGAGCCGACGATGCGTCGTCGCGCCGCGGAGGCTCGTCCGGGTCGACCTCGGCCTGCTCGGCCTGCTCGCCCTGGCCGCGCCGGCGGCCGCGCCCGCCCCGCCGGCCGCGCCGCCTGCGGGGCCTCTCCTCTGCCTCGCCCGCACCGGCGCGCGCCGTCACTCGAACGACGGCCTCCTCCGAGCCGATACCGAGGAACCCGGAGCGGCCCTCGCTAACGACGTCGACGTCGACCTGATCGCGACTGAGACCGAGCTGAGCGAGCGCTCGGTCGACGGCCTCGTCGACCGTCCTTCCGCTGACTTCGACTGTGTCCATCATCCGTCCTCGTCTCGACCCCGGCCTCAGGCCGGCTCTCGTCCGTCTCCGTCCTCGCACCGCCATCCGGCTCGCGCGGACGCCTCGCCCCCTGCGGCGCCGCGGGCCTCAGACCGAGCGACTCGCGCGCTCGATCCGGTACCAGGGAGCCCCAGGTGAAGTCGCCGGGCCCCACGAAGATCCACTGCAGCACGATACCGATGACCGTGCTACCGGCCCAGTAGAGCCCGAGCCCGGCCGGGACGATGAAGACGAACCACGAGAAGATCGCCGGCATCATCCACTGCATCATCTGGTTCATCTGCGCCTGCTGCGGGTTCGGTGCGGCGGTGGCGCGCGTCCGGCCGCTCGAGATGCGCTGCTGGAGCCACATCGCCACGAAGACCATCGCCACCAGCCACAGCGGCCCGTTCTCGCGCAGGTCGAGGATGAGGAAACTCGTGGAGAGCGGGATCGCCCCCTGCACGATGTCCCACTCGTAGAGGCGCCCGGAAAGCGCGAGCACGCTCTCCGGCGTCGTCCCCAGCGTGATGCGAATGACCTGGTAGAGCGCGATGAAGACCGGCAGCTGGATCAGCTGCGGCCCGAGGCAGCCCAGCGGGTTCACGCCGAGCTCGCGGTAGAGCTTCATCGTCTCCTCGGAGCGTCGCTTCGGGTCGGAGTACTTCTTCTGGATCTCCTGAATGCGCGGCTGCGCATCCTGGAGCGCCCGCATCGAGTGGAGCGTCCGCAGCGTCAGCGGGAAGGTCACGGCCCGAGAGATGACGGTGAAGATGAGGATCGCGAGCCCGTAGGAACCGAAGGCAAGGGCCGAGAGCGCCACCATCAGGTTGATGAGCGGCGTCTCCAGGAAGGTCTGCCACACGAAGCCGATCGGCACGCCCGCCTACCCGTCCTGCCGCCCGGACGCGAGCCGGGAGATCTCCTCGATGCGGCCGTCCTGCGGATGAACGCGCACCACCTCGCCGCCGGTCGTCACGTA
Source organism: Dehalococcoidia bacterium (assembly GCA_034420495.1). GTDB lineage: Bacteria > Chloroflexota > Dehalococcoidia > UBA2979 > UBA2979 > VYDC01. The sequence continues at coordinate 5,974 of DAOULG010000158.1, forward strand.
GAGGATCTCCGTGCCGCGCACGAGCGGGTCGGCGAGCACGTCGCCGTCGATGCTGCCCCTCCAGAGAACGGCGCCGCTCGACGGGTTGAGCCCGACGGCTGCCCCCTGCTTGTCGACGACGACCAGCACGCCGTCGACCAGCGCCGGCGCCGTCCGTATCTGCGAGCCCTCGCTCGCGAAGCTCCAGCGCTCGACGCCCGAGAAGCGGTCGATGGCGTAGACCGTGCCGCGCGAGGTCGGGGCGTAGATGGAGTCTCCCGCCACGAGGGGCCGGGACCAGAACCACCCGTCGCCCTGAAAGCTCCACAGCTCCGAGCCGCCGGCCCCCGCATCGAGCGCGTAGAGGCGCGAGTCGAGCGAGCCGGCGAGCAGCACCTCGCGATCGAGCGCGAGCGGCGCCGGAAGGCCGCCGCCCATCGGCTGCGTCCAGCGCGCCTCCCCGGACGAGACGCCGACGGCGTGCACCGTGCGGTCGATGTCGGCGACGTAGAGCGTCCCGCCGGCGAGCACCGGATCGCCCCAGATCGGGTGGTCGCCGGCCGACTCGAGCACGATGTCGGACAGCCGCCCATCCGAGGCGTCGAGCGCGCTGACGCGTCCCAGGTCGGTGGCGACGTAGAGCCGCTCCCCGTCCAGGACGGGCGTGGCGACGATGTGGCCGTCGATCCGGACGGGGGCGCCCCACTCGGGCAGGGGGCGACCGGTCGCGAGGCTGAGCGCGACGACGTCGCCGGAGTAGCCGGCCAGATAGACGATCCCGCCCTCCACCAGGGGCGTCGCGTAGATCGCGTCCAGCTCCACCTCGTCGTCGGAGATCGGGTAATGCCAGCGCTCCACCAGAGCGCCGCTCGCCGTGAACTCGAGCGCGTCCAGGCGCCCGCGCTCGCTCTGCACGAGCAACACCTCGCCGGCCTCGACGGGCGCCGCCCACCCCGAGGGCTGCGAGAAGGTGTCCCCGATGCAGCCGCCTGCGAGCACGAGCGCGGCGAGGGCCGCCGCGAGGGGCGCGAGGCGCCGGTGTTTCACGTGAAACATCAGCGCCGGGCCGGATGTGTGGGTGCGCCTCGACCCTCCGAACCCGCGGGAAGGGGGCCGGGAGCGGTTCGGGCGGCCGGGGGGACCGGGTCGTAGCCGCCGGTCGAGCCCGGGCGGCACCGGAGGAGGCGCCTCGCCCCCAGCCAGGTCCCCCGCAGCGCGCCGTGGCGCTCCAGGGCGAGGAGCGCGTAGCCCGAGCAGGTCGGGTGGTAGCGACACGAGGGGCCGAGCAGGGGCGAGATCGTCACCTGGTAGATGCGGATGGCGCCCCTGAGCAGGAAACTCACGCATCCTCCGAGGGCGAGAGCCCGATGCCGCGCAGGCAGCGCGCCATGTCGCCCCTGAGCTCATCGTAGGCAGCCAAAGCCGCCCCCTCGCGGGCGGTCACCACGATGTCGTACCCCGCGATCGGGGCCTCCTCGCGCAGCATCGCCCGCAGGCGTCGCTTCACGCGGTTCCTGGCCACCGCCGACCCGATCCGCTTCCCCACGGAGAGCGCGACGCGACTCCGGCCGAGCCCGTTGGGATGGGCGGCGATCTGCACCAGCCGCCGACGCGCCCGCTTCCCTCCCCTGAGCGTCCGAATGATCTCACCGCTCCGGCGCAAGCGCTCGGGACGAGCACCCACGCCGCCGCTGCGCTCCAGGGGCGCTAGGCCGAGAGCTGCGAGCGCCCGCGCGCACGGCGGCGCCGTATCACGGCGCGACCACCGCGCGTCGACATCCGCGCCCGGAAGCCGTGCTTCCGCTTGCGCGGGATGCGCTTCGGCTGCCAGGTTCGCTTCGGCACGCGCGCGCTCCACTCGTGACATCTCGTGCGGCGCCGACGCCCCCGGGGCGCGCACCGCCGGTTCGAGTATAGGTGCGGCCTGTAGTGAGCGCCAACGGCGGGGGCGCCGGGGCCGGATGCCGGCGAGGGCGCGGGAGAGGGCCCTTCCCCGGCCGGGCTCGGCGGGATCGCCGGCGCCCGTCCCCGTGGCGCCGGCGGCGGAGCCGCGGATCACGCCGCGGCCCTCGCGCCGGAGCCAGCCTACTCCTCGTCGCGCTCGGGCCGGGTCCCCGGCTCCTTCCCGATCGCGCGCAGCCGCCTCTCGATCGACGCCAGCAGGATCACCGCGGCCCAGATCCCGCCGACGCCCAGCAGCGAGACGACCTGGGTCAGGGTGGCGTCGCTGTCGGCCTGAAGGAGCACCAGCGTGAGGAACACCGCCACCGCTGCGGCGAGCACGGCCATGAGCAAAGAGAGGCCCACTCCCCGTATGGATACCGGCACGATAGGAGCCTCCTTACGACGCAACGCGGGAGTCCGCGGCCCGGCATCGGCGCCGGCGACGGGCCGCAGGCAGGCGCGAGGCGCCGACCGTGGCTGTCGACTGCCGGTGCTCGCTCCCGACGGTGGCCCACAACGTGCGCAGCCCGCGGGAGGTTGTCAATCGAGCCGGCCGGCCGCCGGCCCCGATACCTCACCCACCAGTAGCTCATATGTTCGCCGCCGCACAGCGGCCGCGCGCGGCGGCCGCCCGCCCTCCACAGCACCGACGCGGTGATCTACTATCTCCCGGCCGGCAGGGCTCCCGCAGCCCGTCGCGCCCGGTAGAGAGGCTCACCCGGCCGCCGCCCTGCGGGCGGCGGCTCGCCGGCCCGGATCGGCCGGCGCCGAGAGGAGGCACCCCGTGACGCAGGCAACCGCAGTGCTCCGGCGCGGCTTCGTGCAGTGCCCGGACGGCAACATCGAGTATTTCGAGATGGGCGCGGGCGAGCCCTTCCTGATGCTGCACGCCACGCCTGCCTCCTGCATGGCGTACCGCGACATCGCCCCACTGCTCGCCGACGAGTTCCGCGTGATCGCGATGTCGACGATGGGCTATGGGCAGTCCGACCGGCCCGAGCCCCCGTACACGACCCTCGCCCAGTTCGCGCGCGCCGTCACCTGGCTCATGGACGGACTCGGCCTCGACCGCACGAGCCTCTACGGGACGCACACCGGCTCGGAGATCGCCGCAGTGACGGCGGCCACGTTCCCCGAGCGCGTCGACAAGCTGGTGCTCGAGGAGGTCTTCAACTGGGGGACGCCGGCGAGGCGCGCCACCCACGAGCGCATCCACCGCTACTTCGAGCCGCAGGCCGACGGCAGCCATCTCATCGACCTCTGGAACAAAATCGGCGGCGCACGGCCCGGGATGGACATGAAGCGGGCGACGGAGCGTTTCATCAACAACCTGATCGTGAACGAGGGCCAGGAGGCCTACGGCCACATGGGCTGGGAGGGTGCCGGCCCCTTCGCCATGTGCCGCCACGACATGTGGGAGACGACGCCGCAGATACAGGCCCCGACCCTGGTCATCCACGGCACGACCAGCGAGCTCGGCCGCTCGCACGAGAAGTTCCTGCGCACGATCCCGCGCTCGCGCGGCATCCGGCTCCCGAGCGAGGGCAACTTCAACGCCGGACAGGCGCCCGATCTCTGGCAGACGGAGGTGAAGGCCTTCCTGCGCGATCCCGGGGTCTAGTAGCCGCCGCCCCTAGAGCAGCGGCAGGTACTGCGCCCGCTCGTACTCGGAGACCTGGACCCGGTAGCGGGCCCACTCCTCGCGCTTGTTCGCGATCAGCGTCTCGAAGACGTGGTCGCCGAGCGTCGCGCGCATCAGCTCCGAGCCGTCGAAGGCGGCGATGGCCTCGCCGAGCGAGGAAGGGAGCGCCCCGGCCTCCGGCGCCTCCCCGGGGGGCGCCTGATCGGTGGCGGGGGGAAGCTCGTAGCCCCCCTCCATCCCGGCGAGCCCCGAGGCGAGCACCGCGGCCAGCGCCAGATAGGGGTTGCAGGCGGCGTCCGGCGCGCGGTACTCGACGCGCGTCGAGAGCTCCTGCCCAGGCCGGTGCTCCGGCACGCGCACCAGCTCCGCCTGGCTGTGCGGCGACCAGCTCTGGTGCGTCGGCGCCTCGAACCCCGGCATCAGCCGCTTGTACGAGTTGACCCACTGGTTCGTGACGAGGAGCGCCTCCGGAGCGTGGCGCAGGAGCCCCGCCGCGAACTGCCGCGCGAGCGGCGAGAGGCGGAGCTCGTCGCTCTCGTCGTAGAAGGCGTTGCGCTCGCCGCGGAAGAGCGAGAGCTGGAGGTGCATGCCCGAGCCGTTGTGCTCGGTGAGGGGCTTCGGCATGAAGGTCGCGTGGACCCCGTGCCGCAGCGCCACCTCCTTCACGACGACGCGGTAGGTCATGATCGCGTCGGCCATCGTGAGCGCGTCGGTGTAGCGCAGATCCATCTCGTGCTGGCTCGGCGCCACCTCGTGGTGGGAGAGGGCGACCCCGATCCCGAGCTCCTCGAGCATCAGCACCGTCTCGCGCCGGAGATCGGAGGCCTGATCGAGCGTGGTCAGGTCGAAGTAGCCCCCCTCGTCGAGCGGCTCGGTGCCGCGGGCATCCTTGAAGTAGAAGAACTCGATCTCCGGAGACACGTAGAAGGTGAACCCCATGCCGGCAGCCCGCGCGAGCGTGCGCTTGAGCACCGCCCTCGGGTCTCCCGGGAAGGGCTCGCCCCCGATCCCGTGGATGTCACAGAACATACGTGCGACTGCCTGCTCCCGAGGGCGCCACGGCAGAAGCTGGAAGGTCGCCTGATCGGGGACGGCCAGCATGTCCGTCTCGCGCGCGCGCGCGAAGCCGCGGATCGAGGATCCGTCGAACGCGATGCCGTCCGCGAGCGCGTGCTCGAGCTCCTCCACCGTGATGGCCACCGACTTGAGCATCCCCAGGATGTCGGTGAACCAGAGGCGGATGAACTTCACATCGTGATCGCGGCACGCCTGCAGGACGTGCTGGCGCGAGCTCGACTCATCCATCGGACCGCTCCCGCCGAGCGGCGGCCCGAGCCCCCCTCGCCCGGCTACACGTGGAAGTACATCTCGTACTCGTAGGGCGTCGGCCGCTGCCCATGCTCGGAGATCTCCTCACGCTTCCAGTCGAGGTAGAGATCGAGCACATCCTCCGTGAAGACGCCGCCCGCGAGCAGGAAGTCGTGGTCGGCCTCAAGAGCATCGATCGCCTCCGGGAGCGAGCCCGGCACCTTCGGGATGGCGTTCGCCTCCTCGCCCGGCAGCTCGTAGATGTTGCGGTCGATGGGATCGCCCGGCTCGATCTGGTTCTGGATCCCGTCGATGCCGGCCATCAGCATCGCCGCGAAGGCGAGGTAGGCATTGCAGGAGGGATCCGGCGGCCGGAACTCGACGCGCTTCGCCTCCGCCGAGAGATCGTAGGTCGGGATGCGCACCGCGGCCGAGCGGTTGCGCATCGAGTAGACCAGGTTCACCGGCGCCTCGAAGCCAGGCACCAGCCGCTTGTAGGAGTTCGTCGTCGGCGCCGCGAAGGCGAGGACCGACGGCGCGTGCCGGAGCAGCCCGCCCACGTAGTGGCGCGCGAGGGTGGAGAGCCCGGCGTATCCGTTGGCGTCGAAGAAGATCGGCTCGCCGCCCTTGCGCAGCGACATGTGGGTGTGCATCCCGGTGCCGTTGTCGCCGAAGATCGGCTTCGGCATGAAGGTCGCGACCTTGCCGTGGCGCTTCGCGACGTTGCGGACGATGTGCTTGTACCACTGGTTGAAGTCGCCCCGGCGCGTGAGCGTGGCGTAGCGGGTCGCGATCTCACCCTGGCCGGCCGTCGACACCTCGTGGTGGCCGACCTCGGTGCTCATCCCGACCGCCTCCATCGCCTCGTGCATCTCCCAGCGAATGTCGGCGAGGGTGTCGAAGGGGGCGACCGGCGAGTAGCCCTCCTTGCCCGGGATCTTGTAGGCGAGGTTCGGCTCCTCGTCGCGGCCGCTGTTCCAGTGCGCCTCCACCGAGTCGAGGTGGTAGAAGGCGGTGCCCTGCGACTGCTCGTAGCGGACGTCGTCGAAGATGAAGAACTCGCTCTCCGGGCCGAAGTAGGCCGTGTCGGCGATGCCGGTCGAGCGGAGGTACTCCTCGGCCTTCTGGGCGATATGCCGCGGGTCGCGCGAGTAGGTCGAGCGCGTGATCGGGTCGGCGACGTCGCAGATCACGGCGAGCGTCGGCACCTGGGACGAGGACATCGGGTCGTAGACCGCCGTCTCGATGTCCGGCATCAGCAGCATGTCGGAGTCCTGGATCTCCTGGAAGCCCCGCAGCGAGGATCCGTCGAAGCCCTGCCCGGCCGTGAGCAGGCCGGAGGTGAACCTCTCCGCCGGGATCGCGAACTGCTGCCAGCGGCCGAAGAGGTCCGTGACGCGCAGCTCCACTCGGCGCACGCCGCGATCATCCATCAGCTTCCTGACCTCGTCGTAGCCCACCCGCGCTCCTCCTTCTGACGCTCGTTCCAGTGTGGCCGCCGCCGTCCCGCGGGCGGGCGGATGAGCCCGCCCCCGACGCGGCCACCCGAGGATAGGGAGCGGCCGTTTCCCGGGCGTTACCTCGTTGTTTCGGAGATGTTTCCGGCCGGGCGAGCCGGGGCCCCCCGGGATCAGAGCTCGACGAAGCGGTAGCCGACGTTGCGCACGGTCTCGATGTACTGGCGGCGCCCCTCGATCTTGGAGCGAATGCGGCGCACGTGGACATCCACGGTGCGCGCGCCGCCGTAGTAGTCATAGCCCCAGACGCGGTCGAGCAGCGCCTCCCGCGTGAAGGGACGACCGGGGTTCCCGGCGAGGAAGGCGAGGAGCTCGTACTCCTTGTAGGTGAGGTCGACGACCTCGCCGTCGACGGTAACCGTGTAGCGCTCGAGGTCGATGACGACGCCGGCGCGCCTGAGCACGCTCCCGCCCTCGCCGCCGGCGCGGGCCAGCGCGCGCAGCACGCGCACGCGCAACTCCTCGTCGTCGAGCGGCGCGAGCACGAAGTCGTCGAGGTCGGCGTCAGGGCGGAGCAGTCCCACCTGCTCCGGCTGCGCGATGGCGAGGACGGGCGTCTGCCCGTCGATCGCCGGATCCCGCAGCACCGCCCCCAGGCCCGCCGGGGTGAGCTTCGCCCGGCGCGCGAGACGCGCCTGAGAGGCGGCCCCCACGCGGCCGGCGAGGGCCGGCTCGGCGTGCGCGCCGTCCCGCTCCAGGGGGACGGCCAGATCCAGGATCACGAGCGCCGGCCGCCACTCACGGGCGACCGCGAGCCCGCCCGGGAGCGAGGTCTCGTGGCGCAGCAGGAGGCCCTCCGCGCGGAGGACGCTCTCCGCCACGGCCACGTGGACGGCGCTGTCGGAGACCAGGAGCACGCGCTGCATGGGCGAAGTGTACCGGGGCGCGGCCGAGCGGGCGGTCGCTCGAGCCCGCGGCGGACGCTGCTAAGATCCGCAGACCCGAACCGGGAGCCAGGAGGAGACCCGTGGCGGTCGTCGAGACCACCGACCTCACGAAGATCTACCAGAAGCGCTACATCGCGCTGAACGCGCTCACCATGCGCGTGGAGAAGGGGACGGTCTACGGCCTGGTCGGACCCAACGGCGCCGGCAAGTCGACGACCTTCCGCCTGCTGCTGGGGCTGCAGCGCCCGACCGCCGGGCGGCTCTCCGTGCTCGGCGAGACGATGACGCCCGAGCGCGCCGACCTGAGGCGACGCATCGGCTTCCTCCCCACCAACCCGACCTTCCCGCGCCACCAGACGCCGATCGGCTACCTGGAGTTCGTCGGCAGCATCCTGGGGATGCCCCGCGAGCGCGCCAAGATCCAGCTCGCCCGCCTGCTGCAGGCGGTCGACCTCACGGCCGCCGCCTCGCAGCGGCTCGAGGGCTTCTCCACCGGGATGCTCACGCGCGTGGGCATAGCCGCCGCGCTGATGAACGATCCCGAGCTGCTCATCCTCGATGAGCCGACCTCGGGCCTCGACCCCTCGGGACGAAAGCAGATCATCGAGTCGATCCGCCAGATCGCCGGCCGCGATCGGACGATCATCATCGCGACCCACATCCTGAGCGACGTGGAGCGCGTCTGCACCGATGTCGGCATCATCTCGGAGGGCCGGCTCATCTACACGGGACCCATGTCCGAGATGCGGCGCCTGGCCCGGCAGGGGACGATCTCGCTCGAGCTCGACGGCGACGTCGCCGCCTTCGCCGAGCAGGTGCCGACGCTCGACGAGTACTCCTCGCTCAGCTGGCAGCGCATGGGGAGCGAGTTCCGCATCACCTTCCTGGGGACGCACCCGCTCGAGGAGTACGTCCGGCGCGTGCTCCAGCTCATCGGCAGGACCGGCGTCGAGCTTCTCCACCTCAACACCGGGGCGGACGAGATCGAGGACGCCTTCCTCCACCGCCTGGAGGAGGACCGCTCGCGCGGCATCCAGCGCCTCGCCGCATGGTCGGCGTCGCAGGAGGGCCCCGGCCACGACGGGGAGGCGCTGTCGCCCCTCGCGCGCGAGCGCGCGCCGGAGGCGGATCAGCCCCTCTCGGTCGAGACCGGATGATGCGCAGCCGCGGTCCCCGGGCCCGCTGAGCACCGGGGCGACGGGAGCACCCGGAGAGGACCCCCGTGCAGGCCTACCTCGCCATCCTTCGCTACGACGTCGTCCTGCTCGCGTACTCGTGGCTCCTGCGGATCTGGATCGCGGTGCTCGTGCTCGCGGCGCTCTTCTTCGTCGCCGTCGCCGCGAGCCAGGAGGAGAAGGCGTCGGAGACGCTCGCGGTCTACGCCGCGCTGATCCTCGCGCCGGTCTCGGCCCTCGCCGTGGCCGTCGTCGGCGGCACCTCTATCTCCGGCGAGGCGGCGATCGCCTCCGACTCGATCCTCGCCCGCTCCGTGACGCGCACCGAGTACGTCGCCGCCAAGGTGACCTCGCGCCTGGCGACCGCCCTCGTCGTGCTCGCGGTGGTGTTGGCCCCCTTCGCCCACCTCATCGTCCGCTATTCCTCCGAGACCGACACGTCGACGGCGGGCGTGGTGAGCGGCGCGCTGATGGTGATCTCCGTGCTGCTCTCGGTGCTCGCGGCGGCCATGGCCCTCTCGGCCGTCCTGCACAACTCGTACTTCTCGGCGCTGATCGCGCTCGCCGCGTCCGCCCTCCTGGGCGGCGTGCTCTACGTCGTCGGCCTCTCCTGGCTCAGCGGCTGGGGCGTCTTCACCGATCTCGCCGCAACGTTCCGCGGCGAGACGGCGCCGTGGCGCACCGTCGCGGTCGTCGGCACCTACGGACTCGCCTGCGCGCTCGGCGTCGCGGCGGCCTTCACCGTCTTCCGCCGCCGGGATCTCTAGAATCCGCGCGCGGGGAAGCCGGGGTACGAGCGGGTGATCGTCGGCGTCGCTGACGAGTCGGCGGGGGGCGAGCGACGGGTGGCGCTCGTCCCGAGCGTCGTTCCCCGACTGGCCGCGCGCGGCTGGGAGGTACTCGTCGAACGCGGCGCCGGCCGCGGGGCCGGCCTCGCCGACGAGGATTACCGGGAGGCCGGCGCCCGGCTCGCCGGGAGCGCCGGCGAGATCCTCGAGCGGGCGGACGTGGTCGTCCGCATCGGTCCTCCGGGCGGGCCGGGGGACCTCGACGGGCTCCGGGCCGGCCAGACGCTCGTCGGGCTGCTCGATCCGCTGGGGAACGCAGCCGGCATCGCGGCTCTGGCCGAGCGGGGCGTGAGCGCCCTCGCGCTCGAACTCCTGCCTCGGGTGAGCCGCGCGCAGCCGATGGACGCCCTCACCTCGATGGCCACGATCGCGGGCTACCGCTCGGTGCTGCTGGCGGCCTCCGAGCTCAGTCGTCTCTTCCCGCTGATGATGACCGCGGCCGGCACGGTGACGCCGGCGCGCGTGCTCGTCATCGGCGCCGGCGTCGCGGGACTTCAGGCGATCGCGACGGCGCGGCGACTCGGCGCCGTCGTCTCGGCCTACGATGTCCGGCCGGACGTCTCGGAGCAGGTGGAGAGCCTCGGGGCGCGCTTCGTCGACCTCGGGCTCGACGCCGCCGACTCCGGAGACCGGGAGGGCTACGCACGGGCGATGGACGCGGAGTTCTACGCCCGCCAGCGCGCGCTCCTCGAGGGCGTGATCGCCGAGAGCGACGTCGTGATCACGACGGCGGCCGTTCCGGGGCGCGCCGCGCCGCTGCTCGTGACCGCCGCGGCGGTCGCGCGCATGCGCCCGGGCTCGGTGATAGTCGACCTCGCCGCCTCGGGGGGCGGCAACTGCGAGCAGACGCGCCCCGGGGAGCGGGTGGAGGCCGGCGGCGTCACGGTCCTGGGCCCGCGCGACCTCGCCTCCGGCGCCCCCTTCGACGCGAGCCACATGTACGCGCGCAACATCGCCTCCTTCCTGGAGCACGGGCTGCGGGAGGGCGAGCCGCCCTTCGACGCGGGCGACGATATCGTGCGCGGGACGCTGGTCTGCCGCGGAGGCGAGGTCGTGCACCCGCGCGTGCGCGAGCAGCTCGGGCTGCCGCCGCCTGCCCCGGAGGCCGCCGGGAGGGAGTAGCGCATGGAGGTCTTCGTCGCAGCGCTCACGATCTTCGTGCTGGCGCTCTTCGTCGGCTACGAGGTGATCACCAAGGTGCCCCCGCTGCTGCACACGCCGCTGATGTCGGGGGCGAACGCGATCTCCGGGATCACGCTGGTCGGGACGCTCGTCACGGCGGGCGCACAGCTCACCCTGCTGACGACGATCCTGGGGCTGCTCGCCGTGGCGATGGCGACGGCGAACGTCGTCGGCGGCTTTCTCGTGACCCACCGCATGCTCTCGATGTTCCGGGACCGGGGCGAGCGTGCCTGAGCTGGGCGCCGCCTGGATCGAGCTCTTCTACCTGGCGGCCGCCGTCCTCTTCATCTGGGCGCTGAAGGAGATGTCGCACCCGCGCACCGCCGTGCGCGGGAACCTCCTGGGGTCGGCGGGGATGCTCATCGCGATCCTCGTCACCCTCACCGACCGCCGCATCGTGAGCTTCGAAGTGATCCTCGCGGGGATCGTCCTGGGCGCGCTGGTGGGCGCCGTCATGGCCTACCGCTCACCGCTCACGGCGATGCCGCAGGTGGTGGCGGTCTTCAACGGCTTCGGAGGCGGCGCCTCCGCGCTCGCGGTCGGCGCCGCGCTCGAGGAGGCGCTCAAGGGCGGCTTCGTGGAGGAGGTCGGCTTCCAGTTCACCGTGGCGGCCGCCGCCTCCGGCCTCATCGGCGGCGTCTCGCTCACGGGAAGCGCCGTCGCCTTCGGGAAGCTGCAGGGCCTCGTAGCCGAGCGGCCGGTCCTGCTGCCGGGTCAGCACCTGCTCAAGGCCGCGCTGGCGGCCATCTGCCTCGCCCTCGCCGCCTGGCTCATCGCCGACTCGGATCCCTCGCTTCCCTTCTGGCTCCTGCTCGGCGCGGCGGCCCTGCTCGGCGTCCTGCTGGTCATCCCGATAGGCGGGGCCGACATGCCGGTGGTGATCTCGCTGCTCAACGCCTACTCGGGGCTCGCCGCGGCCGGGCACGGCTGGGTCCTCAACAACAGCGTGCTGATCATCGCCGGATCGCTCGTCGGCGCGGCCGGCTTCATCCTCACGGCGCTGATGTCCCGGGCGATGAACCGCTCGCTCGCGAACGTCATGTTCGCCGGCGTCGGCTCCGAGGTCGCCTCGGAGGCGGAGAGCGACGATCTCTACGCCGGCCGCGTCAAGTCGGCCTCCGTCGAGGAGGTCGCGATGCTGCTCGGCGCCGCGCGGCGCGTGGTCGTCGCGCCCGGCTACGGCCTGGCCGTCGCGCAGGCGCAGCACGCCGTGCAGGATCTGGCGGCGCTGCTCGAGCAGCGGGGCGCCGAGGTCGAGTTCGCGATCCATCCCGTGGCGGGCCGGATGCCCGGTCACATGAACGTGCTGCTGGCGGAGGCGGACGTCCCCTACGAGCAGCTCCGCGAGATGGAGGAGGTCAACCCGACGTTCCGCCGCACCGACGTCGTCCTGGTCTTCGGCGCGAACGACGTCGTCAACCCGCTGGCGCGCGAGAGCGATCCGTCGCTCCCGATCGCGGGCATGCCCATTCTCGACGTCGACCGGGCGCAGGCGGTCGTGGTCGTGAAGCGCTCGCTCCGCCCGGGCTTCGCCGGCATCCCGAACCCGCTCTTCGCCCGCGAGAACACGCTCATGCTCTTCTCAGACGCGCGCGACGCCGCCTCCGAGCTCGCGACCGCCCTGCGCACCGCGGGCGGAGGGGTCGCACGCGGTGCGACGGGACGGCCGTGATGCGCCGAAGCCCCGGGGCGAGAGGGCGGCGCGACGCCGCGGCTCTCGCCCCCGACCACGATCGCGCGCCACACCGGCCGGGGGCGATCCGCCTCGTCCGGGTCCGCACCAGCGCGATCCGGAGACCCGGTCCGGGCGGGCGAGGGAGCGCGCCCGCCGGGCTCGTGACGGTGCAGCAGATGCTCGCCGGACGGGGACCGCGGAGCCGCGGCGGCGGCGTGGCGAACCGGGCTCCCGCAGGCTCGGGGCCGGCCGCGTCAGGTGATAGCATGGGAGCCTCGCCGGCGTAGCTCAGTGGCAGAGCAGCTGTTTCGTAAACAGCAGGCCGAGGGTTCGAGTCCCCCCGCCGGCTCCACAGCTTGCGTCCCCTCCCCGGACGGATCGGTGCACCCAGGAGCGATCATGAGCAGGCTGCGAGAGCTCGCCCGCCGCACGGCCCGGCCGCGACCCGGGGCCATCGGCTTCGGGCGGGCGGCCGAGCCCGCCGAGCCCGCGGTCGTCGTGGTGGCGCTGGTCGAGGGCGAGGCGGAGGCCCGCGCGGCCGCCGGTGCCGGGGCGGCCGCCCTCATCCACGCCGGGCCGCCCGGGGAAGCGGCCCCGATCGTCTCCGCGGCCGGCGGGCGACCGGTCGGGTGCCTGCTGGCCGGTGCGACCGGCGACGACGCGACCGCCCTCC